>CADEER010000050.1:26440-29428 GCA_902826395.1 uncultured bacterium
CGCACTGCGTCAACGTTGACCTTGGGGTCCGAATCGTACACGCCGTCGACTTTGGTCGCCTTGAGAACCACCTCCGCGCCAATCTCAGCGGCCCGCAGAGCAGCAGCGGTGTCCGTACTGAAATACGGGTTCCCAGTACCCGCGGCGAAGATCACGATGCGACCCTTTTCCAAGTGTCGCATCGCGCGGCGGCGAATGTATGGCTCGGCGATCTGGCGAATCTCGAGCGCGGACATGACGCGTGTCGGCACACCGATCTTCTCGAGCGCATTCTGCATGGCCAGCGCGTTGATGACAGTCGCCAACATTCCCATGTAGTCGCCCGTCGCGCGTTCCACCCCCTCGGTTGCAGCGCGAACTCCACGGTAGATATTGCCGCCCCCTATCACCAGGGCAACTTCAATTCCGAGCGAGTGTACGCGCTCGATCTCGGCGGCGACGTTCTGGATCGTAGCCGGTTCGATACCGTAGCTCGCCTCTCCCATCAACGCCTCACCGCTCAGCTTGAGCATGATGCGTCGGTAGCGCAGGCCGTCGGACGAGCAAGATCTCGTCATCCCGTCCGAGCCCCTTGTCATGGCGCTTTAGGCCTCGCCTACGGATTCTTCCCCGAGTTGAAAGCGGGCAAAGCGACGGACGACGAGATTCTCGCCCATTTTGGCGGCGGCCTCACCCACCAGGTCGCTGACCTTCTTGTCCGGGTCCTTGATGTACCCTTGCTCTAGCAGACAAATCTCACCGAAGAACTTCTCGACCTTGCCGTTTACGATCTTCTCGATGACCTGATCCGGTTTGCCCGACTCGGCGGCCTGTGTCTTGAAAATGCCTCGCTCCTGCTCGACGACGGCGGCAGGCACTTCTTCTCGACGCAGGTATCTCGGGCTCGCAGCGGCAATCTGCATCGCTATCTCGCGAACCAGATCCTGAAAGTCGTCAGTGCGCGCAACAAAGTCGGTCTCGCAATTGATCTCCACGAGCACGCCAATCTTACCGCCTGCGTGAATATAGGAACCCACGGCACCCTCGGCTGCGGTACGGCTCGATCGCTTCGCGAGGGCGGCCAATCCCTTCTCTCGAAGAAAGATGGTCGCCTTTTCGACGTCGCCGCCAGTCTGCGACAGCGCCTTCTTGCAGTCCATCATGCCCGCGCCCGTCCGCTCGCGCAGGTCGCGCACCATGGCCGGCGTGATGTCGCTCACGCAGCACCCCCTTCTGTCGAGGGCTCTGTCGCCGGGTCGCCCCACATTGCGGCTTGGCCTCGATTCATAGACGCCACCCCGCTCGGCATGGCCACACCAGTCTGGTCCGGTGCGACGTCTCCTTCGTCGGCGCGCGCTCGCTCGTCGAAGTTCGAACGTCCCTCGAGAACCGCATCGGCCATCGCGGCACAGAAGAGCCGGATTGCCCGAATCGCATCGTCGTTACCCGGAATTCTGTGATCGATAGGGTCGGGATCGCAGTTCGTGTCCACCACGGCAACGACGGGAATTCCCAACTTGTTGGCTTCCCGGACAGCGATTTCCTCTTTGAGAGTATCGATCACGAACAGGGCGTCCGGCACCTTGCGCATTGTCTTGATACCACCCAAGGTATGGATCAGCCGGTCGCGCTCACGGCTCATCTCGAGAAGCTCGCGCTTCTTCAGAGCCTCGGTAACAATCTGATCCTCGAGCATCTCTTCCAGCTTCTTGAGACGCTCGACGCTTTGCTTAACCGTCTGGAAATTGGTCAGCGTTCCGCCGAGCCAGCGGTTGCTCACGTAATACATCCCGCAACGCTCCGCCTCCTGCATAACCGCATCCTGCGCCTGCTTTTTGGTGCCGACCATCAGCAGGGAGCCCCCGCGAGCAGCCAAATCCCGCACGAATTCGCAAGCATCGTTCAACATCGTCACCGTCTGCTGCAGGTCGACGATGTAGATGCCGTTACGGGCTCCAAAGATGTAGGGCTTCATCTTCGGATTCCAGCGGCTAGTCTGGTGGCCGAAATGGACCCCGGCCTCCAGGAGCTGCTTCATGGTCACTTCTGGCATGCAAAGCTCCTCATACGTTTCGGGTTGATCGCGTTCTGTATCAGAATTGCTGACCTCGCCCAAGTCCCCCGAAAGCTATAGGGATTGTCATTCTTCGCCTCGCGACAAGCACAAAATCCGACTCCTCCCTCCAGCTTTCGTCCCGCTCACGAGTTCATGAGCTCCAAGAACTCCGCGTTATCTGCGGTCCCCTTCATCTTGTCGATGACAAACTCTGCTGCTTCGACCGGATTCAGTTGCGACAAGAGCTTGCGCAGGATCCAGATCCGCTTCGTCACCGATTCACCGAGCAGCAGTTCTTCCTTGCGGGTACCACTCCGATTGATGTCGACAGCCGGGAATGTTCGCTTATCCACCAAACGTCGATCGAGGTGAACTTCCATGTTGCCGGTCGCTTTGAACTCCTCGAAGATAACTTCGTCCATGCGGCTGCCGGTATCCACGAGCGCAGTCCCTAAAATGGTGAGGCTCCCACCGTCTTCGATGTTTCGGGCCGCTCCGAGAAACTTCTTCGGCTTGTGGAGCGCGTTCGAGTCCAAACCTCCGGAGAGGATCTTGCCGCTTGGCGGAACCACCGCGTTATACGCACGTGCCAGTCGAGTGATACTGTCGAGAAGTATGACGACGTCGCGTCCGTGCTCGACGAGGCGCTTCGCCTTTTCAATCACGATCTCGGCCACTTGCACGTGACGGGTCGGCGGCTCGTCGAACGTCGAAGATATGACTTCACCGTTCACTGACCGCTCCATGTCGGTAACTTCTTCCGGCCGCTCGTCGATCAGCAACACGATCAGGACCACCTCCTTATGATTGTGGGTGATCCCATGTGCAATGTTCTGCAACATGGTGGTCTTGCCGGTGCGCGGCGGCGCGACGATCAGCCCTCGCGTGCCTTTTCCAATCGGGGTGAACAGATCGATGATGCGAGTAGTCTGCTCGCCGGCAACGTGCTCCAG
>CADEER010000051.1:0-20674 GCA_902826395.1 uncultured bacterium
CGAGTTCCGAGCAGCGGCATGCGCCGGCGCAATGTCGGCCAGCAGACCAGCGCTGCTACCGCGAACAGCGCGATTACCTCGAATGCGCTCGTACCGCCCATCATCGCAGCACGTCCATTCGACCGTTTCCCCCGAACACCATCATCGCCATGTCTCCGTCCCGGGCCATCATCGATTGG
Organism: uncultured bacterium; assembly: GCA_902826395.1. GTDB lineage: Bacteria > Desulfobacterota > Binatia > HRBIN30 > CADEER01 > CADEER01. The sequence continues at coordinate 180 of CADEER010000051.1, forward strand.
CCGCCATAGTCGCTCGCACGAGCCGCGGGAGGTATCGGAACGCGGTATGAAATTGCCGCGATCATCCGCAAGTCGTACGACCTTGGTCATAGGCGATGTCGCGGCGGCGCCCCAAACGCGAATGACGCACATGCCGTGCGCGACGACATTCCGGCGAAAATAAAATCGCCGGCGATGACAGTCTCGATCGCCAACGGCTCGCGAAGGAGGGGAGGAGACGGCACGCTCCGATCGGAGACGTGCCGTTTGGAGGGAGCTTGGGTCGGGCGCGGCGTACTACGGGTAGATCATGCGCGACGAGCCCTGCGGCCGCAGGCTCAGCGGTTGCGAGAGCTGGACGTCGCCGACCTGCACGCTGAGCACGACGAGGCCGTCGATCGGCGCCATCGGATCGAGATTGGTCGCATTCACTTTCAGCGTGTAGAGCTCGGGCTGGTTCGAGTTCGACGCGGTCTTGATGCGGACGGTGCCCTCGGACGGAACCGCGGCGGCGACGGTTCCCTTGGCCTTGGCGCCGAGCACCTGCAGTTGGCCCGCAGTGGCTGCCGCCTCGAGGACGATCGATCCATCGGACTCGAGCGTCACGCTGATTGCGTCAGTTGCGGGGTTGAAGACTACGCCTTCCGGGAGCGCGAACTGGGCGTTGATGTTGACCTTGTTGCCGACCACCTTCGCCTTCTTGACGAGCAGGCCCACACCGGGGGTGGTGAGGATCTTGACGTTCTTGGTGTTGCGGCGATTGCCTGCCGCATCGAATGCGTACGCTCGCAGCTTGTGCTGGCCGGGTGTCAGAGTGGAGGCGTCGATCGAGAAAGAGTAGGGCGGCTCGCTTTCGGTCGCGTGCTTGCGATTGTCGACGAAGAGCTCGACGCGAGTGACGCCGACGTCGTCGTTGGCCGCGACCTCGACGCTGAAGTTGCCCGACACCAGCGAGCCCTTCGTCGGCGCGAGCAGCTCGATCACCGGGTCGTTGTCGTCCGGCGGCGCGGCGCCCGGTTCGCCTGGTACCAGCGTCGCGAGCGCATCCACGCCGCCCCAGCCGAAGGTGGGGTCCCAGCCACTGGCGCCGAGATCGAAAGTGCCTTGTTCGACGCGCCCGATCGCCTCGACCGGCGACAGCCCCGGCTCGAATGTGAAGAGGAGTGAGAAGATCCCGGCGCTGAAGGCCGCGGCCGGCGACGTGCCGCTCGACGGTGCATAGCCGCCGCCGAGATCGGTCGTCGCCAAGCCCATGCCCGGCGCCGAGTGGCTGAGCCACGCGCCGGTGTTGGAGAACCATGCGTGATTGTCGAACTCGTCGATGGCGCCGACTGCTACGACACCAGTTGTCGCAGCCGGGTACACCGGATCGTCCGAGGCGTCATTGCCGGCTGCCGCGACGCAGACCGCTCCATTGCTGAGGGCATAGCTCACCGCCGCCTGGATGGCCGGCGACGGGCTCGGTCCGGAGAGCGAAAGGCTGATCACCCGCGCACCTTGATCGACGGCCCAGGTGATGCCCTCGGCGATGGCGCTGTACGGGCCCTTGCCGTCGGCACCAAGCGCCTTGATCGGCAGCAGAGGTGAGCCGGGAGCCACACCGGCGATGCCTTCGGCATTGTTCCATGCCGCGCCGATGATGCCGGACATGCGTGTACCGTGGCCGTGATCGTCGCTCGGATCGGCGTCGTCGTTGAAGAAGTCGTAGCCGGGTAACAGCTTGCCGGAGAGATCGGGGTGCGACAGGTCGACGCCGGTATCGATGACCGCGACCGGCGCGGCCGTGCCGCCGATCGACAGGTCCCACGCCGCCGGCACGCCGGTGCGCATCAGTCCCCACTGGCTCGAGTACAAGGGGTCGTTCGGAAGCGCCGCGATCGACGCCAAGTGGTCGCGCTCGACACTCTTGAACACGCCCGAGATCCGCAGCGCGCGTTCCGCGCGCGGCACTTCGAGCGCCGGCAGATTGACGACCTCGGCGCCCGCCAGGTGCAAGCGCCGCCTGGTGCGGATGCCGGCGCTTGCCAGCGCCCGGTCGACGGCCGCGGGCGAAGCGCCCGCCTTGGCGCGCACCACCAACTGGCCGCTTACGCGTTGCGCACGGCGTGTCGCATGGTCCGCCTCGGCGAAAGCAGCGGGCGCGCCGACGGCAGCGGCGACAAGGAAGGTACTCAGACAGCGGATCCAGTTCGGCAGGGGTCGCATGGCGTTGCCGGTCAAACGCAACCGCCATGCCACCGCATGCTCGGAAGAGCATGCTACGTAAGATGTGGGCCAGCCCTTGATTCACCCGTCATTCGCACGCCTCGCGGCCGACTGAAAAATAGCGAGATGCCGCAGGATGCTGCCCGAGACGTAGCAGTCGCGGGTGCGGTCTGGTCAGACGTCGTGTAAGATGCCCGGGCATGCAACAACGGATCGATCTCGCGGAAATCGAGGAGGCGGCGCTGGCGCCCTGGGCGATGCGCAGCCGAGCTACGCGCGGCCGCCGCTTCGACGAGGCCGAGCACGATTTCCGATTGCCGTTCCAGCGCGACCGCGACCGCATCATCCACAGCACGGCGTTCCGGCGGCTCGAGTACAAGACGCAGGTGTTCGTCAATCACGAAGGCGACTACTACCGGACCCGCCTGACCCACACGATGGAGGCGGCGCAGATCACGCGCACGGTGGCACGCTGCCTCCGTCTGAACGACGACCTCGCCGAGGCGGTCGCCCTGGCGCACGACCTCGGCCATACCCCATTCGGTCACGCCGGCGAGCGCGTCCTCGACGATCTGATGGGGGAATACGGCGGCTTCGAGCACAACGCCCACAGCCTGCGCCTGGTCGACGAGCTGGAGGAGCGCTACCCGGACTTTCGCGGCCTCAACCTGACCTGGGAAGTGCGCGAGGGCATCGTCAAGCACACGCCGCCGTACGACAAGCCTCTGGCCGCCGCTTTCGAACCCGGCAAGGCGCCGTGCCTCGAGGCTCAGCTCGTCGATTACACCGACGAGATTGCCTACAACAGCCACGACATCGACGACGGCCTCAAGTCGGGGCTGCTGTCTTTCGAGGCTCTCGAAGAAGTGCACCTGTGGCGCGAGGCCTACGAGCGAGTGCGCGCCCATTCGCCGGAGGCGTCACAGCGCATCTGGCGCTACCAGGCGCTGCGCCGCATCATCGATCGGCTCGTCACCGATCTCATCGATACGATCGAACAGCGACTGCAGGCGCACGGAATCGGCTCCGCCGAGGAGATAAGGGCTCTCGGCGTTCCGCTGGTCGGCTTCAGCACCGAGCTCGAAGAGCAGCGGCTGGAGCTGAAGGCGTTCCTGATGCGCAACATGTACCGCGACTATCGCGTCGTGCGCATGGCGGAGAAGGCGCGGCGCGTGATGACGGAAGTCTTCCACGCCTATATGAAAGAGCCCCGCCAGTTGCCACCGCACATTCGCGCCCGAAGCGAGTCCGGCGCCGAGGCGCTGCCGCGGGTGATCGCCGACTATATCGCCGGCATGACCGATCGCTTCGTCATCGAAGAGCACCGCAAGCTCTTCGATCCGCTCGAACGCGGCTGAGCGAGCGCCGCCGCTTCGAGCCGCGAAGGAAGGGCACCCACGTCCGTGGGAAGAGGGACGCGCGCCCCTCGAAAAAAATTTGTTGACACTGGTTCCGTTATAGCGGATAGATCTCCGCCATGACGCAACGGACGCCCGCCAACCGTCGGAGCCGCGTTCCCGGTCTAAGTTCGCCGGGAAAGATCAGCAGCCCAACGCTGATCGAAGCCGCACGGCGACCCCTCCCCGTCGCAGCGGACGCCTCCAATATTACGGAGGACGGAGCGGCGCCGACGGTGGGCGGCAACTTGCGGCGCTTGCGGTCGAAGCGAAACCTGTCGCTGGAGGGACTGGCGGGCCAGTCGGGTGTGAGCCGGGCCATGCTGAGCCAGATCGAGCTCGGCCAGAGTGCGCCGACGATCAATGTCCTGTGGAAGATCGCCAGTGCCCTCAACGTGCCGTTTTCGGCCCTCATTACCGAACCACGGTCGAACCAGGCCAAGGTTCTGCGCGGGGCGAGCGCAAAGATTCTCAGCTCCCAGGACGGCGGGTTTTCCTCGCGCGCCCTGTTTCCCTACGACAGCCCGCGGCGCGTCGAGTTCTACGAGCTGCGCTTGCGCGCCGGCAGTATCGAAAGCGCGGAGCCGCACGCGGCGGGTACCGTCGAGAATCTGGTCGTGACCCAGGGCAGGGTAGAGATCCGCGTTGGGGGCGAGAGTCACGACTTGCAGGCGGGCGATGCGATTCAGTTCGAAGCCGGCGTTGCCCACGAGTATCGCAATCCCGGCGACGAAGACGCCGTGATGTATCTGGTCATGACCTACGCCGACGAAGTCGGCTGATCATCGAGCAGTGTTCCAAGGGTAGGAGACGAAATGACAGCGGAGACAATCTCGGGAACGGAGCGGCGCGTCGCCGAAGCGGCGTGCTGTTGTCGCGTTCCGTCGAGTTCTCCGCCCTGTCGCTGGACCTGTCGACAGGCGGCATAGCCGCCGATCCCTTCGCCGCGGCTGTGCCGCCGGCGCCTACACCGACGACGGAGACCATTTTCGTCGCCTCCCTTGTGTCGCAGTTTACGCGCGACCGCAGCCAAGGCGACTGCCACGTCCCACTCAGGAGAAGATCATGTTCAAGCTCAACCAACTGCTCGCACTCGCCGCCTTCGGGCTCGTGTCCATGACCGGCGCGACGTCCGCCAAGACAATCGAGTTTCTCAACGTTTCATACGACCCGACCCGAGAGCTCTACCAAGCAGTCAATCCGCTGTTCGCAGCGGAATGGAAACAGAAGACCGGAGACGATCTGGTCATCAAGCAGTCGCACGGCGGCTCCGGCACCCAGGCACGCGCCGTCGTCGACGGATTGGAAGCAGACGTCGTGACTCTGGCGATGTGGCCGGACACCGACGCGATTCGTCAGAAGAACTTGATCGCGAATGGATGGGAGCAGGCGCTGCCGAATAACGCCACGGCGTACACGAGCACCATCGTATTCCTCGTCCGCAAGGGGAACCCGAAGGGCGTGCGCGACTGGGCGGATCTGGTGCGGCCCGGCATTCAGATCATCACCCCCAATCCGAAGACCTCGGGAAACGGCAAGCTGAGCTTCCTCGCCGCATGGGCGGCGATCACCGAAAACGGGGGCACTGAGGAAGAAGCCAAGGCCTTCGTCACCAAGCTCTTCGCCAACGTGCCGGTTCTCGACACCGGAGCGCGCGGCTCGAGCGTCACGTTCACCCGCAAGAACATCGGTGACGTTCAGCTCACCTGGGAAAACGAAGCGCATCTGCAACTGGAAGAGATCCCGGGCCAGTTCGAGATCGTCTACCCGTCGATCAGCTTTCTCGCCGAACCGCCGCTCGCCGTGGTCGACGTCAACGCCGAGCGCCACGGCACCACGGATGTCGCGCGCGCCTATCTATCGTTTCTCTACACGCCGCAAGCACAGGAGCTCGCCGCCAAGAACTTCTACCGCCCTACGGATCCGGCAATTGCGGCAAAGTATGCCGACAAGTTCCCGGCGATCCGTTTCTTCCGCATCGATGCCGTAGCGAAGGACTGGAACGACGCTTACAAGCGATTCTTCGACAACGGCGGCGTCTTCGACCAGATCTACCAGGGGCAGTGATCGCCATGTCTGCGCTCGCCATGTCCCGAGATGCCGCATCGTTCGCGGCGCCTTTCGCGCCGCCCCAACAGACGTCGGACAAGCTGAACCGCCGTGCGCCGCACGCGCGGGAGCGTTTCACGACGCCCGGACCTCCGCTGATCGTAGGAGCTCTCCTCACCTCGACCGTATCGTCGGGACTCTGGGGACTGATCCTGTGGACCGCCTGGAGACTTTTCGCCTGAGACCATGAACGACGTGAACCGCAGAGTCCTGCCCGGCTTCTCGCTGTCGCTTGGATATGGAGTTACCTATCTGAGCATCCTGGCGCTGATCCCTTTGGCGGCAATCATCATCAGCGCCGGATCGCTCACCACCGATGAAATCCTGTCGGCGGTATGGACACCGCGAGCTCGCGCCGCATACGGATTGACGGTCGGAGCTTCCTTCGCGGCTGCGCTACTTTCCATCCCGCTAGGGCTGCCGGTGGCATGGGCGCTGGTGCGGTACGAGTTTCCCGGCAAGCGAATACTGGACGCGCTGGTCGACTTGCCGTTCGCACTGCCCACTGCGGTGGCAGGTCTCGTGTACTCGAGCCTCTACGTCGAGAACGGCTGGTTCGGCCAATACCTGGTGCCGCTCGGAATCCACGGCGCGTACTCGCGGCTGGCGATCGTGCTGGTGCTGACGTTCATCGGATTGCCGTTCGTCGTTCGCACGGTCCAGCCGGTGCTGCAGGACTTTGAGGCCGAGACCGAAGAGGCAGCGGCCTGCCTCGGGGCATCCCGCCTGCAGACGTTCGTGCGGGTGATCCTGCCGGCGTTGCTGCCCGCCGTCGTGACCGGATTCGCTCTCGCCTTTGCGCGCGCCCTCGGCGAGTACGGTTCGGTCGTCTTCGTCTCCGGCAACATGCCCTTTCGCACCGAGATCGCGCCCGTGCTCGTCGTCGCCGCGCTGGAGGCGTTCCAATACGCCGAGGCGGCGGCGATCGCGGTCGTCCTGCTGAGCATTTCCTTCAGTTTGCTGGTGCTGATCAACCTTCTCGAGCGTTGGAGCAATCGGAATGTCCTCCGCTAGTCAAACCGCAACGGCAACGGTGCGACGCGCTCAAGAAGACCCGGCGCTGGTGCGCTGGGCGATCGTCGGGTTTGCCTTCACGATCTTGGCGTGGCTGGTCATCGTCCCGACGATCAACGTCTTCGTCGAAGCGTTCGCCGCCGGCCCGCAGGCCTACTGGGCGAGCCTGGTCAACAACGCCGACACATGGAGCGCGATCACCCTGACGTTGACGGTCGCGCCCATTGCCGTCGCGCTCAACGTTCTTTTCGGGCTTGCCATCGCGTGGGCGGTCACTCGCTTCCGCTTCCCGGGGCGGACGCTGCTGATCTCCATGATCGACCTGCCGTTCGCGGTCTCGCCGGTGGTGGCAGGTCTGGCGCTGGTCCTGATTTTTGGTCTCCAGGGCCTACTCGGGCCGTGGCTGCGCGAGATCGACGTGAAAGTGATTTTCGCGACACCGGGAATCATTCTCGCGACGACCTTCGTCACCTTGCCGTTCGTCGCTCGCGAGCTCATTCCCCTGATGGAGGCGATGGGCTCCGAGGAAGAGGTGGCCGCGGTCAGCCTGGGTGCTCGAGGCTGGCAGATCTTCCGCCGCATTACCCTTCCCAACATCAAGTGGGGCCTTCTATACGGCGTGATCCTTTGCAACGCGCGTGCGATGGGGGAGTTTGGAGCCGTCTACGTCGTCTCGGGTCGCATCACCGGACAGACCGACACTCTGCCGCTGCGTGTCGAAAAGCTCTTTCAAGAGTACGACATGCCGGGCGCGTTTGCCGTGGCGTCACTGCTTTGCATGCTGGCGCTGGTGACACTGGCGCTGAAGTCGGCACTCGAATGGAAGACCCGCTTCGAGTTGGCGCAGCGGGTTCGCGAGGCAACCAATCCAGCGGGCGAGGCGACCACCGGCGAGCGGGAAGGGGCGTTGCTGCCGAGATCCAATCGCGTCGCGCCCCAGGATCTCCGGCCGAACGTCATGGAGGCTCGAGCAGTGGGGATCGAAGTCCGCAACATCACGAAGCGATTCGGCGAGTTCACGGCTCTCGAGGACGTCAGCCTGGAGGTACCGGACGGAGCCCTCCTGGCGCTACTCGGCCCCTCCGGCTCCGGCAAGACGACGCTGCTGCGTATCATCGCCGGTCTCGAGACACCGAACGAAGGATCGGTCTTCTATCGCGACGAGGATGCGACGCGACAATCGGCGCGCGATCGAAACGTGGGGTTCGTCTTCCAGCATTACGCGCTCTTTCGCCACATGTCCGTGTTCGAGAACGTCGCCTTCGGCCTTCGCGTGCGTGGATGGCCGAAGAAGCGCATCGAGAGTCGCGTCCACGAACTGCTTGGGCTGGTGCAGCTCGACGGCTTGGCAAAGCAGGCGCCGGCGCAGCTTTCGGGCGGTCAGCGTCAGCGCGTGGCGCTGGCGAGAGCGCTTGCCGCGTCGCCCAAGGTGCTCCTGCTCGACGAGCCTTTCGGTGCGCTGGACGCCAAGGTCCGCCTCGAGCTGCGGCAGTGGCTGCGCAAGCTGCACGACGAGATCCACGTCACCAGCGTGTTCGTGACCCACGACCAGGAGGAAGCGTTTGAAGTTGCGGACCGGGTGGTGGTGATGAACCGCGGACGCATCGAACAAGCCGGAACTCCCAACGAGGTCTTCGAGCATCCGGCCAACGCTTTCGTCATGGACTTCCTCGGCAACGTCAACGTGTTTCACGGCCGGGTCGAGTCGGGCCGCGCCGTCGTGGGCGGGATGGAGATGGAGTACCCGGAATATCCACATGGCGAATCGCGAGAGGTGCGCGCCTACGCGCGACCGCACGAACTGGAGGTGGCGCGCCGGCCGCAAGGTGGATCGAATCTCAAGGCCGAGGTTCTGCGAGTCAACGCCGCGGGTCCACTCGTGAAGGTCGAGCTCTTTTCCAACGATTTCGCCTTGCCGCTGGTCGTCGCCCTCACGGCCGAGCGGCACCAGGAGCTGGCGTTGAAAGCCGGCGATGCAGTGTTCGTTTTCCCCAAGAAATTGCGCGTCTTCGACTATCAGATCTGAAGTAGTGAGGTATGCGATGAAGCCAGATCGGGAAGAGGCCCCCACGGCCGTGATCGAAGCGCGCCTCGGCGCCGTGCTGGATAAGGTGACGAAGGCCCTGGCCGGCCTACAGTTCGGGGAAGTGCGCCTCGTCGTACACGAGGGCGATGTCGTCCAGGTCGAGCGCACCGAAAAGGTTCGCGTCCATAGGCAGCGGTCGCCCTGAGAACCTACAGACCTCTCGAACCGTCGAATCGCGCCGACCCAGCTCTGGGAGGCCATTGTCGATCAGACGGGCGCTGACCGAAGACGTCGGAGGCGCCCCTCGCTGGAAGCAAACGATCCGCTTCTCGCAGCAGGAGATTCTTGATGACAAGGCACTCCCGGCAGGCGTTCATCCTGCTCTGGTTCTTCATCGCCGTCGTGACGGCGCTTCGCGAGCCGTCGCACGGACAGCAAGCGCCGGCCGCGCCGCCTTCCGATGCGGCGTCCGCCCCCGACAAGGCAACTGAGGCTGCGGCGCCCCCGGCGGTTGCTCCGCCACCCAACCCGACAGGGTACTATCGCGAGGCGGGAAGCTACGCGACGACCCGCGAAACCGTCCCGCCAAAGTACGTTCGCAATCTCTCCAAGACTGGAATCTCGGCTGTCGAGGACACTACCTGGATCGACTTGGGGTTGGACTTCCGAACCCGCTGGGAATACCGGGAAAACGATCTGCGACGTCCGGAGCCGAAGACAGACAACCCCTTTCTGCTTCGTACCCGCGTTTACGCCGGCATCCACGACATCATCGATCCCCTGCGCCTGGCGGTCGAGATCGAGGATGCTCGCCGGGAGAACGGAAAGTTCCCCAAGGACAACCGTGACTTCAACGAAGTCGAGCCAATCCAGGCGATTGCCGAGCTCTACTTCAAGGATGCTCTAGGGCAGGACGATCTCGGCACCAATCGCCCCTTCTTCATTCGCGGCGGACGCATGTGGTTCGAAGAGCTCGACCGACGTCTGATCGGCAACAACGCCTGGCGCAACACCACCAATACGTTCCAGGGAGTTCACGCCAGCTTCGGCGATGACTTCAACGATTGGCAAGTGCAAGGCATGGCGACCCAGGTCGTCGAGCGCAAGATGTTCGAGATCGATTCCGGGATCGAAGGTCAGTACTTCTTCGCCGTCATTGGTCACTGGCGGAAGTGGTCTCGCTACGTGACGCTCGAACCGTACTACCTGGCGTTGTCACAGCGGCCCAAAGAGGGGCGCCCAGACCGAAGAATCCATGCGCCGGCGTTGAGGTTCTACGGGTTCGTTCCCGACACGGGCTTCAACTACGACGTCAATCTCATCTATCAGATCGGCAAGGACACCGGCAGGGACCACGAGGCGTTCGGTGCCGCGAGCGAGGTCGGCTACACCTTTTCCCACCCCTGGAAGCCGCGCGTCAGCGCGTTTTACGGATACGCCAGCGGCGATCGCCAGCCCGACGACGACAAGAGCGAGCGCTTCGAGCGATTCTTCGGCTTTGCGCGACCATGGTCGGCAAACGACTACGTAATCTTCGAGAACTTCCACATCCCGAAGGCGCGTATCGAGCTCCAACCACTCAAAGGTCTGCGCATCGACGCCGGCTACAGTGCGTGGTGGTTGGCGAGCGATACGGATCGAGTCGCGAACTTCAACCTGCGCGATCCGAGCGGGCAGAGCGGAGACTTCGTCGGCCAGGAGTGGGACTTCCGTGCCCGCTATCCGATCTTGTCGAGGGTCGATGTCACCTTCGGCTATGCGCGATTCAACATCGGCAACTTCGTTCGCAACACCACGGCGGGGACCGATCGTGGTCGAGACACGAACTTCTTCTACATCGAGGTGCTGATCAACGCGTTCGCCAGCGCTTGAGTCGAGCGTTGGGCGTCACCGCGACCAAGGTCGACCCGACGCGATAGTGCCAACAGCAGCGTCCTCCCTCCCAAAGCTGTGAAACGGGTTCGCTGCTGTTCGACCCGGTGAACCGGCGGTGTTCCCCCCACCGTCGGTTCACCGCCCGAGCGCCCCAATCTTCATTGCGACGTAACGGAGGCGCTGCCGCAGTCGATCGGACCGATTTCAAAGCGGACGTCGTTTGGGTCTACATACGAAAGCGACGCACTTACCCTAGTTGTTCCGGTCAGCCGGAGCCGCCATTCGAAAACGGTGACGTCGCCATTCGCTACGGACGCCTGAGGCGACGGTGCTGCGACGACCTCGACCATGCCGCCATCGAACAGCAACTCACCGCCCCGGACATCACGGATCTCGACTCCAGATCCGTTGGCCAGTGCCAACAGGACCATGGGCGGATTGTCTTTCTCGGGCGGGCCGCCCTTGTTGCGCACCCGGCAGCTGGCAGTGACCCCTTCGGCCGTGAACTCAGGCTGGGCAATAGGGAACCCGCGCGTCACGTCGCCCCATTCCAGCCAAGATGCGTCATAGACGCGGACATCCTCGAACCCGAGTTGAACGAGGACCAGCCATGTCAGGGCGGCGCGCCAGCCCGCCAAGCAGTAGACGACCGTCGTCCGACTCTTGTCGAGGTCGGCGTACAGGGCCTCCAACTCGTCGCGCGGCAGCAGGACGCGGGCGTGCTGGTACAGGTTGATCGGCCACGGCCGATGTACTGCCGTGGGGATGAAACCCGCTTCGTACTCCGCGAGCGAACGCGCGTCGACGATCTGAATCTCGGGATCATCGTACGGCGGCGGCCCGAGTCGCTCGAGAATCCATTGGCCATCCACCCGAATGCCCGGAGCGGTTCCGTCGATGACATAGTCGGTCGGCGGACCGGGCAGGGGATCGCCCTCGGCGACCGGACCGCCCGCGTCGAGCCATCCCTGCCAGCCGCCGTCCAGAAATCGGACGTCGCGATGACCGAGATATGTGAGCGCCCAAACCACGCGCGCGGGATCGAACTCCGGCTCGCCGCCGTAGACGACCGCAATCGTCGGACGCCGCAGGCCCGCGGCGGAGAGCACTTCCTCGGCCGCGGGAACCTCGAGGATCTGGAACGGAACTCCATCCCGTGTGGTCGCCAGCGCGTACGGGTCCAACGGAAGCGCGCCGGGGATATGGCCACCGGGAAAACCTCCGACCCGCGCGTCGATCACCTGTACCAGCCGATCGTCCAGATGCTGCCGCAGCCATGCGGCCCTCACGATCCGGCCTTGCACCTGAGCTGGACAACCCTCGAGGGACGCGCCGACCGCAGCCATCAACTCGGCGATGCTCACGCTGCCGTTGCCGTCGGCGTCCGCATGACAAACATCGGGCGCGACCGGACACCCATAGAGCGCTGTACGCACAGCGCCAATCAGCTCGGAGATGGTGATCCGCAAGTCTCCGTCGGCATCGGCCGGACACTCGACCTGACCATGGCCAGGACTGGCGCCGAACAAGAGAAGGGCTGCGACACTTCCCAATACGACTCGTGCCGACGCGCCCATCGCTCACTTCACATAATCTATCTTATCGGACATTGTGCGTGCCCAAGCGGACCGTACATGCCCCGGGACTCGGATCTCGCTCATCCCGCCTTGGCGGTGAGGAAGTCCTTGTCCATGCGTTGCGGGAACTCGGTCACGACCTTCTGGTAGAGCCCCCGGGCGGCCTCGGCGTCGCCATTGCGAGCGCGAACACGCGCTTCGCCGATGAGAGCCTCACCGCGATACGGGCCGCCTGCGGCCGCTGCCGCAGCGTACTTATCGGCCGCGGCGGCCCATTCGCCCTTCGCCTCGAGGCTGCTGCCCCAAACGAGGTCGCGCTGCTGGCGGAGGTACTCGGGGAGCTTGCCGTTGTCGATCTTCTGCAGCTCCTCGATGGCGGCATCGGCCTTGCCGGCCCGGAGCTCGCTATTGGCAGCTAGTACTGCCGCAAGTGGCGCAACGGCCGAGTCGGCCCATTTGCCGGCGACGTCTTCCAGCTCGGCGGCGGCGGCAGCGTAGTCGCCGCCGCGAAGCTGATCGATGCCACTCGCCAGATCGGCATTCGCGTCACGGCGCTGGGCGTTGCGATAGGAATTGAAGAAGCCGATTCCCAGCAGCAAGGCGACGACGATGGCTACCGCGGAGGTCGCCGTGCGCGAGTTTGCGCGCGTCCAATCGACCAGCGTCGCGGTGGTGGTGATAAATTCATCTGGGCCGCGTAGTTGCTTTCGCTCGTCGCGGTCCATGCGATCCTTCGCCATGGCAGGTATCTCCCCCGCTCCGTTGCGCGGCTCGGTAGAGGATCACCGAGCGCGAGGAGCTTTCGCTGCTACATCTTGTACTTGAAGTCGTCAGGAGACATCTTTTCGAGGATCTCCGACCACTTCTCGCGCGACACATTCTGCAAGTCTGGATCAGCGGGCTTGCTCTCGCCTTCGGCGATGCGCACCGCAGACTCCGAAGCCTGCAGCACTTTGCGCGCCACGAAGATCGGACTCTTGACGCGCAATGCCAAGGAAATCGCATCGCTCGGCCGCGAGTCGATCACCCTGGGACCACCGCTCGTGCGAATGTGAATGCGAGCGTAGTAGGTGTTGTCGCGCAGGTCGTTGATTTCGACCCTCTCCACTCGACCGCCGAGCTCGCCGATCATGTCGCGCAGGAGGTCGTGCGTCATCGGGCGCGCCATCTCGATCCCTTCGAGCTCGGTCGCGATCGCGGTTGCCTCGAGCAGCCCGATCCAGATCGGCAGGTTGACCGTGTTGCCGGCATCTCGCAGGACCACGATGGGACTCTTGGTCGCGGGATCCAGCGTCAACCCGCCAACGTTCATCTCGATGGACTCCTCCGGACTCATCTGCGTCTCGTCTCCGTCACGGATTCTGCCCCGAAAAGAGAGAGTGGGTCAATGAATTCATTCGGTCCGCAGCGGTGCGCGACAACCATTATGTGACCAGACGGTCGACCACCCGGTAGAGCTGGTTCAGATTGCGGCATTCCTCGACGAGGTCACAGAACGGTTGATAGCGATCCATCTCGCTGTCACCGAAGCCCCAGGTCAGCCGGCTCTCCGGATTGAGCCAGATGACTTGCTTGGCTCTTTGCTGGACGTCTCGCAGCACCCATTCGTGTGCCAGATTGTAGTTGTTCCGTGCGTCTCCCAGGATGATCACGGTCGTCCGATTGTTGACCGCCGTCAGATGGTCCCGGTGGAAGAGACGGAAAGCCATCCCGAAGTCCGAATGTGCGTACACGTTGATGACGTTGCCGGTGAGCGCCTGTGAGATGGCCTCCTGCGTGTCGTTCTCCTCGAACAGCTGGGTAATCTCGCCGATGTCGCTGACGAAGATGAAGCTGCGCACGCGCGAATACAGATCCTGCAGCGAGTAGACGAACTGCAGCATGAAGCGGGAGACGTTGCGCACCGAATCGGAAACGTCACAGAGGACGACGACCTGCGGCTTCTCGCGCACGCGCTCGTCGAAGTGGATCCGGAAGGGCACGCCGCCGTACTGCAGGTTCTTGCGCAGCGTCGCCTTGACGTCGAATTTGCCCCGCTTGGCGCGCTTGCGGCGCACGGCGACGACGTTCTTGAGCCGCTGTGCCAACCGCGCCACGGCATCCTTCATGCGGCGCATCTCGTCTTCGGACAGATAGTAGAAGCTCTTCTCGGCGAGATTGGCCATGCGGTCGCGCTCGCGCTGCGTGTGGTCGCGCTTCTCGAGCTCGACACGCACGGCGCGGCGAATCATCTCGCGAAGGTCCTTCAGACGTTGCTCGAACAAGCGCTCGAGGAGGTCGCGCAACTCCGGTGGCAGGTCCATCTCGCTGAGACTCTCACGCAGTCGGCCGATCTCGTCGTCGAGGCCACCGAGACCCATCGCCTCGCCGGTGGCCTGCGAATAACGTCCTTCCTGATAAACTCGCTCGATCGACTTCGCATCCGCCTGTTTGACCGCCTGACGCAGCATCTGTTCGAGACGACCGGCGTCGTTCTGCAACAGCGCACGAGCCAGATCGGACAGCTCCTGGTCCATTCCCTGGAGCAGCTCCTGCAACTGGTCGAGCAACTGTTGCAGCGCCGACTCGTCCATCGCCAGCGCCTGCATCAGCGATTCGGTGCCTTGTCCCACGGCATTGCCGAGGCCGGAAAAGTAGAGGTCGAAGAGCTCGTCGAAAGTAGCGACGTCCACGGAGCGCTTCACCATGGTGGCGCGCAGCGTGTCCTTCAGCGCAGCCCGACTGCCGACTCCGAGATGAAGCACGGCATGGAACGCATCGAGATGCTCCGCCATCGACACCCGCAGGCCGTTGGCGCGCAGCAGCGCCGTGAACTCGACGATGCGCTCGTCCATCGCTAGTGCAACATCCCCTTCTTCGCTTCGGGCGCCTCGCTCCCCTGCTCTTTCTCCTTCTCCGGCGGCTTGGCCGATCGCAGGAAGTCCCTGAGCTCGTCTTGCGCCTTGCGGATGTCGCCTTCGTACTTGAGGATCACGCTCATCGTATCGTTGACCAAGGCCTCGTCGAGGTGGTCGGCATTGAGCACAGTCAGGGTGCGAGCCCAGTCGAGGGTCTCCGAAATGCTGGGCGACTTCTTGAGGTCGATCTCGCGGATCTTCCGCACGACCGCCACCACCTGCGCAGACAAGTCGGCGTGGATATCGGGCACCTTGAGGCGGACGATCTCGAGCTCCTGTTCAGCGCTCGGATAGTCGATGTAGAGATGCAGGCAGCGTCTCTTCAATGCGTCCGACATCTCGCGGGCGTTGTTGCTGGTCAGCACTACGATCGGAATCTGGTTGGCACGCACGGTGCCGATCTCGGGCACGCTGACCGTGAAGTCGCTCAGCACTTCGAGCAGGAACGCTTCGAACTCGGAATCGGACTTGTCGACCTCGTCGATCAGCAGCACGGTGCGGCGCGGCGAGGTAATCGACTGCAGCAGCGGTCGCGGCAGGATGAAGCGGTCGGAAAAGAACACGTTGTCCTGGCGCGCGATCCGCTCGACGGCAGCGCTGAGCGTGTCGGTCCCGGCGATGATCTCGCCGATCTTGTCTTTGAGGATCTGCGTGTACAGAAGCTGCTTCGCGTACTCCCACTCGTAGAGCGACTTTGCCTCGTCGAGGCCCTCGTAACACTGCAGTCGGATCAGATCGAGACCGAGAGCGCCGGAGATGACTTTGGCGAGCTCCGTCTTGCCGACACCGGCGGGGCCTTCGATGAGGATCGGCTTCTCCAACTGGGTAGCGAGATAGACGACCGTGGCGACGCGGCGATCGCAAATGTAGCGCTGCGCCGCCAGGCGTTCGATCACTTCCTCGATGCTGCTGAACATCAACACCTCACAATCGTTGAGCGATGGTATAGCGACAATTTCGATTCTGCCCAACAGGGCCGCGTTCAATCCGACGAGCGTGGCAACTCGACCGGCTCGAAGTTGAACCGGCAGGGCGGCCCTTCGGCATGCCAGTAGCGCGCCGGCATTGCCGGGTCGGCGGCGCACGCGATCACCGTCGACGATCGGGTGCCGTACGGGCCGCGATGCACACACAGGCCATTCTCGCTGTCGAAGGAGCGTGGATCGAGCTGAGTCGAATGGCTCGAGAGTATGCCCTGCAACTCGATCAGGCTGGAGCCGGGACCGCCGACGCCGAGGTCGCCTCGCTCGATGTCGAGCGCCGCGAACAATTGATGCGACGCAGCGATCCGCGGGCAGGTGGGGTCGTCGACCTCGAGGTTGGTCAGGACATGCAGTCCTGGATCGAGATCGGACAAGTCGATGCGGCCGTCGCGTGACATGGCGACGACCGCGCGGTGGCGCGATGCGGCGAGCAGCGTGAAGAGGTTGTAGTCACTCCCCTCCTCCCGTCGGAGCAGTTCTTCCACTGCTTCCACGCTGCGGCACTGCAGTGCCTTCAATGTGAGAATGCCGCGCGATTTGCGATTCGGGTCCGGGGCTGCGGCCGAGCGCCGGTTGAGCAGCCCGACGATGATCCCGTCCTCGTTCAGCCCGAGCCAGGTACCGCCAGCCTCGAGATCCCGCCCCGCCACGACCCACGGATCGTAAGACAGTACGCTGGGTGGCGCTGTCGGACGCGCCAGAAACTCATCGCGATTCGCGGCAACCAGCAAGGGCACCTTGGCTCCGACACGAAGGTAAATCGCCAGGGTGCACATAGGTCCGAAGGCTCCCACACCCACCTGCGCCCGGGCAAGATGGGGTGGCCGGGAGGCGAGCGTCTTGTCCGCGTCCTTCTGTTTGGGGGCAGACCGCGCCGGCCATCTCGCTGGTGATTTCGCATGGACAACATTCCCCTTAGAAGTTACCCTCCCGGCAAAACGTGGGGTTGTTGATGAAGAGACGTGGGGCTGTGTGGATTCTCCTCGTTCTCCTGGCGTTCGCCTCGGGCTGCAGCACGGCCGCCGAGCGTTCGGCTGGGACGGGTCCCGTGCTGCGCGGCGGCCTCGGACAGAGCCGGGTTCGTTCGGTGCGCATGCAGCTCAGCTACGCCCAGAATCGCATCCGCGAGTTGGAGACCGAGCTCGCGGAGATCTCTTCCACCGGCGGCGCTGGCACTGAAGACGCTGGCGTCGACGGATTGAGCGCCCGCGAGCGCCAACTGACCGAAGAGCTCGCCCAGGCCAAGCAAGAGGCCGCGAGCTTGCGCGCTGACCTCGACGAGGCTCGTGCGGTCGCCGCTGCCGCAACGGCCGCGGCCGAACGGCCCGGTGCCTCGCCGCAGATCGCGAGCATGCAGGTCGAGCTCGACACCGAGCGGTCGCGTCGCCAGGAGGCTGAGCAGGAGCTCAGCAAGCTGCGTGAGGAGACGTCAGCCGGTCCGTTCGAGTCATCGGGTCAGGCGTTGCAGGAGGCGCGCGCCGAGATCGACCGGCTCAACGAGGAGCTGGCCCGCGAACGCCGCCAACGCACCGATATCGAGCAGCGGTTTGCCGAGCTGCAGGTCATGGTCGACCAGCAAGAGGCCGAGCCGCAAGCCGCCGCCAACCCCGAGATCGCCGAGCTGGAACAGGATCAGCGCCGCCTGATGGCGGCGATCCAGCAAGATCTGGAGGCGAGTCAGCGGCGGGAAGAAGAGCTGCGGTCGACGATCGCGACTTTGCAGGAAGGCGGGGCCCCGCAGCTCACGGAGGAAGTGCGCAATCTGCAGGCCGAGAACACTGCCCTACAGACCAGTCTCGACGCCGAACACGAGCGCAACGTCGAGCTCGCCGCCAAGCTCGAGGTCGCCACCCGAGTCGCCGATCTCATCTTCAAGATGCGTCGCGAGGGCCGGCTTCCGAGCACGGAAGCGCTGGACGAGGCGGTCGTGGAGTAGGTTCCGCGGCCGAGAACCGCGGAACCTGCGTCGCCGCGATCCCGCGTTCTCGGCCCTTGCCTTCCTACAAGCAGCCGTCGAGGGCTGCGTTCACCGCCTGAACCAATTCGGCGATGCTCACGGCGCCGTTGCCGTTGCTATCGAAGACGGGACAGGCCGACAGGTCGGATTCGCCCAGGCTGATTCGCACCCCGAGAATCAACTCATTGATGGCGACGACGCCGTTGCCGTTGCAGTCACCCGTACAGTCGCCACCGCCTCCACACTGGCAAACCGAGGCGCACTCGGCGGACGTCGCCAGATCGCCGGCACAACCGCCGTCCCAGAACTCGTCGCAGCAGAACGCGTCCAGCCCGCACACACACTCTTCGCAAGCCGAAATCGAGCATCCCGGCTCTTCCCCGGCCACACAACAATCGCTGACCGGCTCGCATTCGCAGCGGCGCTCGCACTCATCGGCGGCACGCGCGGCACAGATGCCGTCCCACTCCGCCTCGCAACAGTTCGAATCGAGGGCGCAGACGCAGTCCTGACACCCCTTGTCGCCGCATCCGACGATTTCCGATCCCTCATCCTGTGGTTCACAACACTCGTTGCATGGACAGGCGATCGAGCATTCGGCCCGCGCTATGGAGTCGCAGCGAGCATCCCAGCCGATCTCTGGATCGCAACACTCTTCGTCGACGGCGCAAACGCAGTCCTGGCAGAACTTGTCCCCGCACCCGGGCTCGGCCGACGCGGCGCAGCAGTCGCCACAGGGACATTCGAGGGCACATTCCGCGACCGCCTCGCCGACACAATTAGCATCCCATCCCGTGTCGCCGCAGGCGGCATCAATCTCCAACACGCAATCCTGGCAAAGCCGGTCGTTGCAGCCCAGTCCGCCGTGAGCCTCGCAGCAATCCCCGTCCTCTTCGCAGACACAGGGGACTGCACACTCTTCGGCCGCGATGATGGCACAGTTCGCGTCCCACGTGTCCGTGCAACAGACCGGGTCGACGTTGCACACGCACGACTCACAGGTTTCTTCCTCGCAACCGGGATTGAAGTCCCGGCCCTCACAACAAGGGCCCGGGGTCGGCGTCGTGTCCGGCGGCGGAGTCGGCAGCGGCGTGCAGTCCGTACAGCTCGCGGCGCACTCGTCGACGTTGCGCGCGATAGTGACGCAGGTCGCGTCCCAAACCCCGTCGCAGCACACTTCGTCGATCCCGCACACACACGCGGAGCAAGTCGAATCGTCACATGAGGGTCCTGTATGGGCGGTGCAACAATCCCCACCTGGAGTCGGTGTCGGAGTCGGGTTTGACCCGCATCCACACGCCGATTCGCACGTCGTACTGGCGGCGAGAGCTACGCAGATGAGATCCCAGCCCTCGTCACTCCCCGCCGCACAGCACACCGGCTCGTCAAGCTCCTCGCATACACAGGCCGCACACGCGGGAATGTCGCAGCTCGGTCCGCCGTGAACCGAGCAACAGTCGCCCCCGGGCGTCGGCGTCTGCGCCGCGGCCGAACCTGCAAGTAACAACGCGACGATCGCCAGCGCCCTAACCAGTCGGACCACCATTGCTATTCGTACCTCGCTTCCCGAAACCGCCTCGACTTCGCGACAACGTAGCAGCCGCACCCACTAAAAGACAAAAAAAAGAGGGCCAGCCTATCCAGGCTGGCCCTCTCGTCTCTAGCTCAAGCGAGCGACGTGTTTACTCGCCACCAACCGAAACGGTACCGCAGTCAATCGGCCCAACACTGAGAGACTCACCACCAGGTCCCGTCGCTGAGGCGCTAGCGCTGATGCTCGCCGTTCCTTGCAGGCGGAAACTCCATTCCAGAGCGACCAGACCGCGAGTCGCAAGAGCACTTTTCCCATTGGCATTCTGCAGATCAGCAACCGAACCACCGTCGACCGACAATGCTCCAGGAGTGATGCCCGTGATAGTCGCGCCTGAGTTGTTGGCGATGGCCAACCGCACCACTACGATGTCTCCCTTCGGATCGTTCGGTCCCTCGGGGCTGTTCTTGCCGTAAGCTCGGCAGCTCGACGTGATGCCGCCCGGGTTGAATTCAGGAGCCTCGTCACCGGGAACCGGAGTCCTCGTCGCCCGCAGAGTCTTGGTCGGCTTGCGCGTACGATCTTCCTGCGCGATCGGGGTGCGGGTCGCGCGGAGGGTCTTGGTGGGCTTGCGCGTGCGCTCCTCTTCGCTGATCGGAGTGCGAGTCGCGCGGAGGGTCTTGGTGGGCTTTCGTGTCCGCTGCTCTTCGCTGATCGGAGTACGGGTCGCCCTCAGTGTCTTGGTGGGCTTGCGGGTACGATCCTCGACTTCGATCGGGGTGCGGGTCGCGCGCAGAGTCTTGGTAGGCTTGCGGGTGCGATCCTCGACTTCGATCGGGGTGCGGGTCGCGCGCAGGGTCTTGGTAGGCTTGCGCGTACGATCCTCAACCTCGATCGGGGTGCGGGTCGCGCGCAGAGTCTTGGTAGGCTTGCGGGTGCGATCCT
>CADEER010000051.1:20774-29155 GCA_902826395.1 uncultured bacterium
TCGATCGGGGTGCGGGTCGCGCGCAGAGTCTTGGTAGGCTTGCGGGTGCGATCCTCGACTTCGATCGGGGTGCGGGTCTGCCGCAGCGTCTTGGTCGGCTTGCGGGTGCGATCCTCCGGAACCCCAGGGGTTCTGGTGGCGCGCAGGGTCTTGGTCGGCTTGCGCGTGCGAACCTCCGCCGAATCCGGCGTACGGGTCGCGCGCAGCGTCTTGGTCGGCTTGCGCGTCCGCTCCTCAGCGACAAACGGTGTCGCAGTCGGCCGCGGCGTGTTGGTCGGCTTACGCGTATTGAAAACCCCCTGCGCGTGAGCCGTTCCGACGGAGTAGGCCGTCAGAGTGGCACCAAGAACAGCCAATTGTGCCAGGCGTAGCCTCGTCATTCGTGATGTCCTCCCTGATCTAGCCCACCAAAAACGCCGGCGCTCAAGCGGCGAAGTTACGGAAAATGCGCCGTTTTCTTGGTTGTCCACTAGTCCCCCAGTTCCCGTGGTTTAGAAAGTTGGTCGCAAAATAGGTGAAAAGACTTATCGGAGTCAAGAAGTTTTCTTTTGGATTCGGACTTTTTCCGGGATTTCATAATTTCGTCACTGACACTCGCTGCGCGGTATGCCGATGCAGATCTCGGTACGGGCCACGTTGTTTGAGTAGTTCGACTCGCGGATGACGCGCGCCGGGTTGATGTGGACCTCGAGGATGTAGCGGCCGTTTGGCACGCCGGTGACATCGATCCACTGGCAGTCCAGGTCGCGGTGATACACGTCGGCCCAACCCGCGGAAATGCCCTGGAAGCCGCAGTCGGGGAAGTTCGGCTCGCGCGAGCCATTGGAGCCCGGCGGGCGCCACAGATCGACGAGACAGAAGGCTTGCTTGTGGCCTCGGGCCACCAGGTTGCCCTGCATGTCGAACAGGCGGTAATCGGCGTAGTCCTCGAAGTGATAGTGCTGGTGGCAATCGGAGTAGATCATCTCCGGATTGTTGCGCGGGTCGCCGAGGAACAGATCGCCTTGTCCGATGTTGGGCGTCGTCGTGTTGAACTTCAGCAACTTGCGGGTGCCGGGGCCTTCGACGCAGCCTTCGAACACCGCGCAGTGGCTGGGCGCGAAGAACTGCTCCTGAACGACCCACGAGCCGCGCTGATCGTCGACGTCGACCGTGATGTCGGGCAGCGCCCCGCCGTTAGTGCTGAGATCGGTGTCGCACATGATCGGCTGGGTCGAAATGCGCTCGCCGGAATCGCGGCTCGCCTCGGCGCGGAAAACCACTGACACCCGTCCATTGCCGAGGATGTCGGCTTCCCACAGGAATTTCTGCGTCTGCCCGCCGGCCAGCCGCCGGAGTGTGCGCGGCGCCGGGCCGCGCAGGTCGTTGATCTGGGCGGTGCCGTCCGAGCTGTTGTCGGTGAACAGCGGCACGACGTTGTTGAGCGGATCGCCGCTGCGGTTGTTGATGTTGAGGGTAATCGAGCCATCGAGACCGGGCTTGATGTTGCACGAGCCCGTGAAGGACGAGTTGTCCGCGTGACCGTTCGGTCCGGTCCCAATCCCACAGTCGATGACGCCGGTGTTGATCGGCTGGCCGTCGGGGGCCATGGCCGTCGCTGACGTCGAGAAGCCGATGGCGCCGACATCGTTCATGCGACCGCCCCACGCGAACGCGACGGTCTCGCCCGGCTGGACCTCGCGGTAGACACGCGGGCTCGGCCCGGTCGGATCGAAGTACAGCGCCCCACCCTCCGGCGCCAAGCCAAGCGACGACGCCGCCAGGTTCTCGAGCAACACGTTGGTCGTGTTGTGGATGACCATCGTGATGGCGAGCTGGTCATTGGTCTGGCGCAGGCTGCACTGAGCGGTGATGCGGCCCACCGGCCGCGGCGTCTGCCCAGCCTGCGGTACCGTAGGCTGAGCGTTGCCGCCGCGCGGCGTCCTCGTCGGTCGCCCGACGATGGGTGTCCGCGTCGGGCGCACCGCGGGTTCCGTACGGGTAGGCCGTTGCCGGGTCGGAGTACGGGTCGCTTCGCCGCGGAGCGGGGTACGAGTCGCCCGAACGATCGGCGTGCGGGTCGGCCGGCCGACGACCGGCGTGCGGGTCGGCCGGTCGGTGGGCTCACGCGGGGCCTCGGTGCGACTCGGCTGCTGCTGTGGCGTCCGCGTCGGCGGTGCACTCGTCCGGGTCGGTCGCTCGGTATTCGGCGCCGGGCGCGTTCGGGTCGGCCTCGGCGTCTCGGTCGGCATGCGAGTGCGGGTCGGCCGGACCGTATTCGTCGAAACCGGCGTCCGGGTCGAACCGGTGGGGCGCGGAGTCTGAGTCGCCGCAGGCCCTTCCGTATCGCGTACTTCCGGCGTGCTAGTCGGCGGTGGGGTCAGGTTGCCCGGGTTGCCGACGGTCAGGCGCGTACAGTTGATCACCCCCGTGTTGGCGGGATCCCCATCCTCCCAACGGCCCTGAGCCCGGGCTGAGAGATCCAGAAAACCGTTGCCAAAAACCTCACCCTTCCACCTGAAAATAGTGGTCTTGCCGGGCAGCAACTCCCGCAATTCCCGCGGTGCGCTCTGCAGGAAGATCGAGGCGTCCCCGACTCCCGAGCCGTTCAGGTCGCCAGGTACCAGGTTGAACGCCGACTGCTCGCTGCTGTTGTGAACCGTGACGTTCAGGGTGACGCGCGATCGGTTGACGTCTATGGAACAGCTGCCGCTCAGATCACCGGTCTGCGGGTGAGCAAGTACAGAAGAGGACCAGAGCGCGAGGATCGCCAGCGCCCCGAAAGCGCTGCGTTTGTCCGGTGTTCCAACGGCGCGAACCCGCGACATTGCCCTTGTCCTGTTCCCCATGTGTACCCCCAAGTCGTTACGGCGAAACCGGCCGTCTGACGACGGCGCGACGATACCGCGCAACTAAAGCCAGCAGCAGGAGCTTTGTCAATTAAAGAGTCCTAATCCAGACGAAAAGCTGGGCTGCTGACCCGGGCCGCGAGGTATTGCCGGCTCGCGCGCGGCCCTTCAACGGAGCGCCAACTCGTACTCTTGGAGCCGGCGGATCTCGTCGCGCAAGTCGGCAGCGCGTTCGAACTCCAACGCGCTCGCCGCCTCGCGCATCTGCTTCCGCAGCGACGCAACCCTGGCCGGAATCTGCTCCAGCGGGATGTACGACGCCTCGGCCTCCGCGACTTGCGGGACGTCCGCGTAGTCGAGGTCGGACGGGACCAGGGAATCGGCGATCGCCTTGACGATCGACTGCGGAGTGATCCCGTGCTCGAGATTGTGAGCGGTCTGAACGGCACGACGTCGCTCGGTCTCGTCCAGCGCCGCTCGCATCGAGTCCGTAATCTTGTCGGCGTAGAGGATCACCTTGCCATTGATGTTGCGCGCGGCGCGCCCGATCGTCTGAATGAGCGATCTCTCCGAACGCAGGTATCCCTCTTTGTCGGCATCGAGGATCGCAACCAACGACACCTCGGGCAAATCCAGCCCCTCGCGCAGAAGATTGATGCCGACCAGTACATCGAACTGGCCGCGGCGCAGGTCGCGGATGATTTCGACCCGCTCTAGCGTGTCGATGTCCGAGTGCAGATAGCGAACGCGGATGCCGAGCTCGCGGTAGTATTCGGTGAGGTCCTCGGCCATTTTCTTGGTCAGCGTCGTCGCCAGGACTCTCTCACTCGCGTCGACCCGCTTCCGCACTTCCTCGAGGAGATCGTCCACCTGCTGCCCGGCCGGACGCACGATGACCTCCGGGTCGATCAATCCCGTCGGTCGAATGAGCTGCTCCACCACCCTGCCCCGCGCCTTGCCGAGCTCGTACGGGCCGGGCGTCGCGGAGACGTAGACGCACTGGCGCGCAAGGCTCTCGAACTCGTCGAAGCTCAGCGGACGGTTGTCGAGCGCCGACGGCAGGCGAAAGCCGAACTCGACCAGCGTCTGTTTGCGCGATCGGTCGCCGCGGTACATGCCGCCGACTTGCGGCACGGTGACGTGGCTCTCGTCGATGATGGTGAGGAACTCCTCGGGAAAGTAATTGATGAGCGTCAGCGGCGGCTGTCCCTCTTCCCGTCCGGTGAGGTGGCGGGAGTAGTTCTCGATGCCCGGGCAGAATCCCATCTCATCCAGCAGCTCCAGGTCGTACATCGTGCGCTGTTCGAGACGCTGCGCTTCGAGCAGCTTCTCCTCTCGCCGCAGCTCGTCGAGACGCAGTCGCAATTCTTCCCGGATGGCGTCGACAGCGCGCTTGCGCTGCTCCGGCTGGGTCACGTAGTGGCTCGCCGGATACACGGCGACGCGGTCGAGATCGCGCAGCACGGTGCCGCGCAACGGGTCGATCTCGCTAATCCGCTCGATATCGTCGCCAAAGAACTCGACGCGCAGGGCGCGCGACTCTTCGGACGCGGGAAAGATCTCGACCACGTCGCCGCGCACGCGAAAGGCACCGCGATGGAAGTCGTAGTCGTTGCGCTCGTACTGGATCTCCACCAGCTTGCGCAGAATCTGATCGCGGTCGGCTCGCTCGCCTCTCTCGAGGAAAACCAACATCGCGAAGTACGCCTCCGGAGAGCCGAGGCCGTAAATACACGAGACGCTGGCGACGATGATCACGTCGTTGCGCTCGAGCAGCGCCTTGGTGGCGCTGTGCCGCATCTTGTCGATCTCGTCGTTGATCGACGAATCCTTCTCGATGTACGTGTCGGTGCTCGGGACGTACGCTTCGGGCTGGTAGTAGTCGTAGTAGCTGACGAAGTAGCGAACGGCGTTGTCGGGGAAGAGCCCCTTCAGCTCGTGATAGAGCTGCGCCGCGAGCGTCTTGTTGGGCGCGATGACCAGCGTCGGCCGGTTCACGCGGGCGATGACGTTGGCCATCGTGAAGGTCTTGCCCGAACCGGTGACGCCCAACAGCACCTGGTGCGGCACACCGGAAAGAATGCCGTCGCTCAGGCTTTCGATGGCTCGCGGCTGATCGCCGGCGGCAGAGAACTCGCCGCTCAACGTGAACCGCTCGTCGAAGCGATTCACGTCTGATCCAACTCGACGCGAAAATCGCGCGTCGCTTCCTCGATCCTTCGCACATCGGCGCCGTCGATGCGGCCGCGCAGGCGTTCGACGTGGAGAAAGAGGAAATACGTCTGGATGACGTCGCGCCGGCAATAGCGATGGACGATGTCGAACTCGCGACGCTCCCAGAGCTCCTGCACCATGGCGCCGGACACCTCGCCTTTTCCAGGAAGGCCAATCAGCTTGGTGAGCAGATCGAGTCCCCCGCGCAGACGGGCCGACCCGCGGTTGGAAATCACGTCGTAGAGGTCGTCGTGTCTTTCGTTGCGGCCGCGGAATCCGGACTTGCCGCCGAAGTACCACGGGAGCGAAAGCCCATAGCGCAGGGCACGAAGCTCGAGGACCGGCAGATCGAAGACGCGACCACTGAACGTGACCAGCGTTCCGCGAAAGGGCTCTATACGGCGCCAGAATGAGCGCACCAGCTCCTCCTCGCCGAGCTCGTCGCCGCGCAGCACCTCGATACTCTCCAACAACCGCCCCGGCGTGACGCGTCCGAGCGCGATCGACACCGGTGCATGCACGGTCACCGGCAGGAACCCTCCGTCGTGATCGTCGCGCATGCGCTCGTAGGCGAGTGCCGCGGTCGCACCGGGTGCCGGCGAAAACGCGGCGCGCAACAACTCCTTGTCGATCTGGGTCTCGATGTCGAAAACCAGGTAGCCGCTCTCGGGGCCGCTCCTCCGCCCGTCGTGGCTCACGGCTTTACTCCTTCCAGCACGCGCACCCAGACAACCGCATCCTCCTCGCGTTCGGCGACATCGCCCTGCTGCATCGACATGCCGGCCGCCTCCAATCGCTCCCGCAGGCCAGTGCGGTACGTGTTCACCGAATCGGCGAGCAGTAGACGACCGCCCCGCCGCAGTTGACCGACCAGCGCCGTCACCAGCACCGACTCGTCGGCAGAGTCGTAGGCGACGTCGGCGCCGAGGATGAGGTCGAACTTGCCTCGCAACGCCATCGCGCTCCAGTCCATCTGCACCAGGTCCACGGCGAGGCGATTGAGCGCCGCGCTGTGCGCCACCAGCTTCAGCGGCGCGGCGCGGCGATCGCTGGCCAGGACAATCGCCCCGCGAGCCGCCGCGACCAGCGCCGGCAGGCCGAGGCCGCACCCAATCTCCAGCGCCCGGACGCCGCGGAGATCGACGCCGGACAACCGCTCGGCGAGGGCACGCGCGCCCGGCCACACGTGCATCCAGTACGGTGGCTCGTCGGCGTCGCCGACGCCGAGCAACTTGGCGCGATCGATGTGCGCCTCGAGATTGACGACGCTGAGGAGCGACAGGGCCACTTCGCCGAAGCGAACGTGCAGCCGTTCGGTCTCCACCGCAGCCGTCGTCACTCGTACCCCTCGGCAGCGATCTCGTCCTCGTCGAGACCGAAGAAGTGCGCGACCTCGTGGATCACCGTCGTACGAATCTGACGGCGGATTGCCCACGGGGTTCGGAACTCCCGCACGAGCGGGCGGTAGTAAAGGATGATCCGGTCGGGCTCGGCGATACCCTCGCTGAACGAGCGCTCGCCGATCGGCCGACCGTCGAACATACCGAACAGGGTGTCGCGGCGCGGGTCGAGTCCGAGGCTCGCGAGGTCCTCGTCGTCCGGTTCGTCCTCGACGACAAACACGATGTCGCGCAGATGGGCGTGGAACACGTCCGGGATCTCGTCCAACGCCTCCTCGACGAGCTCGCCGAACCGTTCGCGCGTCATGTCGGCGATGATAACGGATGAGCGGCGCGGAGTGGAGAGTGGGGGCGCGGATTCTCTCGAGCAGCCGCGTTCGTCTGACACCGTCCGTCACCGCGTTGATTCACCGCGGCGATCCTGTCACTTAATCGCAGATGCCCTACATCCGCACCATTCGCGTACTTGTCCTCCTGGCCGCCGTGGGTTTTGCCGCCTGCGGCGACGATCCCGACGACGAACGACCCATCGAACTCCTCTACTTCGTGCAAGGGCCGACCGGAGCGCAGTTCGAGGTAGTAGGGCCCGGCGACAACGGCGACTGTTTGGCGCAGAGCCGCAGTGTGGAAGGCCAGCTCGTCCAGTCGAATGGATTCGGGTTCCAGAGCCGGGACGCGACACATCTGCTGCCAGGGGTATTCAAGGCGCCTCATTACTTCGTGTTCGAGAACGAGCGTCAGCCGACACGCGCCGTGCTGCGCAACCTCTCCTCCTCGCCGCTGACGGTCCTGCAGATGCGCGGCCTGGCTCCGCCCGCGACGACGGTCGAGACGCGGGTCATTCCCCCCGGCGAGTGCCGCTCCGTCAGCACCTTCGACGACGACGATGAGGGTACTCGGATGGCCGTTCCGACCGATCCGGCCGACGAGTTCCGCGTGGAGGTGTGCGGGTTCACGCCCGAAACGACGTTACCCCAGGGTTTCCGCTGTCAGGATCTGTCGCCGCGCGGTCCGGTCGAGATCACCGACCGCGGCGTACTGTTTCTCGGCAGCATCGGCGACTTTACCGCCAGCTTCCTGACCCGCTGCCTGCAGCTCGAGCAGCAGGAGCAAGTCGCCTGTCTGACCCCGGCGACGTTCTACATGTTCGACCCGCAGGATCAGATCAGCGTCGCCATGACCCGCCTCGGCGGTCAGCTCGACTCGTTCATGCAACTCGACCTCTACCGAGGCGACGAACTGCTGGACTCCGATCGCGACAGCAACGACGTCGTAGCCAACGAGGACATCTGATCCACAGGCTTTCCCGCGCTACTCCTGCGGCTGTGGATAAGGTCCCCGCAGATGCTCTGCCAGCCGGCCATCTCTGCCATTGAGAGAAGGCCCGAATGGCAATCTCCGCGCTTACTCGGCGGCCCGATGTAAGTATTTGTTCGTATGTCGGAAACGACCGGGGCGCCCGCACCCATCGCCATCCGCGCCTTCAGTAACATCGCGGGATAGCAGCGAGAATGCTGCGTCTGTGGATAACCGGTGGATAACTCGCCCGTGCCGCTCCGTTGGCCGGACAGCTACGCAGCCGCCCGGACTGCCTTGACGATCTTCTCGGCGCCGTCGGCCATGCTGGAGGCGGAGATGATGTTGAGCCCGGAGGATTCGAGGATCTCGCGTCCGAGCTCGACATTGGTGCCCTCGAGGCGAACGACCAGCGGGTGCTGCAGCTTCACCTGTCGCGCCGCCTCGACGACGCCGTTGGCGATCACGTCGCACTTCATGATCCCGCCGAAGATGTTGACCAGCACGCCCTTCACGTTGGCGTCGGCGAGAATGATCTTGAACGCCTCGGTCACCTTCTCGGTGGTGGCGCCGCCCCCGACGTCGAGGAAGTTGGCCGGCTCGCCGCCGAAGTGCTTGATGATGTCCATGGTCGCCATCGCCA
>CADEER010000052.1:0-3727 GCA_902826395.1 uncultured bacterium
CCTCTTCCGAATGCCGAGAATCGGCTCTCGTCAGGCGGCCAGCGTAGACCGCTAAGGTCCGTGCGTGAGTCTGTTGGTCGACGCGGCGGAATGCTCTCGATGCGGCGCGATCGACTCACAAGTGCATGAGTTGCCGCGTGTTCCGATGTTTCTGCGTTTGGCCGTCGGACACCTCACACGGATCTCATCGAGAGTGTCGATCCATCACGGCCGCGCACCTTCTCATTTCCGAGTACTGAGAAACAGTGCTCGCGATACTCTGTCATGACACTCTAATCCCAGCTTCGAACATCGTCGCGAGCGTGAGCAGGTGTGCGCAATGCTACGGGGTTATCTTGCAGAGGCATATATCGCCGCGTATGCGACGCGTCATCGGCCGATGAACGGACGAATACCAGGGAGGACGAACGTGGACATGAGGACTTTGTTGGTTGCGGCCGTGGTGCTGCTCATCGGCGGCGGGCTGGTAGGCTGTGGCGACGACGACGACGGGGGAAGCTCGACGAACACTCCGACGGCGACGCGTACTTCGAGTTCAAACACCGCGACGCCCACTGCCACTCAGCCGGCGGCAGGAACGCCGACCGTCGAGGAGGAGACTCCAACTCCGTCTGCCACACCGACCTTGGCCGAGGCCACGAACACACCTGGGCCGGTCGCTTCGGGCAGGATCGTATTCGCGGCCAACCCAGACGGCGGCTTCTTCAGCGATATCTTCTTGATCAACACCGATGGCTCGGGTCGAACAAATCTGACCAACACGCCCGACGCCTCCGAGACACAGCCGTCGTGGAGCCCGGACGGAAGCAAAGTCCTGTTTCGAGCGGGCGACGACACGTTGGCCGTCGTCAATGCTGACGGTACCGGCCGGGCGAATCTTCTCACCTCGGACGGGCCGATCTACTACCCGGCTTGGAGTGCGGACGGCGGCAGGATCGTGTTCGTCGAGGATGAAGACTTCGCGACGCAGGGCGACAATACGATCGCCGTGGTCAACGCTGACGGATCTGGACTCGCGACCGTACTTGCCGTCGCGGGGGACTATCTTTCGCCCTCGTTCAGTCCTGACGGCTCGCAGATCGCCTATGCCGCGAACATTGGCGGTGGCGCCATCGAGTTGTTCTTGATGAACGACGACGGCAGCGACAACGAGCAGGTCACGGACGGTGTCGGAATCGACGGACCTGCATGGAGTCCGGTAGCGGACGAGATCGCATTCGCGTCGAGCAACGGGATTGATGCGATCGCACCCGACGGCACGGGCCAGCGTTCGATTGTCGTGAGCGCCAACGGACCGCGCAACCCGGGATGGAACGCGACAGGGTCGGCGCTGGCTTACGATGTATTCTCGGTGGGGATCAGCATCGTCAACGCCGACGGAAGCGGAGAGCTGTCCGTTCCGGGTACGAGCGACGGATTCGATCCGGACCTGGACTGAGCGTAACATCGCCCGCCGCGTCCGCCGTTTAGGCGGCGGACGCAGCGGGCGGACTGCTTGGAGGGGCTCGTTGGCTCAGCCCGGCTGGTTGTCGAGCTCCTCGTACTCGCGGCACGGCTGGCCGCGCAGGGCGCCGCAGATCGGCCGCTCTTCGGGAATCTCCACCGAGCCGGCGGGCAGTACCGGCAGCACGATCGACGAGGCGATGTCGCCGCCGCGGCCGATGCGGTAGGCGACGTCCTCGCCGCCCGGATCGGGATTCTCGAAGAACCACAGCGGCAGGTCGCCGCCCGGCGTGTTGATCTGCACGCGCAGGCGCGAGCCGGCGCGCAGCGGATGGGCGACGGGAAAGATGGGCAGTTGCACGCGGACGTATTCGTCGGTCGGCAGCGGCTCGTAGGCGTCGAGATCGTACAAAATCTGGATCGCGAGATCGTCCGAACGCGCCTCGTCGACGCGGCGGAAGCCGGCGCTGAGGACGCCGTTTTGGATGCGGATCTCGTCGCCATCCGGAGTGATCTCTGACAGAACGATCTCGAGTCCGGCATCCTCGCTGTCGCTGAGCAGCCAAAGATCGGCATGCCCGGAGCCGGCGATGACGACGTCTTCTGCGAGCGGCGCGGTCAGGTACGAGAGGCCCTTGCCGTCCGCCGTGGACTGCCAGTCGAAGTTGAGGGTGATGGCCGGCTTGATGAAGTCGTAACCGCCCTCCTGCGCGTAGCCGATTACGCCGACATCGGCATCGAAGGTGAAGAGATCAGATTCTTCCTGCGCGGCGGGAGCGTCGGAAAGCCGGCCCCCGGCGTCGAAATAGAGGCGCCACGGCTCGACGCTCGCGGGCGGGAACTCGTCAAAGTACTCGCTGAAGCGCGGCACCGGTGCGCCGAGCCCTGCGCCCACGTCGCCCATGCCGACTTCGAAGTCGACGGTGACGGCGGGATCCGACTCCCAGCGCGCCAGCGCCTCGTCGTACTGCGAATCATCGAGATCGGCGAAGCGATCCGGGTCGAGCTGCAGCGGCACTCCGTAGTTGTTCGCCATCTCGGCGGGCAGGGCGGCGCGCACGACGTCCAAAAGTCGCGGCACTCGCTTGGCGACGTAGACGCCGAGGAACTCGTACCAGCGACTGAGGATGTGGGCGCTGTAGCCGTCGGGGTGGTGGCCGTTGAACAGTAAGAAGCTCTTCTTACCGGCCCCTGTGAAGTTCTCGATCATGGTGGCGAAGCGCGGTCCCGTCTGTTCGTCCTGCCAGGCGCCGGTGAGGAGGACCGGCCGGTTGATCGACGGCACCAGCTTCGCGAGGTCGCGGTCGTCGGCGTCGTCGGGGCGCAGCTCGAGCGAGCGCACGAACGCCTCGAAGCCGACGCTCTGATCGCGCAGCGACTGATTCGCCTCACACTCGGTGTCGCCGGCGGCGATGCGGTCGTGCGACCAGTCCTGGCCGCCCGACGATTGGCGTTCGCGCTCGAGCACCCACTGCTTGGTGAAGCCGGCGTTGTAGATGCCGCCCGGCCACGCCATTTGCCACGAATCTTCGATCACCGACATCGAGGCCAGGGCAGCGAGGCTCGGCGGTTGCGTCGAGCCCACGTAGAGCTGGGTGTTGCCCGAGTAGCTGAGACCGACCATGCCGACGTGGTTGTGCAGCACCCACGGCTGGCGCGCGACGATCTCGATGATGTCGTAGCCGTCCGCTTGCTCGGCGGCGCTGAAGACGTCGAAGACGCCGCCCGAGCAGCCGGTGCCGCGCAGGTTGACGCCAACCGTGGCGTAGCCGAAGGCACCGGCGATCAGCGAGCCCGGCTCCGGGCCTTCGGGATTGGCAGGGTCGTAGCCGGACAGCTCGATGACAGTGGGGTAGGGCGGCTCGCCATAGAAGCGCGGATCGGGGAAGCGCACCATCGCCGAGATGGTCGTGCCGTCGCGCATCACCAGATAGTTCACGCCCTCTTCGATGTCGCGGCCGGGGAAGACGCCCCCGGTGATCTGCCAAGGAACTCCTTGCAGCACCTGGCCTTCGTACAGCGATTCAGGAGGGTGATCCTCGCGCGCGAGTACGCGAAACGCATCCGACACTTGCCACGGATCGGTCGACTCGTCGCGGATGGTGTAGCCGTCGCCGGCGCGCAACGTGCCGCCGCGACCGGTCGGGGGCGGCGCGCCGGTTCCGGTCTCGTACACCAGGTGCTCTTCGGGAATGTTGGCGAAGTAGGCGTTACCGCCTTCGTCGGCGAGCAACGTGATCAGGCGCCGCCCGTCGGCGTCGACGATGGTGAGCGGCTGCTTCGC
>CADEER010000052.1:3827-8744 GCA_902826395.1 uncultured bacterium
TCGAGAGTCGGGAATCGCGGGCAGCGGACCTGGGTGGCGAGACGGTGAGGTGTTGAATCGTGAACCGTGAACGGTGAACCGTGGACTGGAGATTCGCTTCACGGTTCACGGCTCACGGCTCACTTTACCTCCCGACTCTCGACTCTCGCGCGGTCCCGGCGGCCTGTTATAGCTTCGGCCAACTCGTCAGGAGGAATTTGCCATGACCGCAACGGCCGTCATCATCGGCGTCGGCGCCGAAAAGGGATTGGGTGCCGCACTCTGCAGGCGCTTCGGCGCGTGCGGGTTGCACGTGCTCGCCGCCGGTCGAACGCTCGACAACGTCGAGCGCGTCGCGGCGTCCATCCGCGGCAACGGCGGCGTTGCCACCGCCGTCGCCACCGACACGACCGACGAGGAGCAGGTGATCGAGCTCTTCCGGCGCGCCGAGGCCGTCGGTCCGGTGGACCTCGCCGTCTTCAACGCCGGCAACAACATGCCCGGCGATCTGCTGACCATGGAGGCGAGTTACTTCGAGCGCTGCTGGCGGGTCGGCTGCTTCGGCGGCTTTCTGTTCGGGCGCGAAGCGGCGCGGGTGATGAAGCCGCGCGGCCGCGGCACGCTTTTGTTCACGGGGGCCAGCGCCTCGCTGCGCGGCAAGCCGTTCTTTGCGGCGTTCACGGCGGCGAAGGGCGGGCTGCGCAACTTCGCCCAGTCGATGGCGCGCGAGTTTGCGCCGCAGGGCATCCACGTCGGCCACGTCGTCATCGACGGTGGCATCGCCGGCGACCGCATCGAGAAGGGCGTGCCGCAGTTCGCCGAGGCGATGGGCCCCGAGGGCCTGATCGACCTCGACGGCATCGCATCGATCTACGAGATGCTCTACCGCCAGCCGCGCACGGCGTGGTCGCACGAAGTCGACGTGCGCACGTTCAAGGAGAGCTTCTGACCGCGGTCAGAAGCCGGGAACCGTGAACCGTGAACAGTGAACCGTGAACAGTGAACTGTTGAACCGTAGACACGAATAGCGCGGTGCCCACTCGTTCATCCCGAGTAGCGCGCAGCGCGTATCGAGGGAGGGAGTCTCAAAGGACTTTTCTTCTCGCGCCAAGACCGCCAAGACGCGAAGATCGCATCGCTCGTTCGGCGCTTCGCGAGTAGGCCGTAGATGTTTGTGCATTCACCGCGAGGTGCGCGTGGATTCACGGAGGGCGCGGCTTTTCCCGTAGCCACAACGAGTCCGTGCACTCTTTGCGTCTTGGCGGTCTTGGCGCGAAGAAAGTCCCTTCCGGGCGCTACTCCGAACCACTCCATTTCGAATCGACGATTTGTGAAGCGATCCGAATAGGCCGGCGGCCTCGGTGGGATCGGTCCGGCCGTCGCGCGAGGCTCAGGGGGTCCGGCTGGCGGCGGCGGCGATGGCGCGGAACAGGGCGACGTGCAGTTCTTTTGATTGCTGTCGCTCCTGGGGGAATCGGTGGTTCGCCGAGTTCTTGGCGATGACGACGCGCGCTGCGGGATTGACGTAGATGTACTGGTTGTAGATCCCGGCGGCGAGGTAGTCGCCCTGGTCGGGATCGGGGATCCACCACTGGTAGCCGTAGCCCCAGGAGGACGACGACAAGTCGTCCACGCCTGGCATCAGGTGCGGCGCATCGGGTCTGGTCGAGTCGGCGACCCACTGCGCCGGCACGATCTGTTTGCCGTGCCAGCGTCCGCCGTCGAGGTAGAGCAGGCCGAAGCGGGCGTAGTCGCGCAGCGCGGCGTTGAGCCCGCCGAGCGCCACCTCCATGCCGGTGCTGTCGATCAGCCAATAGGCGTCGCGCTCCATGCCCAATGGCTGCCAGAGGCGCGACTGCAGATAGTCGGCCAACGACTGGCCGGTGACCTTGCGCAGCAGCATGCCGAGGACCTGGGTGTCGATGCTGACGTAGTGTTGGTAGGTGCCCGGCGGGCGCTGGCGCTTCAGGGTGACGACGAAGTCGGCCATCGGCGCGC
This sequence comes from uncultured bacterium, assembly GCA_902826395.1. Lineage (GTDB taxonomy): Bacteria > Desulfobacterota > Binatia > HRBIN30 > CADEER01 > CADEER01. Next base: position 5,805 of record CADEER010000052.1, read on the forward strand.
CGAAGGCGATGGTGCGCCCGAAACGGTTGATGTCGGAGTTGTAATCGGCGTAGTCCTCGTTGAAGCCGACGCCGGACGACATCTGCAGGATGTCCTTGATGCGCACGCCGTCGTAACCGCTGCCGGCGAGCTCCGGTAGGTAGCGCGTGATCGGGTCTTCGATGCTGGCGAAACGACCCTCGTCGAGCGCGATGCCGACCAGCGCGGAGACGATCGACTTGGCCACGGACCAGGAGATGTGGCGGCCGCTGTCGCCGTGCCCGAGCCAGTAGCCCTCGTACAGGATCTCGTCACCGCGCAGGACCACCATGCCGGTCGTGCGACTATAGTCGAGATACTCGGCAGTGCGGTGGCGCTTGCCACCTTGATCGAAGAACTCGGGCAGCTCCATGGTGCCGCGCCGCAACGGCGACGGCTCGCCCGGGGCGCGCACCACCCGAGTCGGAAAGATGTCCTCCATGTGGAGGAAATTGTGGGCAATGCGATCCTCGTCGTAGAGGTGGACGGCGCGGTACAGGCGCAGGGCCGCCGGCGCGTACCAGACACCGGCGAGCAGCACCAACAACGCGACGGCCAGGGCGATCCGTTTGCGACGCGACATCGCCCCATCCCTTGCCGGACCCCAGCCCGGCCGGTCAACCCGGTTCCCGGTTCCCAAGCCCTACGGCACGCTGCCTTCGCTCGCGACGTCGTACTTCTTCACGTCCATGCCGGTGACGCCGAGGCCGCCGAGGGCGCCGATGAAGTCGGCCATGTGCGGCGATGCGAAGTGGGCGTCGAGTGCGGCCTGGTCCTTCCACTTTTCGAACATGAACACGACGCCCGGATCGCCGCGGTCGGCGTATGCCTGGTACTCGATGCAGCCCGGCTCCTTCAATGTCGCGGCGCGCATCTTCTCGAATGCGGCATCGGCCGCCGCGCGCTTGCTTCCGTCCAGTGTGATGGTTCCCGCCACGATCAGCATCGATCTTTCTCCCTCGTGAGCGCCGCCGACATGGCGGCGCGAGCGCGAGCTGTGCGCGAAATCAGCGCCCGCCGCAACCCTCTCCGAACCCCGTACCTGCGGCCGGGAGAACACACAGCCGCGGATTCTCATGTTCGCCACTGCGAGTCCGTGCACTCTTGGCGCCTTGGCGTTCTTGGCGCGAAAAAAGTCCTTTCCGAGAGATTCTGATAGGATGCGTTTCACGATCGGTCGTCCATCGAGAACGCCAGTCCTTTGTCGCGAGCGGCACCGTCGGAGCATTTCTAAAGAATTTCTTTCGCGCCAAGAACGCCAAGACGCCAAGAGAGATTGTCTCGTCCGGTGCTTCCCGGAGGGTTCCCGGACTTGCGGTGGGTGCGCTTGACGGCGGGGCGTGGGGCGTACTCCTTTGAGCAACTCGTTTGGGGAGGTGAGTGGCGATGCGAACCGTTCCGGAGATTCTTCGTTACCGTGCCCGCCAGCAGCGCGACGAACCGGCGCTCTGGTACGACGGGCGGACGACGTCGTACCGCGAGCTCGACGAGCGCGCGAGTCTCGTCGGCGACGCGCTGGTGCGTGTCGGACTGGAACCCGGGCAGCGCGTCTGCGTTCTCGACAAGGGGCACGACCGCTTCATCGAGACGATCTTCGGCATCGGCAAGGCGGGCGGTGTGTACACGCCGGTCAACTGGCGCCTCGCCGGGCCGGAGGTGGCGTTCGTCCTCGACGACGCCGAGGCGCCGATCCTCTTCGTCGGCCCCGATTTCGCCGACACGGTGTCGCAGATCGCGGGCAGCTTGAAGACGGTGAAGACGATCATCGCCTGGGGTGGTGCCGAGGCCGGACGCGGCTGGACGAGCTACGACCGCTTCCTCGACGGCGCGCGACCGGTCGATCCGCGCCGCGACGACGATGAGAGCGATACCGCGTGGCAGCTCTACACCAGCGGCACCACCGGTCATCCGAAAGGCGCCGAGCTGACGCACGGCAACTTGTGCGCCGCGATGGCCGCCGCCCAGCTCGGATTCGGCGGCGTGCGGCCCGGCGACAACGGCCTCGTCTGCATGCCGCTCTATCACATCGGCGGCTCCGGCTACGCGCTGTCGCTGATCTACGCCGGGGCGCGCCTGGTGATCCTGCGCGAGGCCGACCCGGGCCGCATTCTCGAGCTGATCGAGAGCGAGCACATCAACCACTCGTTCATGGTGCCGGCGCTGCTGAACTTCGTTCTGCAGCATCCGCGCGCCGCTTCGATGAGCTTCGATTCGCTGCGCTCGCTGGTCTACGGCGCCTCGCCGATTCCGGAAGAGCTGCTGGCGAAGTGCATCGAGGTGTTCGCTTGCGACTTCGTGCAAGCGTACGGCCTCACCGAGACGACGGGCGCCGCCGTGACGCTGGCGCCGCGCGATCACGTCATCGGCAGCCCGCGCCTCCGCGCCTGCGGCCAGGCGGTATTCGGCTGCGACCTGCGCATCGTCCGTCCTTCCGGCGAAGAGTGCGCCGCCAACGAAGTCGGGGAGATCCTGATCCGCGGCCCGCTGGTGATGAAGGGGTACTGGAAGCGCGACGAGGCCAATGCGCAGTGCATCCGCGACGGTTGGTTCCACTCCGGCGACGCCGGCTATCTCGATGCCGACGGCTTCCTCTACATCCACGACCGGGTGAAGGACATGATCGTATCGGGCGGCGAGAACGTCTACCCGGCCGAGGTCGAGAGCGTGCTCTACTCCCATCCCGGCGTGGCCGACGTAGCGGTCATCGGCGTGCCGGACGAGAAGTGGGGCGAGGCGGTGAAGGCCGTCGTCGTGCGCACCGCCGGCAGCACCGTGACCGAGCAGGACATCGTCGACTACTGCCGCGAACGCATCGCCAGCTACAAGCGCCCGCAGTCGGTGGACTTCGTCGATGCACTGCCGCGCAACCCGACCGGCAAGATCCTCAAACGCGAGCTGCGCGCGAAGTACTGGGAAGGCAAG
>CADEER010000052.1:8844-10768 GCA_902826395.1 uncultured bacterium
CGCAACTTCTACGACCGCTACTATTTCAATCTGCACGGCTCGAGCGACGAGCTGTTCATGGTGATGGGGCTCGGGCAGTATCCGAACCTCGGCGTGCAAGACGCCTTCGCCGTCGTGCGGCGGGGATCGCGACACCGCGTCGTGCGCGCCTCGCGCGAGCTCGGCGACCGCATGGACGTCTCGGTGGGCCCGTTCCGCGTCGAAGTGGTCGAGCCCCTGAAAAAGGTCCGCTTCGTTCTCGACGAGACCGAGCACGGCATCGCCTGTGATCTGCTTTGGGAAGGCTCGATTCCCGCGTTCGAGGAACCGCGCCAATACATTCGCAAGCACGGGCGCGTCCTCTTCGACACGTCGCGCTTCGCACAGACTGGTTGCTGGTCGGGACGGCTGCGCGTCGGCGACGAGCACTTCGACGTCACGCCGGATCGCTGGTGGGGCACGCGCGATCGCTCATGGGGGGTCCGCCCGGTCGGCGAGACGGAGCCGGCGGGCATCCGAGGCGCCGAGGGGCAGATGACCGGCATGTGGAACTACTCGCCGATGCAGTTCGCCGATCACTCGATCCTCTACATCCTCAACGAGACCAACACCGGCGAGCGTCCGCTCGAGGAGGCGGTGCGGATCTGGACGGACCCGGCGCGCGCGCCGGAGTGGCTGGGCCGGCCGGAGTACGAGCACCATCTCACCAAGGGAACGCGCATGGTCGAGCGCTCGACGCTGCGCTTTCCGGACGCGCCGGGCGGCGTCGTCGAGGTGACGGCGACACCGCTGACGCATTCGTTCATCGCCGTCGGCACCGGCTACGGCATGGAGCAGGATTGGCGGCACGGCATGTACCAGGGAAAGCTCGTCGTCCAGGGGCTCGACTACTCGCACGACGAGATCGCACCGCTCGGCCAGTACGGCGTCGTCGACCACGTCGCCCGCTTCGAGTACGCCGGCAACGTCGGCTACGGCCTGCACGAGCACGGCTTCTTCGGCGCCTTCGACAAGTACGGCATGCACGACGGCGGCGCGGGCGCGAGCTGATCAGGGGCCAGGAGTCAGGGGCCAGGAGTCAGGGGCGGTCGGTGGTCCGCTGGTGCGGACCACCAGCATAGAATTGAGAAGGGAACTTCGCAGCGCGAAGTTCCTACCTTCCCTGGCCCCTGGCCCCCGACTCCTGGCCCCTACTTCCGTCGATCGGTAGATCGACATGGAACACCGTGCCGCGCGGTGATCGCGCTTCGTAGTGGATCTCGCCGCTATGGGCGGTGACGATCTGCTTGGCGATGGCGAGGCCGAGGCCGGTTCCCTCGGGCTTGGTGGTTTCGAACATGCGAAACACGTCGATGCCGAGCTTTACGCCGACCCCTTCGTCGGCGATCGAGATGCGGACGCGGTTCGCCGCGAGTCGATGTGCGGAGACGATGATTTCGCGGCCGCCGACATCGGAGGCGTCGACGGCGTTCTTGATGACGTTGTCGAGCACGCGGCGGAACATCTCCGGATCGATGCGCAGCTCGGGTAGATCGGCGCCGAGCTGGCTGCGCAGCGATACGCCGCGGGCGCCGGCGTAGGCATCCCACAGAGCGAGTACGTTGTTCAGGTAGTTCGGCAGCGGCACCGCGCAGAGCTCGAGTCGTTGTTCGCGTGAAAACTCGGTGAACTCGCGCACCAGAACCTCGAGGCGTTTCAACGTCTCGATCATCTGGGCGATCGGCTTCTCGACGACGTCGGCCGGTTTGAAATCGCCGCGCTTGGCGCGCCGCAGGACGAGCTGGGCCTGCATGGTCAGCGCCGCGAGGGGATTGCCGAGGTCGTGTACCACTCTGGCCGTGATGGCGCCGATGTCGGCCAGGCGGTCGTTCTGGCGCGAAGCGTGCTCCAGCTCGGATAGGCGCTCCTGAGCCTGCAGCCGTTCAGTGATGTCGTGGCCGACCGA
>CADEER010000052.1:10868-13848 GCA_902826395.1 uncultured bacterium
GTGGCGGTTGTAGCGAACGATCCGTCCCTGGGGGTCGAGGACGAGGACGATGACGTGCGCCGTCTCGATCAGGCTGTCGGCGAAGTCGCGCTCGGCGCGAATCTGCGCCTCCATGGTTCGGCGATCGCTGACGTCGCGGATGATCGCGGCGTAGGTGACGCCGTCGTCGGTCGTCACCTCGGAGACCGACAGCTCGATGGGAAAGACGCCGCCGTCGCGCTTCTTGGCGGCGACGTCGCGAACCCGCCCGATCGCCTTAGCCTCGCCGGTTGCGTGGTAGCGCCGCAGGTACTCGTCGTGGTCGTCGGCATAGGGCGGCGGCATCAGCAGGTTGACGTTGCGGCCGATCACCTCGCTCGCCGTCCAGCCGAAGATGCGTTCCGCTGCTGGGTTGAAGACCGTCACCATGCCCGAGCGATCGATGCAGATGATCGCGTCCTGCGCGGAGCGAGTCACCGCCGACCAGCGCGCCTGATCGAGAGAGACCTCGCTTGCCGTCGGCCGCGTCATCGAGCCCCGGATGACGGCGCTGTAATAGCGGGGATGGGGAGGGTGATTCTCGCGATCGAGAAAAATCGCTTCCAGCGCCTCGCAGGGGAGGACGAGTCGGTGCGTTGGATCATGGGGCCGTGAAGGCAAGCTGCTCTTGGCATGGTCCGTGTAGCCGCATCGCGCATCGGAGCGAGGCGGTCAAGGGAAGCGGCGTTCGATGGACTTGGTATCGGGTGGGTTGTTGTTCGCGGCGGGCCTCACCAGCTCGTGGCACTGCATCGGCATGTGCGGCGGGTTTCCGGTGTTGCTCGCGCAGGGCCGGCGCTCGCCCGTCCGGCAGCTTCTCTACAATGTGGCGCGGGTGAACACGCTGGTGCTGATCGGCGCGCTGAGCGGCGCGGTCGGCGCGTCGATCATCCACCTCGGCCCGCTGCCGGTGGTCGAGACGGCGTTGCCGATCATCGCCGGCCTGCTGATGCTCGCGGTAGGCGCCGAGATGCTCGGCCTGAGGTCGGCATCGCGCCTGGTGCGCCGCGTCGGCATGCCGCGCGGCATGCGCGAGACGCTCGGCGCGGCGGTGCGCTCGCGAACTCTCGCCGCGCCGATCGCGCTCGGCGTCTTCAACGCCTTTCTGCCTTGCCATCTCGTCTACGCATTCGCCGCGCGGGCGGCGAGCAGCGGCAGCGTCGTCGACGGCATGGCGACGATGCTGTTCTTTGGCCTCGGCACGGTTCCCGCGCTGCTGTTCGCCGGTGCCGTCGGCGGCCGCATCCCGGCGTCCTCCAATCGAGTGCTCGCCAGGACCTCGGCGATCGCCGTCGTGGTATTCGGCGTCTGGACGATTGCGCGGGCGCTGCTCGCGCTTGGAAGCGATGCGGCCCCGTGTCACACGGCCGATCCGCGCGATCCCGCGGCGCAACACCGAGAGCTCTGAGACGTGAGCACGGATCGCCCGCCCTTCTTTGGATCTCTGCCGACGCGCGGTCTGTGGACGGCGGTAGGTCTGTCGCGTGCTCAGTTCGTCGCCATCATCGGCGTGTCGGTACTGGCCTTCGTGTTCATCGACGGGCCGCTGTGGGAGCGGCTCGACGGCAATCATTTTCGGCGCATCACGCTCAGCTACCTGGCGATTCCGGCCTTGATCGCGGCCGTGCAGATGCGCGCGGGCAAGCTCGAGGCTGGTGCGTTGTTCGGCGCGACGATCATCATCGCGGTCATCAAGCTTCTGCTGACGGCGCTCCTGGTACTGGTTCTTTCGTTCTGACGGTGTTCCCGGTTTCGAGAGAGCGAGGAGCTTGCGACTCTGCTGCCGTGCGCCGTCATCGCTGGCACGCAGCTTGCGAAAGGTACTGAGCGCGTATGGCGGATCGGCGTGAAGAAATCGAGCAGGAGATCGCGCGACATCGTCGCGCCATCGCGGTTCTGGAATCGCAACTGCGCGGTCCCAGCGAAGTCTCCACGGCGACGCGCCGGCCGTGGCCGCCGCCGGGCTTCTACTTCACGTTCTACGTCGTCGCGGGTTCCATCCTCGGCATCCTCGGCAGCCTGACCAGTTTCCTCTTCAACGTCTTCGGCTCGCTGATGGTCGGTCAGGACCCGTACTATCTCCTGCGCGTCTACGGAACCGTGTTCCTCGGCCAGGAGGCGCTGCGCACGAGCGATCTCAATTTCTTCATGCTCGTCGCGGTCGTGCATTTCTCGGTCGGCGCGCTGGCCGGCGCGGTGTTTCACGTCGTCGTCAACCGGTTCTATCCCGACATCTCGGCCATGGCGCGGATCGGGGTTGGCGCCGGGTACGGGGTGCTGATGTGGCTGGTGAACTTCTATCTGGTGCTGTGGTGGTTGGAGCCGGCGCTGGTCGGTCGCGCGTACGTGCTCGAGCTCATGCCGGTGTGGGTCGCTGCGCTCACCCATGTCGTCTACGGCGTGACACTGGGCGTCCTGCAGCCCGTCGGGCGTTTCGTGCCCTACGGTCCGATGGAGGCGCGCGCGTGATGTCGGCGCGTTCGATCGCGATCTGCGGCGCGACCGCGGCACTGTTTCTCGTGACGACTCTCGCTGCGGCGGCCGACGAGCGCGTGGTGCACGGTGCCGAGATCTACGCCCGACACTGTGCCGGCTGTCACGGGACGAAGGGCGACGGGCGCGGGCCGGCGGCCGACATGCTGATCGTCAAGCCGCGCGACTTCACGAAGGGTGTGTTCAAGTTCCGCTCGACGCCGACCGGCGAGCTGCCGACGACGCGCGACCTGTATCGCACCATCACCAACGGGGCGTATGGCACGTCGATGCCGGCGTGGCCTCTGCTGAGCGAGGTCGAGCGCTACGCGGTGATCGAGCTCATCAAAGAGTTCTACCCGGGCTGGAAGACCACCGGTCCCGGCCAACCGATCCACATCCCACCGGTACCGGAACGAGTGGGGAGCGCGGCGTCGATCGCGCGCGGCAAAGAGCTCTACGAGATGCTCGACTGCGCCAAGTGCCACGG
>CADEER010000052.1:13948-15724 GCA_902826395.1 uncultured bacterium
CGATCGCGCGCGGCAAAGAGCTCTACGAGATGCTCGACTGCGCCAAGTGCCACGGGGAGAGCGGTCGCGGCGACGGTCCGGCCGCGGCCGATCTCGACCCGGACATCTGGGGGAACCCGCAGAAGCCGTTCGACTTCACGACCGGTCGATTGAAGGGAGGCCCCGACGTCGAGGACGTCTACCGTACGTTCATGACCGGCGTCGGCGGCACGGCGATGCCGTCGTACGCCGACATCTTCGACGAGCCGGACGGCGAATACATCCGCGAAGGCGATGCGTGGGACCTGGTGTCGTTCGTACTGTCGCTGCGCGGAGGTGGTGCTGCGCAGCCCGCGGAGGAGAGAGCCGATGCAAATCGCTGAGCGACCGCTGGTGAACCTGGCGCTGGTGCGCTCGCACCTGACGGCGAGCGCCGTGTTCATGGCGCTGTCGATCCTGGGCGGTCTCGCCTACTCCTTCCAGTTCAATCAGCTCTACCCGTTTCCAGGCGTCGAATGGCTGTCGCCCGGGCGCGTGCGCATGGTGCACACCAACATGGCCGCGTACGGCTTCATCGCCAACGCGTTCATGGCCGGGCTGCTGTTCGCGATTCCGCGCCTGACGCGCCAACCCGTTCTCTCCGATCGCCTCGGCTGGCTGATCTTCGCCGCCTGGCAGTTGATCCTGGTGCTGACCATCGGCGGTATCCTCGCCGGGTACGGTCAGGCGATCGAGTGGGGTGAAACGCCGGTCTTCGTCGATCCGCTTGTGGTCGTCGGACTGGTTCTGCTGGTGGTCAATCTCTCGGTGCCCATCTTCCGCACCGAGGAGCCGGGACTGTACGTGAGCCTGTGGTACTTCCTGGCGGCGTTCGCCTGGACCGGGCTCGTCTACGTGATGGGCAACTACCTGCCGCAGTTCTGGGTGCCCGGCACCGCCGGCGCCGCGATCACCGGCCTCTTCATCCACGATCTCGTCGGCCTCTTCGTCACCCCGATCGGCTGGGGTCTGATGTACTTCTTCGTCCCGGTCCTGTTGCGCAAGCCGATCTGGAGCCACGCCCTATCGCTGATCGGCTTCTGGGGGATCGCCTTCTTCTACCCGATGCAGGGCGTGCATCACTTTCTGCTGAGCCCGATTCCGATGTACGCGCAATACGGCGCCATCGTCGCGACGATCGCGGTCGAGATCGTCGTGCTCACCGTCATCGTCAACTTCTTCGGCACGCTGCACGGGCGCGCCGAAGCGGTGCGCGGCAATCTCGCCGTCCGCTGGTTCTACACCGGCATGATCATGTACGCGCTGACCTGCCTGCAGTGCGCCTTCCAGGTGACGCTGACCTTCCAGAAGATCATCCACTTCACCGACTGGGTGGTGGCGCACGCGCACATGGTGATGTTCGGCGTGTTCGGCTTCTGGATCTTCGGCTTCTTCGTCGAGCTGTGGCCGCGCGCCTGGGGCCGGTCATGGGCGTCGCCGCGGCTGTTGACCGCGCACTACTGGCTGACCTTGATCGGTCTCGCGCTGATGGTCGTCGATCTGACCGGCGCCGGCCTGGTGCAGGGTTTCATCTGGCGCAGCCTGGCGCACTGGGGCGACTCGGTACTGGCGTCGATGCCGTTCTGGTGGGTGCGGACGCTGTCCGGTCTGATGATCGTCGGCGCGCAGGGGCTGTTCCTCTACGCGTTGTGGGCCACGGCGCGCGGCCCGCGTCGAGTCGTCGAGTCGATGCCGATCGGCGTCGCGGTGGAGTCGGCGGGTTAGAGATGGAGAGGTTCGGAGCCAGCTTCCTGATCG
>CADEER010000052.1:15824-18681 GCA_902826395.1 uncultured bacterium
CGCGGTGGAGTCGGCGGGTTAGAGATGGAGAGGTTCGGAGCCAGCTTCCTGATCGCCGGGGTCGTCACCTTCTTCCTCGGATTCTTCCTGCAAGGCGTGATGCCGGTGCTGACGCTGCGATCGATCGCGACGCGCAGCGTCGCCGAGGTGGCGCAAGATGTGTCGCCGCACTTCGTCGGGTTGGCTTCCGACTATCCGGAGGAGTTTGCCCGCTACTTCGGCGAGCCGAACGCCGCGAGCTTCGCGCGCGCGCTCGACGCCGGGCGCGACGCGTACATCGCCGAGGCGTGCTGGCACTGCCACTCGCAGTTCGTTCGCCCGGTCTCCAACGAGGACCTGCGCTTCGGGCCGGTATCGACGCCGGAGGAGTACCAGAACGAGATGAACCTGCCGCACCTGTTCGGCACCCGACGGGTCGGGCCGGATCTCATCCGCCTGGCGGGTCGCTACTCCAACGACTGGCACGCGGCGCACCTCTACAAGCCGACCAACGTCGTGCCGTACTCCGTCATGCCGGAGTACCCGTGGCTCTTCGACGAAGCGAAGCGGCCGAACGAGCGCGGCCTGGCGCTGATCGCGTACCTGCAGTGGTTGGGCAGTTGGGTCGAGGAGGGATCGCACCGATGAGCGCTCGAGGCAGCGCAACGCTGGAGGCGATCGAGAGATGGATCGCCGACAACATTCGCACCATCGCCATCGTCGGCTTCGCCGCCGCGGTGCTGGTCTTCGCCGGACTCGGCTTCGTCTACAAGATGAGCGAGTTCAGCGCCACGATCATCCGCGACGATGTCGAAGGCTTCGGTGCCACCGCGGTCGCGGTGTACCTCACCGGCGTCGTGCCGCTCTTCTTCCTCAACATGTGGGCGATCCTCACCGGGCGATTCCGCGACATCGAGCGGCCCAAGTACCGGGTCATCGAGCTGCACGAGCAGCTCGATGCGGAGTTGCAACGAGGTGGCCATGTCTGATCCGCGGCCGCCGGTCGGGCCGGACGCACCGGTCTCCGTCACCGGCCGATCGAGCGCTGCCGACGCATCGCAGCCGGACGGCGCGTTCGACCAGAGCTTCCACACCTACGAGAGCAATCCCGTGCCGTGGTGGCTGACGATGATCTGGCTGTCATTCCTGATCTTCGGCTTCGTGTACCTGCTGGTGAGCTTGATGGAGTAGCGCGCGACCTCCCCTAACCCCTCCTTGGGGGGCTGTCGGGAAACGAACATTCGTAACCGTACACGTACTCGTACCCGTACTCGTACACGGAGTTTCCTGCAGAATTCGGGCATTGATCGTGTACGGGTACGCGTACGAGTACGTGTACGGGAGAAAATCGACAGTCTCTACCAAGGAGGGTGGGCGGGGGGAGGTCCGCGTGTGTGCGGCATGACGATTCGTCGCACCTTGCGCCGCGTGGCCCCACTGATTCCTGATCGCTGAAAGCTGACAGCTCCCCATGTTCTGCGACCACTGCACCTTGCCGCTCGGCGGTCGCGTCGTCGTCGCCGAGGTCGATCGCGTCGCGCACCGCTTCTGCTGTTACGGCTGCCTGCTCGCGCATCAGGTGACGGGGGCGAGCGGCGAGGACGGGCACGCGTCGTCGCTCGTCATTCGACTCGGTCTGGCGATCTTTCTCGCCATGAACGTGATGATGACGAGCATGCAGGGCTACGCGCCGTTCATCTACGGCTCGGAGGCGGCGGTCGACGGCCCGTTGCACCACGTGTTGCGCTGGCTGGCGATGTGCTTCGCGTTGCCGGTGTTGTTCTTGCTCGGCTGGCCGATCCTGCGTTCCTTCGCCGCCGGCGGCTGGGCGGGTGGCGCCAAGGCCGACGCGCTGGTGCTGCTCGGGGCAGTATCGGCGTTCGCGCTGTCGGTACATCACACGGTGATCGGCTCGACGGCGGTCTACTTCGATACCGCGGTGATGGTGCTGTTGTTCGTCACGCTCGGCCGCTACCTCGAGGCGCGAGCGCGCGCCGACGCGGGCAGGGCGGTTCGCGCCGACCTGCTGGCGGCGCCGACGCGTGCGACATTGGTGCAAGACGGGCGGCTGATCGACGGTGCGGTCGCCGCGTTGGTGCCGGGCGATGTCGTGCGCGTCGTCGCCGGCGAGATGTTCCCGACCGACGGCACCGTGTTGCGGGGCGAGGGCTCGGTGGACGAGGCTCTGATGACCGGCGAATCGCGACTGGTCGCGCATCGACCGGGCAGCGCCGTCGCCGGAGGCACCTGCAGCGTCGACGGCTGCTTCGAAGTGCGGGTGACGCGGCCGGCGGCGGACAGCGCCGCGGCGCGCATCGAGAAAATGCTGGAGGAGGCGCGCCGCGCACAGAGTCCGATGGAGCGGTTGGCGGATCGGTTTGCCCGCCAGTTCCTGCCGGCGACCGTGGCGATTGCCGTCGTCGCGGGCGTCCTGCACGGCGTCAACAGCGGCGTCGACGTCGGGGTTCTCACTGCGCTGTCGGTGCTCGTCGTCGCGTGCCCTTGCGCGCTCGGCATCGCGACGCCGGTTGCGCTGTGGTTCGCCGTCGCCGCGGCGGCTCGCCGCGGCATCGTCCTGCGCGATGCCGGTGTGCTCGAACGCGCCGGACGCGTCGACCGCGCCTGCTTCGACAAGACCGGCACGCTGACGGAGCGGACGCCGTACCTGGTTGGTTGCGATCTCGCCGCCGTCTGTCCGTGGCCGGCAGCGGAGCTGCTGCGCCGCGCCGCGGCGCTCGAGCTCGGCCAGCATCATCCGATCGGACGCGCGATCGTCGCCGCCGCCGGTGGCGACGTAGCCGATCTCGCGGTCGGCGACGTGCGCGTCGAGCCCGGGCGCGGCATCCGCGGCGTCGTCGACGGAACTCCGCTCGAGATC
>CADEER010000052.1:18781-29055 GCA_902826395.1 uncultured bacterium
TCAACGACGCGCCGGCTCTCGCCGCGGCGGACGTCGGCATCGCCTTCGGTGCGGCCGCGGATCTGCCGCGCCTGGCGGCGGACGTGCTGTGTCTGGGTGGCGAGCTGTCTGCCGTTCCGTGGCTGTTGCGGCACGCGCGGCGTTCAGTGCGCATCGTGCGGCAGAATCTGGTGCTGGCGTTCGGCTACAACTCGATCGCCGTCGCCCTCGCCGCGGCCGGCCGGCTCGATCCGCTGGTCGCCGCCCTGGCGATGCTCGGCAGCAGTCTGGCGGTCGTCGCCAACGCGCGTCGCGCCGGTCGACTGAGTGCGACGCGGAGTTTTGGCGCGCTGCGGCCCCGGCGAGTCGCGCCTCAGTGGTCGCGGATCTCGAGCTCCTCGAGCTTGCGGTAGAGCGACGACAGGGCGATGCCGAGGCGCCGCGCCGATTCCTTCTTGTCGCCGCCGCAGTGGGCCATGACGTTTTCGATGTGCGCCTTCTCGTAGGAGCGAACGGCATCGCGCAGCTCCTCGCCCGACCCCGTCGGCGCCGGTTCCGCGGCGGAATTGGCGGGAGGGCTGCCGGGCAGATCCTCGGTGTGAATCCATTCGCCGTCGCCGAGGATCATCGCGTGCTCGATGACGTTGTCGAGCTGGCGCACGTTGCCCTTCCAGGGCATCGACATCAGCGCCTTGAGGGTCGCGTTGTCGACGCCTTTATAGTGTCGGTTCATCTCGATGTTGTGTACGTGGACGAAGTGCTCGACCAGCGGCGGTATGTCCTCGCGGCGATCGGCCAGCGGCGGCACGTGGATCTCGAAGACGTTCAAGCGGTAGTACAGATCTTCGCGGAAGCGCCCGGCGGCGACCTCGGCGGCGAGATCGCGGTTGGTCGCCGCGATGATGCGGACGTCTACTACGCTCGGTGCCGCGGCGCCGATCGGGTGGATCTCCTTGGCCTCGATCACGCGCAGCAGCTTCACCTGCAGGCCGAGCGGCAGCTCGCCGACCTCGTCGAGGAAGATCGTGCCGCCGCGCGCGTGGTTGAAGAGTCCCTCCTGGTTGCTGACCGCGCCGGTGAACGATCCGCGCAGGTGGCCGAAGAGCTGGCTTTCGAGGAGGGTGTCGGGGATGGCGCCGCAGTTGATCGTCAGCAACATCTGGTCGCGGCGCTCGCTCGAGTGGTGGACGGCGCGGGCGACGACCTCCTTGCCGACACCGCTGTCGCCGGTGACCAGAACGGTGGTCGGCGTCGGCCCTACCTTGGCGACCTTCTCCATCACCCGCTGCATGGCAGCCGATCGGCTGACGATGTTGCCGAGGCTCCAGTGGCGGTTGGCTTCGGTGCGCAGGAACTGGTTCTCCCACGCGATCTGGCGATGGCGCAGCAGCGACTCGACCTTGTGCAAGGCATCGTCGAAGATGACCGGCTTCAGGAAGTAGTCGTGGGCGCCGCGCCGCAGTGCCGCGACCGCCGAATCGACGGTGGCGTGCGCCGTCATGATCAGGACCAGGATTTGCGGTGCCAGCTCGCGGGCGCGCTGCAGCACCTCGAGGCCGTCGGCACCGGGCATCTTGAGGTCGGAGATGACGACGTCGAAATCGTTCTGCTCGAGCAGCGCCATCGCGGCCTTGCCGTCGGGCGCCTGGGCGACTTCATAGCCCTCTTCGCGGAATACCTCGGCCAGGCTCTCCCTCACCCCGGGTTCGTCGTCGGCGATGAGGATACGACCGCGGTGCGGCGGCGCAAAGGGTGAGGGTTGCATCGACCTGGCCTTCGATTCGCTCATTCGCATGACTCCCGACGACCTGCGACTCAACAAGTGTGCCAGGTCGGCTGAGTTGCCATGGCTTGCTCACTGCGCCCCGCGCCTACCCAGGAATCGGATAGTTGACGGCGCTCGATTCCGGTGGATGGGAGGCTATTGCACGGCCCGACGGGTCCGGCCGGCGCGTCGCTTCTCGCCGACCACCACCTTCGAGACCAGATGGGGACGGCTATCGAGGACGTGCAAGCCGCAATCGCGCATGATCTGCGCCAGGTCGTCGCTGAGATACCCGCGGTAGAAGGGCTCGTGGTAGCTCTTCGGAAAGGCGAGCAGGACGTCTTCCACGACGGCGCTGTCGCTGAGCTGTGCCGAGTCGCAGATCACCAAGCGGCCGCCCGGCGCGAGCACGCGGCGCGCTTCGCGAACGACGCGCCGCCGCACCGGCTTTGGCAGCTCGTGGAACATGAACACCGACGTGACGACGTCGAAGTAGCCGGCCGCGAAGGGCAGGCTCTCGGCGTTCTCGACGACGAAGCTGACGTCCTGCGCAGCCGCGAAGTGCCGGCGGGCCTCGCCCAGGTAGTGCTTGCTGAGGTCGAGCCCATAGAGCTGCGCGTCGGGTAGGGCGCGGCCGAGCTGGCTCAGGAAGCGACCGGTGCCGCAACCGATGTCGAGAATGCGCAGCGGCCGCCCCGCACGCGCTGCCATCGCCGTCACCGGCGGGATCGCCATCCGTCGCATGACGTCGGCGGTGCCTCCGAAAAGGAGCTCGACCCCGGGGTCGTACAGGCGCGCCGAACGACTGCTCAACCAGCCGTCGGTCTGCCAGTGAAACGTGCGCAGGTAGTAGTCGGGATACCGATCGCCGCCGCCACGACCTGGCACGTCGGCGTAGTTGCCGCGGTAGGAGCGCCAGAGAAAACGCGGGATGTCGGTCAGAGCCTCGGGGAGCCGCACCAGATAGGGGAGAATTGGCATCTGGTAGAGCAGCTCGCGCGGGTAGTGGCCCGCCTCGACGTTGGCGAGATCCTGTTCGAGCAAGGCGTCGAATCGCCGGCGCAGCTCGCGTACGGAGCCACTGCTCGGCAGCGGCGCCGTCGGCGCGAGCAGCGTGCTCACCACCCGACCGCCGACTCCGAGCGACAGCGCCAGCCCGCGCTGCCGCGCCGGATAGACGACGCGATCGAACGTGGCGCTCAGGTTGGGCAGGGTCGGCAGCAGCCCGGCCGCGCTCTGGACGTCCGACATACGACCGACCGCGCTCAGTCTGCGGGCGCCGCGGCAGCTTTGGCCGCCGCCTGCTCGCGTTCGGCCTGCTCGCGAGCCAGCTTCGCCTTCTTGCAGGGACACTCACCTTCTTCATCGCCGGCGGCGGCCTTGGTGTACTTCTGCTTCATCTTGCAGGCGGCGCAGCACGAGCCGCCACTGCCGCAGGTCTCGGAATGATCGTGCGCGACCGCGCCGGCTGCGGCCGCTTCGGGAGCAATACTCTGCTCGGCGGCGGCGCCCGCGGCCGCGTCATCGGCGATGACGGGTGCCGTCGTGGTGAGAACCGCTGCGGCCAGGATCAGCGCGAAAGCCAGATGCTTGTGCATGGAACCTCCGTTTTCTGCGCCGCATGGTAGGGCGGCGGATGAGGGTATGCAACGAAACTCCCCCATCCATCCCGACTCGCGAGCGTTCCTCCCCGATCACTCTTGGCCGTGATCCTCCGACAGATCTCAGCGGCCTTTTCCACGTTCGCCGAGCGCGCGAGGGATATCCTGCGCACCGTGCAGAACACGGACAATCTCGATGCTTCGTGGCAGAGCCCGATAGAAGATCAGAAAGTTCGTGAACCCGGGCACCGGCCACATGCGAAGCCCTTGAAGCGCCGTGCTCTTGAACAGGCGGTGCTCGCCCAGCTCTGGCATGTCGAGAAGGCGCTCGAACGCGCTCCGCAGCAAGCAAGTAGCGCCGCGCTGCCGCCGGCTGCTCGCGAGCGATGAATTCCACCTGCTCGGCGAGGTCACGTTCAGCGGCGCGTTTTAGAACGAGCCGCCTTGTCACCGCGTTTCCGCTCCGCCTCTAGCTCGTCGACCCGGGCATGCAGCTTCTTGAACAGGGATTTTACGCTGCCCTTGGCGTTCCCGCTTTGGAGTCCCTCCCGGAGCAGCCTTTCGAGGTCGCGCTCCTGCTCTTCCTCTCGATCCTTTCGGATGAGATGCCGCACGTATTCCGTGGGCGTCTCGAATCCGCCTCTCTGGGTTCGCTCCTCGACGAACTCGCGCAGGTCCTTCGGCATGTTCACGTTTAAAGAGGCCATGGATCGAGTCTCTTACGGTCTGGCGATTAATGTCAATATTCGCCCAGCGGTCGGCGTAAGTACACGCGCTGCTGCGCTGATGCCGATTCTATCAGCGTTCATCTGCGGTTTAGATTGCCGCACTGAAACTAGTAGAGCACCGCTGCGCCGCGCTCGCGGTCGAAGATCTCGGTGCCGCGGCCCGCGACGTCGATGACGGTGGCGAGGTCGGCGCCGTCGTCGATGGCCTCGCGCACTTCGGGGATGCCGGTCAGCAGATCGATGGCCGGCACGTCGGCTCGGTATTCGTAGGGCTCGGTGCGCCAGGTGAAATCGCCGGGGCTCAGCTTGCGCGCGGCGACCAGGATCGCGAGGCCGGTTTCGTAGGAGCGGAAGGCGCGGCGGTCGGTGACGTGGATCTGCGCGCCGGCGCAGCGGCGGCCGGCGAACTTCTCGAACGTCGGCGTGAAGGAGCAGGGGCGGAAGCGCACGCCGGGTAGGTTGTAGTCATGCAGCTCGTCGACTAGCCGGCGAGAATCGAAGAACGGCGCTCCGAACAGTTCGAACGGCCGCGTCGTGCCGCGCGCCTCGGAGAGATTGGTGCCCTCCAGCAGGCACATGCCGGGGTAGACGATCGCCGTGTCGATGGTCGGCATGTTCGGCGACGGCATCACCCACGGCAGGCCGGTCTGGTCGTAGTACTGATCGCGCCGCCAACCTTCGCACGGCACCACCTGCAGATCGCAGCCGATGCCGAAGGCGCTGTTGTACAACAGCGCCAGCTCGCCGACGGTCATGGCGTGGCGCTGCGGCACGGGGTAGAGCGCGCAGAAGTTCTCGAGCCCCGGCTCGAGGCCGCCGCCTTCGATCTGCTCGCCGCCGAGTGGATTGGGGCGGTCGAGGACGATCATGCGCACGCCGCAGCCGGCGGCGACGCGCATGCACAGCGCCATCGTCGCGGCATAGGTGTAGTAGCGCGCGCCGACGTCCTGGATGTCGAAGATCAGCGCGTCGACGCCGGAGAGCTGTTCGCGCGTCGGCGACAGCGATTCGAACGTCGGCCCGTACAGGCTCACCTCCGGCAGGCCGGTGATCGGGTCGGTGCCGTCGCCGACCTGCTCCATCGCCTGCGCCGCACCGCGAATGCCGTGCTCGGGGCCGAACAGCGCGCGCAGGTCGACGTCGGGATGGCGGTGCAGCAGGTCGACGGCGTGTACCAGCGCGCGGTCGACCGTCGTCGGGTTGGCGATCAGACCGACGCGCGCGCCGCCGAGCCAGCGCCGTGGATCGTCGAGCAGAAGTTCGAGGCCGGTGCGCATCGCAGGACGTTTGCCACAGAAGTGGGGAGTGGGGAATGGGGAGCTGGGGTTGGTTGAGGCGACAGTGGAGATGCGGCCGTGAACCGTGAGCCGTGAACCGCGCGCTGGAGCCGCGAGCTCGCCTCTGTCGCCCCGCCGTTCACGGTTCACGGTTCACCGATTGCGGACGGGCCCGTCCGCATCTTCCCATCTGCGCGGTCACGTGTTCTGTTGCGGCTCTCGGATTGAAAAGGAGTGGAGAGATGATTGGCTACGTGACCATCGGGACCAAGGACATGGCGAAGGCGTCGGCTTTCTATGATGCGCTGCTCGGCGAGCTCGGCGCCAAGGCGCTCATGGACCTCGGACGGATCAAGTTCTACGGCACCGGCCAGGGGCCGATGCTGGCGATCTGCATCCCGCAGGACCAGAAGGAACAGACCCCGGGCAACGGCAACATGGTGGCGATTCCCGGCGGCTCGCGCGAAGGCGTCGACAAGCTGTACGCCAAGGCGCGCGCGCTCGGCGCCAGCGACGAAGGCGCTCCGGGCGAGCGCATGCCGATCTTCTACGGCGCCTACGTGCGCGATCTCGACGGCAACAAGATCTGCTTCTTCGATATGAAGGCGGGGTGAGGCGCGCCGGGGGTGCGGGCCGGTTGGCCCGCACCCCGACGTCGCAAACTGTTGAGAGAGAATGAGCTGGCACGATTGACGTCCCATTCCCCTCACCCTCACCCTCACCCTCACCCTCACCCTCTCCCGTCGGAGACTGTCGTAAAATGAAGATTCGTGACCGTACACGTACTCGTACCCGTACTCGTACACGGAGTTTCCTGCAGAATCCGGGCATTGATCGTGTACGGGTACGCGTACGAGTACGTGTACGGGAGAAAATCGACAGTCCCGTCGGGAGAGGGGATCTCTGAGGGACACTCAGTGTCGACTGCGCGTTCGGCTGTGATTCGCATTGCGGATCTGCGCGATCCCGTGCTCACCGACGTGCAGCGCATGGCGGTGGACGCGACGCGCGATCTGGCGGTCGATCTGTCGGTCGATGCCGTGCTCGACAAGGCGCGGCGCAGAACCGGCCTGACGGATTTCGGAGCCGACGACTTTCGCGAGCGCCTGCGGCTTTGGCTGCGCAGCACCGACGAGGACGAAGGCCTGGCGCCGATCGGTCGGCTCGGCGTCTTCAACGACTGTGTGCGCTACGCCGCCAACCGCTTGTTGCTGGAAGATCTCTTGAAGCGCCACCCCGAGATTCTCGACGAGCCGATCGAAGAGCCGATCATCGTCGCCGGCTTGCCGCGCTCGGGCACCACGCACCTCGTCAATCTGATCGCGGCCGACGCGCGGCTGCACTCGCTGCCGTACTGGGAGAGCCGCGAGCCGGTGCGCGATGCGCGCGAGGCGGCGCAGCAAGGTGTCGACCCGCGCTACGAGCGCTGTCGCAAGAGCTACGAGCAGCAGGACGCGATGATGCCGCTGCTGCGCGCCATGCACCACATGACTCCCGAGCACGTGCACGAGGAGATCGAGCTGCAGGCGCTCGACTTCTCCTCGTATCTGCTCGAATGGATCGCGACGCCGCCGCGCTGGCGCGACTACTATCTGGCGCACGACCAGACGCCGCACTACGCGTACTTGAAGAAAGTGTTGCAGGCGGTGCAGTGGCAGCGCGGCGGCGAGCGCAAGCGATGGATCCTCAAGTCGCCGCAGCACATGGAGCAGCTCGTGCCGTTACATCGCACCTTTCCCGACGCGACGATCGCGATCACCCATCGCGACCCGGTGTCGGTGATCCGCTCGGCGATCACCATGCTGGCGTACGGCGATCGCATCCGGCGCCGCCGCGTCGATCCGGAGGCGGTGGCGGCCTACTGGACCGACCGCGTCGAGACGCTGCTGCGCGCCTGCGTCCGCGATCGCGCGGCAGTCCCGGCGGCGCAGAGTCTCGATGTGACCTTTGACGAGTTCATGGCCGATGACGTCGCCATGGTCGAGCGCATCTACGAGCTCGCGGGCCTCGAAATGAGCGAAGCGGCGCGGCGTCGCCTCGACGCGTACATGGAAGAGCATCCACGCGGCGAGCACGGCCAGGTCGTGTACGACCTGCAGGCCGACTTCGGCCTCGACCCGGCCGAGGTTCGCAAGCGCTTCGCGTTCTACTTCGAGCGCTTCGCGGTCCGCGCCGAGTGAGCGCGAGCCGTACCCGGTTCCCGGTTCCCCGTTCCCGATCGCTTCCGGTTCCCGGTTCCCGACCCCTTCCGAGGCGCGACCTTCTTCCGAGGCTTCGCAACCCGACTCCCGACATCGCCGCGCAGGAACTCCTCGATCTCGTCGATGCGTGCGCTGGCGTCGCGATAGCCGACGTCGATGAGCGCGCGCGTGTAGCTGGAATCGAAGAGCAGGTAGCTCGTCAGGTCGGCGCTCTGCGCGTCAGGCTTGCCGAGGCCGTCCAGAACGTAGCGCAGCGGCCGCGGCATCTTGTTCTCGTGGGTGCGGGCGATCATCGCCAGATCTTCGGAGGGATTGATGACCAGCGGCCGCACCGTGCGCATCGGTTCGGACACCGTCTTCAGCGGTCCTCTGTGCGAAGCGATGAGCTCGTTCATGCGGACCAGGTGGTCGAGATCGGCATCGAGGTGATCGAGGAAGATGGCGTTGAGGAAGACGCCGCAGATCTGGCTGAGCGGCGGCGGCTCGATGGCGCCGGGATCGCCGTCGCCGGGGCCGCCCAACTCGGCGCGCGACAGGGCAGCGGCCGCGCTGGTGCAGCGAATCCCGATCGCCATGACGCGCTCGGCGCCGAGTCGGATCGCCGGACTGAGCGGCGTGACGAGGCGCAGACCGCCGTCGCCGAAGTAGGTATCGGCGCCGCCGGTGTTGACCCGCACCGGTTGGAAGATGATCGGAATCGCCGCCGAGGCGAGAATGTGGTCGACCTCGATGCGCACGCGCATGCAGACGCGACGGCTCTTGTGCCAGATCGGGTGCCCTTCCTGGCCCTGGATGAAGAAGAAAGAACGGCCGGAGTGATAGCTGGTCGCGGCGATGGCGATCGCATAGAGGTGGCCGCGTTTGACGGCGCCGTCGATGCCGCGCACGGGCAAGTGCTGGGCGATGAAGTTGCGCAGCGGAGCCGCGTCGAGGAGGCCGTGCGCGGTGCCGCCGCCGATCAGGCCGCCGAGCGACAGGTCGCGCGCCCAGCGAAGGCCCGTGCAACCGAGCGATAGGGCGTCGCCGTGATACACCTGCTCCATGCGCAGGTCTGCCCACAGCTCGGCGAGCTTTGCCGTCGATTCGCCGAAGCGCGAGCACGTGGCGGCGAGCATGGCTCCGTTGATGGCGCCCGCCGAGGCACCGGCGATGATCGGAAACGGCGATACGCCGCTGCGCAGCCCCGGTATTTCGCCGACGCGCCGCAGCACACCCGCCTGGTAGGCGCCGCGCGCGCCCCCAGCGGTCAAGACAAGACCGATCTTTGCCGCCTCTCCCGCCTTCACGTCACAACCAGCAGCAAGGTCGGTGCCACGTGACGACCGCCGACCGTTCGGAACGCCCCTTCGCCATGGCGGAGGTCCGGTGCGCAGCGAATGGGCACGCACCGGTGAAGTGTCCAATTAGCGGACATCGATCCAGCTCTCGGCGACCGGCGGCGTCGCTCGGCGAGCCCATTCAGGGCTGCGGCTGCCGGCCGATGCTTGTGATAAGAACGCACGCATGAGTGAGCATCGCACCCGGGCCGAGAGGAGGTTCGTGTTCGGCCTCGTCCTCGTCATCACGCTGCTCTTCGTATGGATGATCAAGGACTTCATCGCCCCGTTGTTTCTGGCGGCGGTGTTCAGCGGCCTGATGTTTCCCATCTATCGCCGGCTGCAGACGTGGCTCGGAGGGCGTGCCACACCCGCCGCGCTGGCTACGATCCTCATTTCGATCGCGATCATCGTCGGACCGCTATCCCTCTTTCTCGGTATCCTCGTCAATGAAGCCAGGCAGGTGACGGAGAGGGTGGTGCCGCTCGTGCAACAGCAGCTCGCCGATCCGCGCGAGCTCGAGGCGCGGCTTCCAACGTGGCTGCCGTTTCGCGACGAGATTCTCCCGTACCGGGTGCAGATCACCGAGAAGCTGGGAGAAGCGACCGGAAAGATCGGTAGCTTTCTCGTCAAGAGTGCATCGGCGGCGACGCAGGGCACGGCGAGCTTCCTGCTCGCCCTGTTCATCATGCTTTACGCGATGTTCTTCTTTCTGGTGCAAGGGCGCTCGATCCTCGAGATGGTGCTGGCCTCGATTCCGTTGGCGCGCGAGGATCAAGAGCTGATGCTGGAGCGGGGCATGTCGGTCACCCGCGCCATGATCAAGGGATCGCTGGTGATCGGCGCTCTGCAAGGCGCGCTGGCCGGCGTAGCCTTCTGGATGGTCGGTATCGAGGGATCGGTTTTCTGGGCGACCGTGATGGCGCTCGCCTCGATCATCCCCGGCATCGGCGCGGCGTTGGTCTGGGTTCCGGGCGTCGTCTACCTGTTCGCGATCGGCAAGGCCACGGCGGCGATCGGACTCGCGATCTGGTGCGCCGTCGTCGTCGGCTCGGTCGACAACCTGCTGCGGCCGCGCCTGGTCGGCCAGGACACCAAGATGCCCGACCTGCTGATTCTCCTCAGCACCCTCGGCGGCCTCGCGTTCTTCGGCGCCATCGGCTTCATCGTCGGCCCGATCGTCGCGGCGCTGTTCATGACCGTGCTCGGCCTCTACCAGGCCGCCTTCGCCGACATCCTGTCGGAAGAGGGCACCTGAAGCGACGAAGGGCCGTCTCGCCGAGTGGACGGCGGATTCTCGCGCGAGAATCCTACCGTCCCTGACTCCTGACCCCCGGCCCCTGACCCCTGCCTACGGTTCGACCTCGCAGTCGAACGGTAAGACGCCGGGATAGGCTTCGACCAGCG
>CADEER010000053.1 GCA_902826395.1 uncultured bacterium
GTATTTCGACGAGCAGCATCTCGCCCCCAAGACACGTCTGGCGCTAGAGGAGATCCTCGCGTCGTCGGGACGGAATGCCTGAAGGCCAGGGAACCGTCGATGTCCGAGTGGTTGACTGAGCTCGGGGTGAGGGGGCTAAGGAGTCCGGCCACTGACGGCCGGTCGGGGTGCTGGTTTGAGGTTTTGAAACTGCGAGATTGGAATTCTCCTATGCGCCACGTCGAGGGAGCTGAAGGCGCAACTGAAAACGGCAGCGCGCGCGTTCCCGCCGTGGTGCTCACCGGTCCCAGGCGGGCGAGCGGACATACCTGCCGCACCAACGCTTGAGGGTCTAATCGACGCGTGGGACGCCGCCCGGGCCGCCGTGTAAGTTCGTGGCAAATCGCTAATTGCAGGGCCTTCCGAAATCCGTTTTACTGGCGCAGTTTCGCGCTGGGTAACGGCATGTCGCCGCGGGCGCGCTACCACAGGGGTTGGTGGCAGGGATGGAATTTCCACGGATCAAGAGGCTTCCGCCATACGTTTTCAACATCATCGGTGATCTGCGCCAGCAGGCTCGTCGGGCTGGTGAGGACATCATCGATTTCGGCATGGGGAATCCCGACGGTCCGACGCCGCCGCACGTCGTCGCCAAGCTGATCGAGGCGGCGCAGAAGCCGCAGAACCACCGCTACTCGGTATCGCGCGGCGTCTACAAGCTGCGCCTGGCGATCGTCGACTGGTACCGCCGGCGCTACGGCGTCGAGCTCGATGCCGATCGCGAGGCGGTGGTCACGATCGGTTCCAAGGATGGTCTCGCCCATTTGGCGATGGCGGTGCTGGGACCGGGCGACACCGTCTTCTGTCCGAGCCCGACCTATCCGATCCACCAATACTCGGTGATTCTCGCCGGCGGCGATCTGCGCTCGATCCCGATGCTGCCCGGCGAGGACTTCTTCGGCCACCTCGAAGAGGCGCTGAAGCAGACCTGGCCGAAGCCGAAGATGCTGATTCTCAACTTCCCGCACAACCCGACGACCGCGGTGGTCGAGCGCAGCTTCTTCGAGCGCATCGTCGAGCTGGCGCGCGAGCATCAGTTCCTGGTCGTCCACGACCTCGCGTACGCCGATCTGGTGTTCGACGGCTACGTCGCGCCGAGCTTCCTCGAAGTTCCGGGCGCGAAGGACGTCGGCGTCGAGTTCTACACGCTCTCCAAGAGCTACAACATGCCGGGTTGGCGGGTCGGCTTCTGCGTCGGCAATTCCGAAATGATCGCGGCGCTGGCGCGCATCAAGAGCTATCTCGACTACGGCATCTTCCAGCCGGTGCAGATCGCTGCGATCCACGCGCTGAACGGCCCGCAGCATTACGTGGAGGAGATCCGCGCCAACTACGAGCACCGGCGCAACGTCCTCGTCGAGGGCCTCAACCGCGCCGGCTGGCAGGTCGAGACGCCGCGCGCGACGATGTTTCTGTGGGCGCCGATCCCCGAGGAGTTCCGCCACATGGGCTCGATCGAGTTCTCGAAGTTCCTGCTCGAAGATGCCAAGGTCGCGGTCTCGCCGGGTATTGGCTTCGGTGAGTACGGCGATCCGTGGGTGCGATTCTCGCTGATCGAGAACGAGCAGCGCACGCGGCAGGCAGTGCGCGGCATTCGCAAGGCGCTGGCGGCGGGGCCGTCGCGCAGCGGCAAGGTCGCGGTTTGAGCCGAGTCGGCTCGCCAGGCGCGTTGCTCCCGTACTCGTACACGTACACGTACACGCGAGAGCCGAAACAATCGTGTACGTGTACGGGATGAGCCGCGGGCTTTCGAAACGGTGAGGGCGAGGAGGTAGCGTGCAGCGGGCAGTCAGGGTGGGGTTGATCGGCTTCGGCACGATCGGCACCGGAGTGGTCAAGCTCCTCAAGCAGAATCGCCAGCAGATCGCTGATCGCGCCGGCGTGCCGATCGACCTCGTGCGCATTGCCGACATCGACACCGTGCGCGATCGCGGCGTGAAGCTGGCGCCGGGCACGCTGGTCGGCGACGCGCGCGCGATCCTCGACGACCCGGACATCGACGTCGTCATCGAGCTGATGGGCGGCACCGGGCTGGCCAAGAAGTTCGTCCTCGACGCGATCGCGGCCAACAAGGACGTGGTCACCGCCAACAAGGCGCTGCTCGCGCATCACGGCGCCGAGATCTTCGGGGCCGTCGAACGGGCCGGTGTCGAGATCGGTTTCGAGGCGAGCGTCGGCGGCGGCATTCCGATCATCCGCACGCTGCGCGAGTCGCTCGGCGGCGATCGGCACGACGCGCTCTACGGCATCGTCAACGGCACCACCAACTACATCCTCAGCCGGATGAGCGGCGAGGGGCTCGATTTCGACACCGTGCTGAAGCAGGCGCAGGCCGACGGATTGGCCGAAGCCGATCCGTCGTTCGATGTCGACGGCATCGACGCGGCGCACAAGCTGACGCTGCTCATCCAACTCGCGTTCGGCTGCCGCTTTGAGCTCGGCGACGTCGCAACCGAGGGGATCCGGCGAGTCGCGCCGGAGGACATCGCCTATGCGCGCGAGTTCGGCTTCGTGCTCAAGCACCTGGCGGTAGCAGTGCGGCACAAGGATCGAATCGAGGCGCGGGTTCATCCGGCGATGGTGCCGCGCAGCCACCCGTTGGCCGACATCAACGGTTCGCTGAACGCCGTTGTTCTCGAGAGCCAGGCGCTTTCAACCAACATGTACGTCGGCCGCGGCGCCGGGATGATGCCGACCGCGACCGCGGTGGTTGGCGACCTGATGGAGATCGCGCGCAATCGCGTGCACGGCTGCCGCGGCCGCGTCGCGCCGCTCGGATATCCGCTGGCGCGTCAGACCAAGGCGCGGGCGCTGCCGCCGGCGGCCGGTGAGGGGACGTATTATCTGCGCCTGCGCGTCGTCGACCGGCCCGGGGTGATGGCAAAGATCTCCGGCCTTCTCGGGCGGGCCAAGATCTCGATCGCGTCGATGATCCAGCGCGAGCCGAGCAGCGGTGGGCCGGTGACCATGGTCTTCCAGACGCATCGCGCGAGCGACAAGGCGCTGCGTCGGGCGGTCGGCAGTATCGACAAGCTCGACGCGGTGCGCGGCAAGTGCGTCGTCATCCGCACCGAAGAAAGCCTGTCGGCGTGAGGCGCGGCGCGGCGGCGGCAAGGCCGGCGACGGCTGTAGAAAAGTCCGTGTCAGGGCCTATACTTGCCGCTCACGAGCTGGGCTAGAGCCCTGTAGCGAGGTTCAGAAAAGCATGGATCGAAATCTTGCCCTAGAGGCCGTCCGCGTTACCGAGGCTTCCGCGCTGGCCGCCGCGCGGTTGATGGGCCGAGGTGACCTCGAGGCGACCGATCGGGCCGGCGCCGAGGCGATGCGAAAAACCTTCCAGTCGATCGCCATCAACGGCGTCATCGTTCTCGGCGACACCGACAGCAACCTGTTGCCGATCGGCGAAAAGGTCGGGAATCTCACCGGCCCGGAGCTCGATGTGGCGCTCGACCCTCTCGAGGGCGCCGCGATCTGCGCCATCGGCGGTTACAACGCCATGTCGATCGTCGCCATCGCCGAACGCGGCGGATTTCTGCGCATCCCCGAGATGCACATGCAGAAGATCGCCGTCGGCCCGGAAGGTCGCGGCGCGATCAGTCTCGAGAAGAGCGCCACCGAGAACCTGAGAGCCCTGGCGGATGCAAAGGGTGTCTACGTCGCGGACCTCACGGTGGCGATGCTCGAACGGCCGCGCCACGAGAGCCTGATCGCCGAGGTGCGCGAGGCCGGGGCCCGCGTCAAGCTGCTGCGCGACGGCGACGTGGCCGCGGCGATCGCCACCACGCACCCGGAGAGCGGGATCGACATGCTGCTCGGGATCGGCGGCTCGCAGCAGGGCATCATGACCGCCGCGGCCCTGCGGTGCGCCGCCGGCGACATGCAGGCCCGGCTCATCGCCCGCAGCGGCGAGGAGGCTGAGAAGGCGCGCGAGTGCGGCATCCGCGACCTGGCGAAGATCTACACCATCGAGGAGATGGCGTCGGGAAGCGTCATGTTCGCCGGCACCGGCGTCACCAACGGCGACTACCTGCGCGGAGTGCGTTTCTACCGCGGCGGCGCGATGACTCACTCGGTGGTAATGCGCTCGCGCACCCACACCGTGCGCTTCATGCAGTCGCACCACCGCTTCGACCTGAAGCCGGAGTACTGAGGATGATCCGCAGCGAACGTGAGGGCGACGTCGTCACGCTGGTCATCGACCGCGCCGAGGCGCTGAACGCCCTCAACCACGCCACGCTCGCCGAGCTCGGCGCTGCGTTGGAGTCGATCGCCGCCGATACCTCGATCGGCGCCGTCGTCGTCACCGGCGCGGGCGAGAAGGCATTCGTCGCCGGCGCCGACATCGCCGCGATGGAGACGATGAGCGCCGCCGAAGCGAAGCAGTTCGCTGCGCTCGGCCAGAGCGTGTTCCGTCGCTTCGAGCTGCTGCCGCAACCGGTGATCGCCGCGGTCAACGGCTTTGCCCTGGGCGGCGGCCTCGAGCTGGCGCTGGCCTGCGACCTGATCATCGCCGCCGCCAACGCCCGCTTCGGACAGCCGGAGATCAACCTCGGCATCATCCCGGGCTTCGGCGCAACGCAGCGGCTGCCGCGCCGCATCGGCGTGGCGCGGGCGCGACAGATGATCTACTCCGGTGACATGATCGACGCCGAGGAAGCACTGCGCATCGGCCTCATCAATCGCATGACCGGCGTCGGCGAAGCGGCGGACACGGCTCGCCAACTGGCCGCCAGCCTGGCGGCCAAGGCGCCGCTCGCCATGCGTCAGGCCAAGGCCAGCGTCGGGGTCGCCGGCGAACTTGATTTGGACACCGGCTGCCGATACGAGTCGGAGGCGTTCGGCCTGTGCTTCGCTACCGAGGATCGCAGCGAGGGGATGCGCGCCTTCCTGGAGAAACGCAAGGCCGTGTTTTCGGGAAAATGATCCTATGAGCTGGCAGCCCTGCTACTCGACGCCGCTCGAAGTCCAGGCGCATATCGTCAAGGGATATCTGGAGAATTTTGGCGTGCCCTGCATTCTCGACAGCGACCGCTTCGGCATGAAGCCGCTGACCTTCGGCGCGCTGGGCGAGGTGCGGGTGCTGGTGCGCGACGACTGGGCGGACGTTGCAGCCGGGTTGTTGCGGGGACGGGCGGCTCGCCACCAGGGTGAGCCGCGGCGGCGCAGCCGCTGGCGGCTGCTGACGGGAGGCAAAAGATGACGGCGCCGGCCCGCAAGGCCGCGGTTCCCGAGCGGCGCTTCACCACCGTCTCGGACATGGAGGTCGAGCCCTGCTATGGCCCCGCCGACGTCGTCGATGCCGACTACGCGACGCAGCTCGGCGATCCCGGCGAGTATCCGTACACGCGCGGCGCCTATCCTTCGATGTACCGCGGCAAGCTGTGGACGATGCGGCAGTTCGCCGGCTTCGGCACGCCGGAGGACACCAATCGCCGCTTCCACTTCCTGCTCGAGCAGGGGCAGATGGGCCTGTCGACCGCTTTCGACATGCCGACGTTGATGGGTTACGACGCCGACCACCCGCGCGCGCTCGGCGAGGTCGGGCGCGAAGGCGTGGCGGTGTCGAGTCTCGACGACATGGAGATCCTGTTCGCCGGCATCCGCCTCGACCAGGTGACGACATCGATGACCGTCAACTGCTCGGCGAGCATCCTGCTGGCGATGTACTTCGCACTGGCGGAGAAGCAGGGCGTGCCGCTGGAGCGGGTCGGCGGCACCATCCAGAACGACATGCTCAAGGAGTTCATCGCGCAGAACGAGTGGATCTCGCCGCCGCGTCCCTCCGTGCGCGTCATCGTCGACATGATCGACTACTGCGCGAAGCACGCGCCGCGCTGGCACCCGGTTTCGATCTCCGGCTACCACATCCGCGAAGCCGGCTCGACGGCGGTGCAGGAGCTGGCGTTCACACTCGCCGATGGGCTCGCGTACGTGCAGGCAGCCGTCGAGCGCGGGCTCGACGTCGACAGCTTCGCGCCGCGCCTCTCTTTCTTCTTCAACGTCCACAACGACTTCCTCGAGGAGATCGCGAAGTTCCGCGCCGCCCGCCGCATGTGGGCGCGCTTCATGCGCGAGCGCTTCGGCGCCGTGAACCCCCGCTCCTGGCAGTTGCGGACGCATGCGCAGACGGCGGGGTGCAGCCTCACCGCGCAGCAGCCGCTCAACAACATCGCGCGCGTCGCCATCCAGGCGCTCGCCGCGGTGCTAGGCGGCACCAACTCGCTGCACACCAATTCGATGGACGAGACGCTGGCGCTGCCGAGCGAGCCGGCGGTGCTGGCGGCTTTGCGCACGCAACAGATCATCGCCGAGGAGACGGGTGTCATCAACGTCGCCGATCCGTTCGGTGGCAGCTACGCCGTCGAAGCACTCACCGATCGGGTCGAACGCGAAGCGCTCGCCTACATCGATAAGATCGACGCCATGGGCGGCATGGTGGCCGCCATCGAAGAGGGCTTCCCGCAGCGCGAGATCGCCGAGGCGTCGTACCATTTCCAGCGCCAGATCGATCGCGGCGAGAAGATCATGGTCGGCGTCAACGACTATCTGGTGGACGAGGAGCAGCCGCTCGAGTTGCTGCGCATCCCGCTGGACGTCGAGCGCCGCCAGGTCGAGCGCCTGCGCGCGTACAAGGCGGCGCGTCCGGCGGCTACCGTCGAGACCCGGTTGCGGGCGGTACGCGACGCGGCTGCCGGCGATGCCAATCTGATGCCGCCGATCATGGCCGCCGTACAGGCGGGGTGCACGGTGGGCGAGATATCGGACGTGTTCCGCGCGGTCTTCGGCGAGTATCGCGATCCGGCGTGGATGTGATGACTGCGGGGACGAGGGGCGAGGGGCGGGGGGCGAGTCCGCTGCGCGCGGGTGGCGCGACCCAGCTAGATTGTCGTCGAGAAGGAGATCGCGCACGTGGCTGAACGACCGATACGGATACTGATTGCCAAGCCGGGCCTCGACGGGCACGACCGCGGCGCCAAGATCATCGCCCGCGCGCTGCGCGACGGCGGCTTCGAGGTGATCTACACCGGCTTGCACCAGACGCCGGAGATGATCGCCGAGGCCGCGGTACAGGAGGACGTCGACGCGGTCGGCCTCAGTATCTTGTCGGGCGCGCACATGACGCTGATCCCGGCCGTGATCGACCTGCTCAGAAAGAAGGGGCTCGACGACGTCGCGGTGTTCGGCGGCGGCATCATTCCCGAAGAGGACGCGGCCGACCTCAAGAAGGCCGGTGTCAGCGAGATCTTCACTCCCGGAGCGAGCACGCAGGACATCGTCGCCTGGGCGCGCGAGCACATCCGCAACAACTGAACCGACCCGGGTGAGTGCCCGGATCGGGCTCGGACATGGAACGCAGAGCGATCGTCATCGTCGGCTCGGGACCGGCGGGAACCGCGACGGCCCTGGCGCTGCACCGTCTCGATCCAGAGCTGGCCAACGACGTGCTGCTGCTCGACAAGGCGCAGCATCCGCGGCCGAAGGTCTGCGCCGGCGGCGTGATTCCGGCCGGCCGCCAGTGGATGGAGGAACACGGCGTCGCGTTCGATATGCCGCACGTGACCGTGCACCGGGCGCGCGCACGCACCGCCCGCGCGACGATCGACTACGGCGAGCCGAACTTCTGCTACGTCGTGCGGCGCAACGAGCTCGACGCATCGCTCGCCGCGGCGTGCCGGCAGCGCGGCTTCGAGTTGCGCGAAAACGAAGCCGTCCGCTCGCTGCGGCGCGAGAACGGTGGTGTCGTGATCGAGACCGAGCGCGGCAGCATCTTCACCCCGTTGGTGATCGGCGCCGACGGCTCCGGCAGCGTCGTCCGCCGCCAACTCGTCGACGCGCCAGGCGCCGCCCAGGAGCACATCGCACGCGCCGCCATGTGCGACGTGCCGATCGCCGCCAGTCGTTGGGACGGCTTCGCCGCACGCCGCTACGACTTCGACTTCTCGGACGTCGGCGACGGCTTGCGCGGCTATCGCTGGAGCTTCCCGTGTCTGATCGACGGCGCGCCGCACGCCAACGTCGGCGTGTACTCGTTGTCGCCGGGCGGCACGCGAATCAAAGAGGCGCTGGCCGCCGAGCTGGCGGTTCACGGCGACGTCAAGGCGCGTCACGTCGCGTTTCCGATTCGCTGGTACCGGCGCGGCAAGACGCGGGTCGGCGCTGCCAACGCGCTTCTCGCCGGCGACGCCGCGGGGGCCGATCCGCTGATGGGAGAGGGCATTTCGCTCGCGCTCGAGTACGGCTCGATGGCGGCGCAGGCGGCGGCCACCGTGGTGCGCAGCGGTGACTATTCGGCGGCTGCCTACCAGCGCGCCGTCGACGAGTCGTGGCTCGGCATCAAGCTGGGAAGGCTGCACGCGACGGCGCGTTGGTTCTACGGGCCGTACTGGCGCCTGTGCTTCGCATTGCCGGAGCGCAGTGTCCGCCTGCGCACCCTGGGCTTGCGCTGGTACAACGGCATCGACGACTGGGATCGGCGCTCGGTGTTCGACGCCGTGCGGGCGCTGATGCGCCCCGACTTCGCAGCGCCGCGCCTCGATTCCCGATTGTCCTGAGGACGGCATGGCGACCAAGCGAAAACGAGGCCGAGGGCAGCGACCGAGCGCTGCGACGCGACGCCGCCGGCTGCGACCGATCGTCCTGCTGATCGCCGTGATCACTGCCGTGGCGCTGGTGTTGTGGGGGATTGCTGGCAGCGGCGGTGGCGGCCAGTCGGGGACCGGCGGCGAAGCCGCGACCGGCGGTCACGGCGAGATCACCGACGACGAGCGCGAGAAGCTGCGCCAGGTGCTGGAGTCGATCGACCGCGACGATGGCCGCGCCGAATGAGGTGCGCGACGACGCTGGCAACGCCGTTCCAGCGAGCGACGGCGGGCCGCTCGTCAGCCTCGTCCCCAGTATCACCGAGCTGATCTGCGATCTCGGCGCCGGTGAGCGACTGGTCGGCGTGACCCGCTTCTGCACCGAGCCAGCCGCGCGCATCGCCGCCGTGGAGAAGGTGGGCGGTACCAAGGATCCGGACTGCGCACGCATTGCGGCGCTGCGCCCGGCGCTGGTCTTCGTCGAGCGCGACGAGAACCGTCGCGAGGACTTCGATGCGCTGCGCGCTGCCGGTCTGCATGTCTTCGTCGCTCATCCGAACAGCGTGCTCGGCGTCGCGTCGCTGGTGCGCCGGATCGGTGCGAGCGTCGGCTGCGTCGCGGCCGGCGACGAGCTTGCCGCGCGCATTGCAGAATCGGTGGGGAGCGGCGTCGCGACAGGAGAAGCGGTGCGTGTCTTCTGCCCGATCTGGCGCAACCCGTGGATGACGTTCAACGGCACGACCTACGCGGCCGACCTGATCCGCCAGGCCGGCGGAGTGAACGTCTGCGTCGCAGACGACACGTACCCGCGCGTCACGCTCGCCGAGATCGCCCGCCGCGCTCCGCAGGTCGTCCTATTACCGGACGAGCCATACGTGTTCGCCGAGCGACACCTGGCAATGCTCGGTGAGCTGGAGGAGACGGCCGCGGCGCGCGATCACCGCATTCATCTGGTCGATGGCAAGGCGATGTTCTGGTACGGCCGCCGTACGCCGGGGGCATTGGAGTTGCTCCGCGGGCTGTTCAGTGGAGAACTGGTGAACCGTGAACGGTGAACCGTGGCGGGATTCGGTGCACGGTTCACGGTTCACGGTTCACAGTTCACGATCTCATCGGCGCACGCCGATGAGATCCATCATCCGCCGCGTCTCGGGGGTCAGCGCTTCCTCGGAGAACACATCGCGCCAGCCGTCCGCCGTCGCCGGATCGACGCGGTCGTGTTTGTGAAAATTGGGATCGCCGAGGTTGACGTTCATGCTGCGGCGCTCGCCGATGACCTCGAGCATTCCGTCTTCGACTTCGAGTCCGAGGCCGCGACAGAGGTCGCCGACCACGTCGGCCGGGCGACGGACGAGATCCTCGAAACGGATGACCAGCTTGTCGGCGTCGCTTACGCCGGCGAGAAACTCGCGGATCACCGTCTGCTGCACCACCCACTTGATCTCGCGCTGGCGCGCCAGCGCGGTCATACCGCCCTGCGGGGCGGCGGCGAGGCGCACCAGGCGATCGCGCCAGCGGCGCTGCAGACCGGCAAAGCCGCTGCCCGCGGCGCGCGCCTCGCGCTTGATGCGGGTATGCGACTCGATCACGCCGAGCGGGTGGCGGATCAACCAGATGTAGAAGGGCTGCAGCTCGCGCGAGCGACGCAAGGTGTCGCCGTCGTTGGCGTAGGCGGGGGTCTTGTCGAGCAGACGCGTCCCCGCCGGCAAGCGCTCGAGCAGCCAGGCGTAGACCTCGGTGCTGCTCATGCCCGCGAGCTCCCGGTCGAGGTCGGCGATGGTGCGCGGCTCGCCCATCAGGTCGAACAGCTCGACGAGACTCTCGGCGGCCACCGCCTTGTCGCGCCGCCAGGTGGCGTAGTCGGGATAGCGCAGCAGGAACATCTCCTGCGGAGCCAGCACCTGGGAATGCTGGCCGAGCAGAACGCGTGTCAGGGTCGACCCGGAGCGCTCCGAGCTGAGAATGAGGACCAGGCGCCGATCCGGCGCCGCGGTCTCAGCGGGGCTCTCGAGAGATGCGGGCATGACCGCGGAACGTACCGTCAATTCCCGCGGAAGACCACAAGCCTTGTAGCGCCGGATCGGCACTCGTGCCGCGCGATCTGGATGTGGCGGGTGGCCCGCGAGGGGGTGCAACCGACGGCATGGGTTGCGTGGGGCCACCCGCCACATGTGGGAAGTGGTTGGTACGGGCGGCACCGTAAACGGCGGGCCGTTGCGCGGCGGTTACGAGGCCGTGAAGCTTGGGCAGAGTTTGGGTTAACAGCCCGTTGAAAAACAGGCGCGAGAGCGAAAACGAGGATTCAGGCGCCAGGGCAAGGCGCGAAACCGGAAGCAAAGTCGGGACTTTTGTTGAGGATTTCGCAACGCAGCCATGGCGCCTGAAGACCGTTTGCAGCCCGCGTCCTGTTTTTCAACGGGCTGTTAAGCGCGGATAACGCCGACAGCTTCGCTAGAAACCATACGCGATGATGGCGGCGCGTTCCGCATTGTCGAGATGCGTCGAGTAGAGGCATCCATCGGCGAGCGACGGGCCGAACAGATCGTCGACGCTGTCGCCGCAGGTGCGTAGACTGGGCATGTCGGCATTCTGACAACTGGCGCGGATGCCGGAGCGCGCCAGACGCGCGGCGGAGCTCAGGGATCGCCCGACGTAGGGGTGATTCGCGCAGTCGTACGCCTGGAGCTGCCAGACACCCGCCAGGATCTTGTCGCGGCAGAGTTGCAGCGCCCGCAAAGCGCGACCGGCGAAGCGGAGCGAAGCGCGGCCGACGGCCCTCTGACAGCGCAACAGGTCGCTGGTGATGACGAGCGGCGGTGGCGGAGGAGGGGGCGCCTGGTTGTCGGCCGCCATCAGCGAGGCGACGACGCGGCCCGGAAGGTCGCAATCGAATGGACTTCGGCCATCGCTGTCGATACCGAAGCCGGCGGCGGCTATGCTCACCGTCTCCTGCGGCAACGCCTCGTACGCGAAGACGATCGTGGTGCCGGCGCGACCGCCGGCGAACGTCGACGGCGTGCCGGGCAGCCGGACGCCGTCGGCCGGCGCCGCGTCGCAGATTATCGCCTGAGTCGTGAGGATCGCCGACGTCCCAAACCCGTAGCTGACGTGATTCGGGACGTCGCAGTGACTCGGCGGCGACGTCAGCGGCACGATGAGCTGGGCCGCGGGTGCGTCCGGCGTCGCAACGCCGAGATGCGTGCTGTCGATGACGGAGAACGCCACGCAATCCGCGCCGTCGCCGCAGTGGCAATCGCCGTCGCACCCGGGTCCGATGCAGAGCCCGCCGAGGCCGTCATTCGCCGATGCCGAAAAGCAAGGCTCGGATGCATCGGCGATGAGGCTCGACTTGTAGGCGAGGTCCAACGGTCGTGCCCCGCCGATCGGGCCGGACGCCAAGGCCTCAACCGTGTTGCCGGGGGATGTCGCCGGGGGATTGCCGCAGGCGCCAGCAGAAAAGCTGTTGGCGGCTACGCTGGTGATCCGCAGCTCGTCAGCGCCGGTGCCGAGGTCGTCCCCGGCGCGGTACTGCAGGACCTGGTACGCCTGCCCGGCGGCGGAGCGCCAGACGGTCTGCCGCAGTTGCGCAGAGGCGCCGCCGGGAGCCATGAGGGCAATCGACGCGCTGGCCGCTGCGATGCGGAAGGCCGCCATGGCTGATCGATGCAGGCAAGGGCGTGGCCGGGCGATTTGCACGGAGACTCATCTGCGCAACCGGCGTGCCACCGCGATGACTCTTGCATTGGACAAGGAGGAAACCGCGGACGGTCGTAAGGATTTCCAGCCGGGTCTGCAAAGATTTCTCGGTCGCGGCTCACTTTGCTCGCAACCAGATGGTCGGCCGCCTTGCCGCTTCGCCTATTTTGCCTCGAGGATCCGCAACAGATTGGTCTGCTGATCGACGCCCATCTGGCTGCCGGCCAGGAGGATGACCTTCTCGCCGGGGCGAAGGCGGCCCGAGGATACCAACGCCTTTTCGGCGAGGGTGATCATTTCGTCCATGGTCTCGATCATCGGCACATGGATCGCCTCGACGCCCCAGGTGAGCGAAAGGGCGCGCACCACCTCGGGTCGCGAGGTCAGCGCCAGGATGGGCACGCTGGCCCGATGGCGAGCCAGGCTGCGCGCCGTCTGGCCGGAGTTGGTGAATGCGCAAAGGGCGGAGGCGCGCAGCTCTTCGGCGAGATTGATGGCCGCCTTGGCGAGCGAGTCGGAGGTCTGCAGGGTCGACTCGACCGTGAACGGATGGCGGCGCGGCGCCGCCTCGGCGGCCTCGATGATGCGCCGCATCTGATGGACGCTGCGCACCGGATACTTGCCGACACTGGTCTCGGCCGACAGCATCACGGCGTCGGCGCCTTCGATGATCGCCGTCGCGACATCGGCGACCTCGGCGCGCGTCGGCGTCGGTTGGTACACCATCGAGTCGAGCATCTGCGTCGCGACGATGGCCGGGCGTCCGCGATCCCGCGCCAGATCGATGGCGAGGCGCTGCACCGCCGGCAATTCCTCGAGCGGCGTCTCCAGGCCGAGATCGCCGCGCGCCACCATGACACCGTTGAACGCTTCGACGATCTCGCCGAGGTCCTCGACCGCCTGCGGGGTTTCGATCTTGGCGATCACCGGTCGCGTGATGCCGACGTGGCGCATGCACTCGCGGACGATCTGCGCGTCGCGCGCTTCGCGAACGAAGGACAGCGCGATCCAGTCGACGCCGGCGTGCAGCGCGTGCTCGAGGTCGACGCGGTCCTTGTCATTGAGAACCGGCAGCTTCAGGCGCGCCGCCGGCAGGTTGACGCCCTTGCGGTCGGAGATCTCGCCGCCGACCACCACCTCCGTGTGGACCTCGGAGTCTTCGACCTCGCTGACCCGCAACTCGATGCGGCCGTCGTCGATGAACAGCTTGTCGCCGGCTCGCACATCGTCGGCCAGAGTCGGGTGCGAGGTCGACGCGCGCCGTGCCGTCCCGGGCGTCGGATCGGAATCGAGGATGAACTTGGAACCGTCGGTCAGCAGGGCGCGACCGCCCTTGATCGTGCCCAAGCGGATCTTCGGGCCCTGTAGATCGGCCATGATGGCAACCGGCCGATTGGCGACGCGGTCGGCCTCTCGCACCAGCTCGATCAGCCGCGAGTGCATGTCCCAACTGCCGTGGGACATGTTGAGGCGGGCGACGTTCATCCCCGCCTCGACCAGCTCGGTGATCTTCTCGAGAGTCGAGGTCGCCGGCCCCAACGTGCAGACGATGCGCGCCCGCCTCACCACTCCCTGCCGCCCACCGTCGCCGACCATCGTGGCGGGAATGTAGCTGACGAAGCGAAGGCGCGAAATCCCGATGACACCGGCGGCGCGGTGTTCGGGCGCACGTTCGTCGAGAGGGGCCGGCTGACGACACTCATTCCACGCGACCGGTTGGCCGAGCGCCGGAGTTTCCTGCTAGCTTGCCGCGCCATGCGGACGGCGAACCGATGCTGGTCGACCTGTTGAGATACACCCAGCGGCGCCCTGGCTCGGCGCGCCGAGTGGGTGGTCTGCGGCCAGCGGCGTTTTTCGCCGCCACCGTGTATCTCCTCGTCGCCGCGGTGCCCGCGGTCCGCCTGCTCGTCCACGAGCACGCCGGCGACGACCGCTCTCATACGCACTCCAACTCGCCGCATTCACATGGCCCGGGTGCCGCGACAGTCGAAGCCCACACGCCTGCAGCCGAGCATTCACATCGCGCCGCCGCCCATCACGCTGGTCACGGCCATCCCGACGGCCACGATCACGACGATCCTCATCACGACCACGACCATTCCCACGCGGATGCTCACCACGACCACGGCGAAGTGCCATCGGCATCGAATCAGCCCATTGGTGATGGGCTGCGAGTCGCCGACGGCGACCATCGGGCGCACTGGCACCGCGAATCACCGCACGGCCTCGTCGTGCTCGAGTTGCCTTTGCTTCTCGTGCCGATCGGTCGCAGTGCGGCTGGCCCGTCCTTCATCGCTTCCGCACGGCCGCGCGACGCGTCCCGGCCGACTCGGGCTCGCGGCCCACCCCTCCCGGCGAACGGCTCTCGATACTTTTGAGATCTGATCACCGTCGCGAAGCGCCGGCGTACCGGCGCTTCGGTGGAGCACGCTCGTTTGCTCCGCGCCGGCGGCAAGCTTGGAGGAGGAGATATGCAGGAGCACGATATCGCCCTGCCGCGCGGCGGCGCGGCCGGGGCATGGAGATACGATCGTAGATACGCCGGCGCGCGGCACCGCATGCGCATCCTGGCGCTGGTCTGCAGCGTCGCTTGGCTGGCCCCCCCGCCGGGGTGGGCGGACGACGAAGCGACAGCACAGGCGACGGACGGGGAAGCCGAGCGGCGGATCGAGGAGATCGTCGTCATCGGCCGAGGCGAGAGCCTGGTCGGCATCGCCGACTCGGCTTCGGTGGGCAAAGTCGGGCAGGCGGAGATCGAGCGCGTGCCGTTCCTGAGACCGGGGGAGGTCCTGGAGCGGATCCCCGGCCTGATTGCGACCCAGCACTCGGGAACCGGCAAGGCCAATCAGTTTTTCCTGCGCGGCTTCAATCTGGATCACGGCACCGACTTCTCGACTTCGCTGGAGGGAGTGCCGCTCAACCTGCCGACGCACGGCCATGGGCAGGGATATCTCGACGTGAACTTGTTGATTCCGGAGCTGATCGAGGTCCTCGAGTTTCGCAAGGGGCCGTACTTCAGCAACGTCGGCGACTTCTCGTCGGCCGGGTCCTCGAGCGTCGAGTACGTCGACAAGATCGAGCGTCCCTTCATCAAGGCGACCTTCGGCGAGTTCGACTATTACCGCGTCGTCGGCGGTGGCTCGCACGCCGTCGGCGGTGGCGAGTTGCTGGCGGCCGGCGAGGTGCAGTTCTACGACGGTCCGTGGACGCTCGACGAGAACCTCGAAAAGTACAACGGCATTGCCAAGTGGACTTGGGGCGATGAGGAGCGGGGCGTGTCGCTGTTCGGCAGCGCGTACTCGGCCGACTGGAATTCGACCGATCAGATCGCGCTGCGCGCCGTCGACCAGGGTCTGATCGGGCGATTCGACAATCTCGACGCCGACCTCGGCGGCAACTCGTCGCGCTACACGGTGTCGGGCGATATCTGGAACGGCGCCGAGAACACGACGCGGGTGCGCGGCTACGTCAGCTTCTATGACTTCGACTTGTGGTCGAACTTCACGTACTTCCTCGACGATCCAGTCAACGGCGACGAGTTCCAGCAGATCGACGAGCGCACCATTCTCGGCCTCGACGGCTCGCAGGAGTTGGAGCATTCGCTCGGTCCCGTCGACCTTGTCCACACCCTGGGCGTCCAACTGCGCCACGACTCGATCAGCGATGTCGGTCTGTTCAAGACGGCGGCGCGCAATCGCCTGAGCACGGTGCGCGAGGACGAGGTCGAGGTGACCAGCCTCGGGCTCTACTGGAATGGCGAGAGCCAGCTCACCGACTGGGCGCGCGCCTACGTCGGTGTGCGCGGCGATCTGTACTGGTTCGAGGTCGATGCCCTGAGCAATCCCGAGAACGGCGGCAACGAGTCGGACGGTATCGTCAATCCGAAGGTCGGCCTGGTGCTCGGTCCGTGGGCCGACACCGAGTTTTACGCGAACTACGGCGGCGGCTTTCACAGCAACGACGCGCGCGGCACGACGATCCGGGTCGACCCGGTGTCGGGCGATCCGGTCGATCGCGTCGACCCGCTGGTCGCCACCCAGGGCGCCGAGATCGGTACCCGCACGACCTGGGTGCCCGGCCTGCAATCGACCCTGGCCCTGTGGTGGCTGGACCTCGATTCTGAGCTGCTCTTCATCGGCGACGCCGGCAACACCGAGGCGACGCGGCCGAGCGAGCGTTATGGCCTCGAGCTCGCCAACTACTGGCAGCCGCTCGAATGGCTCTTCCTCGACGCCGACGTGACCTTCACCGAGTCCGAGTTCACCGACAGTGATCCGGCCGGCAACGACATCCCGGGTGCGATCGAAACCACGGTCGCGGCCGGTGCAGCAGTGGACCTCGACTACGGACTGTTCGGCAGTCTGCGCGTCCGCCACTTCGGCCCTCGCCCTCTGATCGAAGACGGCTCCGTAGAGTCGGGCTCGACGACGATCGTCAACATGCAGACGGGTTGGAACTGGGAAGGGTTCCCGTGGGGCGATCTCACGTTCACCCTCGATGTCCTCAACCTCCTCGACTCAAAAGACGACGACATCACCTACTTCTACGAGTCGCGCCTCGCCGGCGAGCCGGCCGGGGTGGAGGACATCCACTTCCACCCGGTCGAGCCGCGCATGCTGCGCGGCAGCATCGCCTGGCGCTTCTGAGCGGAGCAAGAAACCGAGCCCGAGCCCGAGCCTCAGCCTATGCCTAAAGTGAGAAGATCTCTGCGCGACAACACATCTTTGCGCAAATAGACCTGATCTCGCTCCGGGCTCGGGCTTAGGCTCGGGCTCGGGCTGGGGTTTCCGTGACCGCGATAGTGTGGCAGTGCATGGGGCGTCAGCGGGTTGTAGCTGGGCGCCACCCCGTCATCGCCAACGCTGGATCGGAGGTCGCCATGGAACACGGGTTCTTTCACGCCGACATCGAGTTCTTCATCGATCATCGCATCGACTGGGAGCGCCTGCTGCGCCTGCGCCTCGGGCCGGACGCGGTCGTCGCCGACGAGGTCGATACCTATAAGATGATCCTGCGCACCGCCGGCGAGGTTTGCGCCGACATCGCCGCCGAGTCGGAGGGTCACT
Organism: uncultured bacterium; assembly: GCA_902826395.1. GTDB lineage: Bacteria > Desulfobacterota > Binatia > HRBIN30 > CADEER01 > CADEER01. The sequence goes on from CADEER010000053.1 coordinate 17,381, forward strand.
GGCACGAGGCGGTGGATCTGGTCGATGGCGAAGTCGTCGTGCCGCCGCACGTTCTGTCGGGCTATGAGAAGCTGCGCTCCGCCGGCCTCACCTGTCTGACCCTGAAGCCGCAGTACGGCGGCTCGAATCTGCCTCTGCTGCTCAACTGCGCCTTTCTCGAGATGCTGTCGCGCGCCAATGCGAGTCTGATGACGATCGTCGGGTTGCAGACCGGCGTTGCCGGCGACATCGAGAAGTACGGCACCGAGGATCTGCGCGAGGAGTACCTGCCGCGCTTTGCCGCCGGCGAGTTGCAGGGCGCGATGGATCTGACGGAGCCGGGCGCCGGATCCGACCTTGGCGGCATCGTGACGCGCGCCGACCGCAAGGGCGATCACTACGTTGTAAACGGTGAGAAGATTTTCATCACCAACGGCGGCGCGCCGATTCACCTGGTGCTGGCGCGCGACGGCGCCACCTTCGATCAATCGAAGGGCACCACCAACGGTCTCAACCTCTTGCTCTGCCCGCGTACGCTGCGCGACGGGCGAGCCAATGGCGTCAAGATCACGCGCGTCGAGCACAAGCTCGGCATCCACGGCTCGCCGACCTGCGTGGTCGAGCTCGAAGACGCCGAAGCGTATCTGCTCGGCGAGGTCGGGCAGGGGTTCCGGGCGATGCTGGACCTGATGAACGCCGCCCGACTCGGCGTTGCTGCTCAAGCGATCGGCATCGCCGAGGCCGCCTATCGGGCGGCGCGCGACTATGCCGGCCAGCGTGTCCAGTTCGGCAAGCCGATCATCCAGCAGCCATTGGTGAAGTCGATGCTCGGCGGCATGGCCCTCAACATCCAGGCGGCGCGCGCGCTGCTCTACCGCACCTGCGGCATGATCGACACCTTGATGGCGATCGAGAGCCATCTGGCGTCACCGCACGCCGGCGCCGACGACAAGACGGCGGCGCTGGAGGCCGAGCGCGACCGTCTGCAGTCGCTGGTCCGCTTCTTCACGCCGCTGTGCAAGTACTACGCGACCGAGATCGCCGACGACGTGACACGCGCCGGCATCCAGGTGCACGGCGGCATCGGCTACATGGCCGAGACCGCGGCGGGCCACTACCACAACGACTCGATCATCACGACGATCTACGAGGGAACGTCCGAGATCCAGGCGAGCTTCGCCCTCAAGGAGATGGCAAAGGGCGCGTTGGTGACCACGCTCGAGGACACCCAGGCGCAGCTCGCTTCGCTCGGCAGCGACGTGCGCGAAATTGCCGACAAGGTCTCGGCGGGCATCGATGCCATCAACGGCAGCATCGCCGCGCTGCTCGTCGACTTCGACTACGCCCTGCTCAACGCCAAGCGCATCTCGCAGATGGTGATCGACGTCGTGGTGTCGGCCGAGCTGCTGCAGCAGGCGGCGCACTCGACCGACAAGCGCGAGCTGGCGACGGCGTTCATCAACCGCCACATGCTGAGCGTCGAGATGAACGCCAAGCGCATCTCGAGTGGCGACGCGTCGCGCATCAAACGCTACAACAAAATCCTCGGACTCGATTGAACGACGACCGCTGAAACTTCTTGATTCCAAACGACGGGGTGTACTTTAACTTGCGTCATCGCAGCGATCCGGGGGGACGATGCAGAATCCGACACTCTGGCGACATTTGTTCGTTGCTGCCGTCGCCGCGGCAGTGATGCTGTTGGACACGGCAGCTGCCGTCGATTTGACCGGTGCTAGTGCGACAGGACGCTTCGTCGACCGGGAGGGGACGGTCAACGACCGTGGCTTCGTCCGCGTCGGTCGCTCGCCGTCCATATCGGCGCCGCTGCCGGACCCAACCGTGATGCCGTCGAGTGTTTGGGTGTTCAGCGAGACGTCGGGTGTCACCGAGCTTCCGCTCGATCCAAGCCTCTGGCGGCGAGTGCGACGCGGCTATCGGTATCGAGACACTGATGTTGGCTCGGGCGTGCGCACGGTGAGCCTGCTGGAGGGGCGTGGCGGCGGCACGCTCGTCATACGGGCACGCGGATCGGTTCTCGGCATGCAGCCGATCAGCGAGCCGAGTGAATTCATCGAAGTGCGACTCTACGTGGGCGCGATCGAGTATTGTGCGCGCCTCGAACCGCCATCCGCGGCGACGACGACTAACCGCCCGGATCGGCTTGCGTTTCGCGGCACCGCGAGCGCATGCGCCGTAACGTCCAACTCTTGCGAGCTCGATGCGTCATCCTCGTTGGATCTGCACGTCGCCCTGTTCTCGATCCCGCTGACGGTGAGCGGAAGTATGTCGTTTACCTGCGATTCGATCGACCCCGTCGACATGCAAGCCGCCTGCGGATGCGCGGTTTCGTTGGACCCCGTCAACATCATCGGCCTCGGCGACGTCTGCGTCGCGCAAGGCCCGGGATGCAACGCCGGCCGGTTGGATTGCGGGGGTGGTCTTTCGGCGGACGTCGACGTCGTCGCGGATCGGAACATCGGCAGCTGCGAGAGCTCTGCGCAGTGCAAAACTCAATGCGATGACTTCTGTGCCTCGCTCGGACCGCTGTATGGCCCAACGGTGTCGGCTTGCGATTCCGTGTGCAGCGGTGGATTCAACGGCGGCAGCAGGTGTCTCAATGACAGCCAGTGCCCCGGCGGAACTTGCGATGACGGGATTTGCGGCTGCTCGTGTTCCGGCGGACCCTTCGGTTCGCCGGCGGCGCCGGCTTCTCTGTCTTGCGAGGCCAGTCTCGCCATCAGTGTCGAGTTGGATGAGGACGGCGTTTGCGGCAACGTCCCGCCGAGCATCACCGTGGGCCCGTATTGCCAGCGACTGACGTCGGCGACCGCGGACGCCTTTCTCGTCGATGCTGCCAACGTGCCCTCGGTGTTGATCGGGCCGCTGACCACCTCCGGGACGGCGCCGAGCTGCCCCGGTCTCGTCGCAGGCACCGCCGCGGTGGGTTTGGTCGGTCATGGCGCGGGCTTCGGCACGTCGATCGGCGACATCCTTTTCGAGACCTCTCTCTCCTGTGATTAGAGCAGTGCTGTCGGATTCGACCGGCGCCGGTCTCGTGAGAAAGTGGTGAGTGTCGGAGCTCCGCGTGCTTCCGTTCCGTACCGAAGCGGCATGACCGGCGGTCTGGCCGCGTCGACAAGGGGGGATCGCTGCGGTAGGGATCGGCCCTCGAATGGGTCGATACGTGGTCATTGCGGCGCTGCTGTCGCTCTCGTTCATGCCGTCGGCGGCAGCCGCGATTGATCTCGCGGGTGCGCGCTCGGCGGCGGTGTTTGCCGACCGCGACGGAGTCGCGCGCGACCGCGGCATCATACGGGTCGGGCGCGACGCGGCCATCGCAGCGCCTCTCCCGGACCCCACGGAGCAGGGGGCGCATCTCGAGATCTCGACCGGCAGTGCGGGTACGCTCGATGTCGAGCTCGCCGCGGCGCGCTGGCGGCGGACGACGCGCGGCTACCGCTATGCGGGGGGCAGGGGAGAGTTGGTGCGGTCCGTGAACCTGCTCTCCGGTGAGAACGGCGGCGCCATCATGATTCGTACCCGCTGGGCGCCAAGCGCGTCGGTGTCACCAACTCACATCGAGATCCGTCTCGTTGTCGGCGCCGACGACTACTGCGCGCGGCTCGAATCGCCGGGCGCAGCGCCCGACCCGGAACGACCGCCGGGCTTTGCGTTCCGCGGTGCGGCGGCGCCCTGCCGGTCGCAGAAACACACCTGCGAGATAGATCCCGATGCGAGTGACTTGGTCCTCCATAATCTGGTCGTCAGCATTCCGTTGACGCCGGGTGGGCGGATGACGTTCGACTGCGATGCACCCGGCGAAGGTGAGTCGCGAACGCCGTGTTCCTGCCGAATCGATCTCGAGTCTGTGCTCATTCTGGGCGTCGGCGACCTGTGCCTGACGGCCGGACCCGGATGCGGCGCCGGCGCGCTCGATTGCGCGGGCGAGCTAGGTGCCGACGTGGACGTCGTGTCCGACCACAACATCGGTGTGTGCGAGGACAACCCGGACTGCGGCGAGCTCTGCGCCGCTCGCTGCGCCGAGCTGAGCGGCAGCCACGAGCCGATCCTCTCCGCCTGCGAGGCGTTCTGCGCCGGCGGCGAGAACGACAGTCAGCCGTGTCTCTTCCAGCAGGACTGCCCGGGCGGCTTCTGCGCCGGTCGCGACGCAGGCCAGAGCGGCCGCAGCTGTCACTGCGTGTGCTCGGCATCGGGACTCGGGCAGCCGCCCGGTGAGCCGTCGCTGACCTGCAACGCCAGCCTCGGGCTGACCATCGAGGACGTCGAGATCCAGGGCGACGGCGTCTGCGGCAACGGCCCGCCGGCGCTCACCATCGCGCCGCTGTGTCAGGCGATGACGACGACCTCCGCCACCGTGCTGGGCCGCAACGTGATCGACGTGCGCGGCGAGGAGCTGGGGCCGTTCACCCGAGTCGGCGCGGCGCCCCGCTGCCCGGAAGTCGTGGGCGGCACGGCGCCGCTGGGTATTGTCGGAAGCTACACCACTTTTGGGCGCACGACCGCCGACGCGATCTTCGAGATGTCGCTCCGCTGTCGAAACTGAGCACCGCAGTCAGGGCAGGACGGCGATGGCGCGCAGCGGTCCGCCGGAGCCGTCTTCGATCTTCATCGGCAGCGCAATCAAGGTGGCGCCCTTCGGCGGCACGGTGTCGAGGTTGGCGAGGTTTTCGAATCCGGGCTTGCCGGCGCCGTTGATGATGCGGTGAACGATGAAGTCGCGCGACGCGCCGTAGTCGATGCTGGCGGTGTCGACGCCGATCGCCTTGATGTCGCGCTTCTCGATCAGGAATCGGGCGGCGTCCTCGCCGAAGCCGGGGAAGTGCAGGTTGGCGGTGTCGCCCGGCACGTCCGTCCCCATGTAGAGCCGGCGATCGGGCCAGCGCGCCGCCCAGCCGCTGTACATGACGACGATGGCGCCGCGCGGGATGCGGCCGTGGCGCTTCTCCCAGCGCTTCAGATCTTCGGCGGAGAGGCGGTAGTCCGGGTCGGCGGCCGCGGCGGCGCTGACGTCGACGCGGACCAGCGGCCCGATGCCCGCTTCGACCGGCACATCGGCAGTGCTCGGCTGGCCGGCGGCGAAGTGGATGGGCGCGTCCATGTGCGTGCCGCCGTGTTCGGCGGTGCACATCCGGTTGGCCTCGTACCAGTAGCCGCCTTCGGCTTCGCCCTTGAACACGACATCGAGCTCGAAGCCCTGCTGATCCGTCGGCCAGTAGATGGTGTCGGCGCCAAACGAATGCGTGAGATCGACGATGCGACGGCTGGTGAGATCGCTCGCCGAGAACGGCCGCGGCTCGGACTCGAAGACGTTGAAGCTGATGCAGCCCGAGAGTGCGAGCGACCCGACCCAGACCGTGAAGTTCCTCCCTTGCATCGCCCACCTCCTGTCTACGCCGACACCTTTTCGAGAAACGCGGACGACGCGCAAGCGGCGGAGGGCCGATCGCTCGAGCGACGACCGTCTGACCACTTCGCTCCAGGAGACTTTCGATTTACTCCCGTACACGTACTCGTACGCGTACCCGTACACGATGAATGCTCGAATTCTGCAGGAAACTCCGTGTACGCGTACGAGTACGTGTACGTGTACGGTCACGAATCTTGTTTTTGCGACAGTCTCCCAGACAGGAGGTTGTCGCGTTGCGGGTCAGGGTCCCGTCGTCGGTGTGCAGATGATCGGGACGGAGGCCGTCGAGGCGCGTACGCCGTCGCCGGGGTCGAAGGTGACCGTGAACGTGAGGGTACCCGTGGCGCTCGGTGAGTGGTCGTCACTCATGGTGAGCTCCAGCCCGGTGACCTCTGTCTCGAACTCGGCCCCGGCCACGGCGTCGGCGCTGAAAGCGAGGGACGCGAGGCTCCGGAACGTGGAGCGGAGCGTCGCCGTGAGGAGCTCGTCGTCGACGGTCACGGTGTCGCCGGACGCCGTGGCGTTTGCGGCGAGGTCGCCCGCGAACATGGGACGAGCGAGAAACGCAGCGATCACGGGGGCCGTTCCCCAATCGACGCGCTGGGAGTCCGCGCGGCACGCTCCGGGCGCGGGGAGGGGCGACGTCGGACGGTCGGGGCTGCCCGTGTAGCCCGCCGCGGCGGCGCCGCGCAGGAGTCCGGCGAAGCGGTCGGGCGCGACGGGAACGACGTCGGGACCGAACTCTTCGAGGGCGGCCGCGGCGTCGGCGGCATTGGTGCCCCAGGTGACGAGCCCGATGGCAACGAACCTGGGCCCGTCGGGTTGTAGCGCCGCGGACTGGCGGATGGCCTCGGCGATCTCCTCGGGGCGGGTGGCCATGGCGATGCGCGCGACCGGGACGTCATCGATGAAGGAGATGACCGGTGACAGTGGTCGAACCGGCGTGTAGTCGGCGTAGAGGATCGAGGGGTTGTAGGCGGCGACGATCCGAGCCAGGTCGGTGTCGGTGGGCGACGCGGTCAGTGGGGGGTTGATCACCCAGGTGGCGCGCAGGCCGGTTGCATCGAGATCGGTTCGCGACCGCTCGAGGAGACGGTCCAGGTCCACGTCGGCGGCGTAGGACGGGTAGAAGTAGGCAGAGCCGGACGGTCCGGCGACGAGCCGGGCGTTGTCGGGAAGCGCGTCGAGGTACCAGTTCCAGATGTTCGGCGCGACTTCCGCGAGTAGCGGTGAGGTCGAGATGCCGATCGGGATGGAGTTGTCGTCGAGGTAGTCGAACTGCAGCGACCGGGCGAGGGTCAGGTCGTAACCGAGAGCATCGCCGTCACTGACCACGAACGAGACGTAGGTGGTATCGGCGTCGGGCTCGATCACCTCGTCGTCCCACAGGGCCGGCCGAGGCTGGGCGCTGCCGTGGATGTGCACGGTCATGTTGACCGCGTCGGTGGTCGGGATGAGCCAGTCGCCGCGCTCGGTCAGCTCGCCGACGCCGAGCGCCTCGTTCACCGCCAGGCCGATCCGCTCGTACAGCGGCGTGTCGAAGAACAGATAGCCGTACACGCCGGTGCCGCGCGGGAACTGATCGAGGACCCGCCGCAGGAGGCCCGGCTCGGACGCCGGGTCGGCGTCGAACACGAACGCACGGTTCGCCACCGCCCAGTCGCGCAAGCCTGGTTGGATCGGCTTGCCGTTGCGCTCGCGACCGGTCCATACCGGGAACGCCCAGCCTCCCTCTGGCGGGGTGAGCGTTTCGATCGCCCATTCGGTGAACTCCCGATCGGTGTCGAGCTCCAGATCGCGCAGGTCGATCATCACCTCCAGGCCGTGGTCGGCGGCGAGCCGCTCGGCCATCTCCGGGCCGACCGGTATCAGGCCGTCGCGACCGGCGATGGTGGTGGCCACGTTCTGGCTCTCGTAGGGGACCGCGGGATCCCAGACCACCATGCCGTCGACGCGGTCGAGCAGACGGTTCAGCGCCTCCTCCGGCGAGACTTCCTCGTGCGGAACATCGACCACGTCGGCCAACCATGCGTCCGCGGAGGGATCGATGTCGAAGTCCTGGGCGCTGCGAACGCCCACGAGGTAGACGGTCGGGCGTTCGCGGTTGGCGATGCCCTGGAGCGCGGCGAACGTCAGTTGCTCCTCCACGGACAGCGCCCCGACGTCGACCACCAGCATCGGCTCCGCCGGCTCGTCGTCGCTGTCGCTGCAACCGACGGCTGCGATAGCGAGCGCGGCTAGCACGGCGACCTTGATACACATTCCTCGACGGCCTCGGGTCATGTGATTCATCTCCATGGCTCAGCGGCCTACCCGGAGCAAGCCCGGTATCAGAACTTCCCGGACAGACTCCCTGGGTCGATGGACGCGCGTTGGCGACCGTTCGACCGTTTCGAGCGCGCAGCGAGTTGCCCGAAATCAGCGCAGAGCCTAGCCTGATCTCATGTCCGCCTTTATTCGTCTCGCCGCCGCCGCCGCCGCGGCATGTTGTCTTCCACTCATCGCTCTTGCCGGGGTCGACCCGGGATCGCAGCTCGTCACCTGCGACCAGGCCGACGAGCAGGTGACCATCGACGTCAACTCGCACCTCGACCCGTCGTGCACGTGGACCCGCGGCGTCGAGATCGTCGCCTCCGACGTGACCCTCGATTGTCAGGGCGCGAGCATCGCCGCGCCCGACCGCCGCTTCGGTGTGGCGATCCTGGCGCCGATCGACGTGGTGCTTTCCAACATCACCGTCCGCAACTGTCACATCGAGGGCTTCCTCAACAACATCCACATCGAGCGCGAGGGTTTCTTTGCTCTCGCGGAGATGACCGAGGCCGAGGCCTACGAGCATGCGTGGTCGAACATCGTGATCGAGGATTCGACCAGCCTGAATTCGCGCGGCGTCGGCATCTTCGTCGACGGCTTCGTCACCGGCGTCACGCTGCGCAACCTGCACGTCGAGGGGTCCGGCAGCGCCGGCATCTATCTCGAGGCCGGTTCGAAGGACAACGTCGTCGAGAACAGCGTGATCATCAACAACGGGTTCGGCGAGAACGGCCCTGACGGGAACACGTTCAATTTCGGCGGCACCACGTTCTGGTTCTGGGGCACCGGCCGCGAGGGTCTCGCCATCGACGGCTCGCGCTTCAATACGGTGCGCAACAACAGCTTTTCGGGCAACGCCGCCGGCGCGATCTTCCTGTACAAGAATTGCGGCGAGTTCGTGAACACGCGCCCAGACAACTGGTGGCATCGCAGCTACGGCGCCGACGGCAACACGATCGAAGAGAATACGATCATCGGTCAGCGCTACGGCGTCTGGATCGGGTCGCGGATGGGAGAAAACGTGCTGCCGATGGACTGCAGCGACCCGCAGTACCTGGGCGGCATCGTGCTCGACTACGCCGCCGACAACACGGTGCGCGACAACGATTTCCAGGGCGTGACGTACGGCGTGCGCGTCGAAGACGACGGCAGCATCATCGAGGACAATCAGTTCTCCAGCAGCGACCCCGCGCACCAGGCGGTGCTGGTGGGCACGCGCTATCGCACATCCGCGCTGGGCCTGCCGGTCGACGATACAACGGTCACCGGCAACCAGGCATCGATCGCCGGCAACCTCAGTCCGTTCCGTTGGGTTCACGGCGAGAGCGATACGACCTTTGCCAACAACGACAGCCTCGGCCGACGCGCCGACTTCTGCGAAGGCGTGCAGCCGGATACCGGGCCGTTCGTCATGACCGTCGACATAGCGGTCTACGACCCGGAAAACCCGCCGACCGGCGATCCGCCGACGCTCGACGAGCCCGAGGTCCTGACGCCGTGTGCCCCGTCCTGCGCCGCGCCAGTCGACGCCGCGGAGACGCGTATCCGCATCGCCCGCCTCGACACACCGCCGGGCGACGACGTGTTGTCGTTCAAGGGCCAGATGACCCTAGCGCATCCGTTCGCGCCGCCGCTCGACCCCGCGGCCGACGGCGTCGAGATCCTCATCGCCGACTCGACGGGCAACCGCGTGTTGGACGCTGTCATCCCGAGCGGCGCCTACGATCGCGGCACGCGCACGGGTTGGAAGACGTCGCGCCGCGGCGACAAATGGACCTACGTAAACGGGAGCGACTCTCCGCCCGCCGGCATCAAGCGGGTCGTGATCAGAGACCGCTCGAGCCGCTCACCCGGGCTCGTGCAGTTCGTCGTCAGCGGACGCAACGGCTCCTACGAAGCCGACGAAGCAAACCTGCCGCTGACCGGCCTGGTCGCGCTCGGGCAACCCGCAGTTGAGAGCGGACAGTGCGCCCTGACGTCATTCCCGGTTCCCGCCGAAGCCTGCGGTAGGCGAGCGGGCACGCTCGTCTGCCGCTGAGTCAGTACTATTTCACCACAGAGACACCGAGACACAGAGTAAATCTCCGTGCCTCTGTGTCTCTGTGGTGAAAAATTATCGCTACTGCAGCCCCGAGCGATCGTCGGGCACCGTACCGCGCGGCACCGTCTTGTAGGTGATGCGATCGAAGCCAACGATTTCGGCGGTGGTGCTGAATCGTCCGTCGGAGCGGAAATCCAGGGGCGGCGCCGGCTCATACTGGAACTCGACGCTCTTGCCCGGCGGTAGCAGCCCCGGGAGCGTCACGTACCGCGCACGACCGGGGCCCATCTCACCCGGGTTCTGTTCGTCGGCCCACATCCAGGAGTGCGAGACGAGCAGTTGAATGTCCTGCACCGGATCGTTCGAAAGGTTGGAGACGACACCGCGTACGCTGCCGTCCGATTGCACTTGCTCGCGCAACTCGACGTCCCACAAACGCGCATTGCTGCCGCCGAGCTCGACCGGCGGTGCGCTGTCGCGCATATCGCGAACTTCGCCGACACGAATCTCGCCGCTGTCGCGAGTGTCGCGAACCTCACCGACCCGGACCGTGCCGGCCTCGCGAGTCTGGTCGCCCCGCAAGTCCGGGTCGTGAGCGTCGTGCGCAACTGCCGCGGTCGAGAAGCCTAATCCCAACCCCGTGGCAACCAATGCAAAGCAGAAAATCCGAACCATGACTGTCTCCTCTCAGCGATGCGACACCAAAGTGGCAAGAGGCGTTCCACAGAGATCCGGGACCAATTTGCTGCAGCTATGCCGCCTGCCCGGCCGGGCGGAATTGTAAATTTCACAGGAAAACGTGGATCCCCACCGCGAGGCTAACGGCGCAGATCCACTCGCGTCCAGGTGTACTCCACAGTCACCATACAATCCCGCAAGCCCTGGCAATCGCCGTCGAAATCGACGTCGCCGATGGTGACCAGCGTCGTCGGGCTGACGTCGAGGTCGACTTCGAGATTCTCATCGATGGTGATGCGGCATCCTTGAACCGAATCGGAATCGCGGAACGTCGCGCGGGCCACGTTGGCGCCGTCGATTGAACCTTCGCGGACCAGGCCCTGACAGTCGACCATGCGGATCGAGTCGCCGCCGGTCAGCATGATGTCGATGGTGCACGGGGGCGTGTTTTCCACCTCGTCGCGCAGATTCTCGGTGAGATCGGAGCGGCAGGTCGAAGATGTGAGGCGGCCGTCCGAATCCATCCAGCGCAGCGGCACGCGCTCGGGCGTATGTGTCGTCGTCGGAGACGGCGTACGGGTCGGGGTGGGGCTGTTGGTGAAGGTACGCGACGGCGTGAACGTCTGCGTCGAAGTCGGTGTCGGAGTCGACGTCGGCGGCACGACGTTGCAGCCGTACAGGGAGTCGACCACCGCCTGGATGAGCTCCGCAACGCTGGCCCGGCCGTCCGAATTGAGATCGACCGACGCACACTCGGTGACCGACGCATTGCCGAGAGCGACGCGCACGGCCCGAATGAGCTCGGAAACCGTCACTCGACCGTTGCCATCGCAATCGCCGACGCAAGGCCCCAACCCAGCCGCCGCCGGCCCCACCGGTATCGCAACGACCATCGCCAGCAGGGCACAGAACACAGCCAGACGCGATGCCTGCACCACGGTCAAAACCAGAGCCCGCATGACGGCGGACCATACCCGACCCGGCGACGAGATGTTAGCGTTCGCGCCAGGGGCAAGCTGATAGCGCGTGACTGCTGCTACCCGCACGGCGTTCAGAGGGAAAGGTTTTCTCGTGAGGTCTTTACTGGATACGGTTCTCTACGGCGTTCTCGGTGTACTCATCCTCTCATCATCCGGCTGTTATCGAGCCGTCTCATTTGATCCGCCACCGCCGGCTG
>CADEER010000054.1:0-12683 GCA_902826395.1 uncultured bacterium
AACGCTCGCACCCTCCGTATTACCGCGGCTGCTGGCACGGAGTTAGCCGGTGCTTCCTTTGGAGGTACCGTCAAGTCGGCAGGATATTAACCTGCCGAGGTTTCGTCCCTCCTGACAGGGCTTTACGACCCGAAGGCCTTCATCACCCACGCGGCGTCGCTGCGTCAGGCTTTCGCCCATTGCGCAATATTCCCCACTGCTGCCTCCCGTAGGAGTCTGGGCCGTGTCTCAGTCCCAGTGTGGCTGATCATCCTCTCAGACCAGCTAACCATCTTAGCCTTGGTGAGCCATTACCTCACCAACTAGCTAATGGTGCGCAGGCCCATCTCGGAGTGGTAGCTTGCAAGCAGAGGCCACCTTTTACCTCAGGAACCGAAGGTCCCGTGGTCTTATCTGGTATTAGCCCGTCTTTCGACAGGTTATCCCAGGCTCCAGGGTAGGTTACCTACGTGTTACTCACCCGTTCGCCGCTGTACTCGCCTCCCGAAGGAAACTTTCCCGCTCGACTTGCATGTGTTAGGCACGCCGCCAGCGTTCGTTCTGAGCCAGGATCAAACTCTCCAGTTGAAAACTACTCGGCCCACGGAACTGTCCGCGGACCGAAAGCTGTCTTACAACGGAGTTTTCCGTTGCGACTGCAGAGATCCTCGCATGTATCGGTCAGGTCCGAGATTTCTCTGACCCGACCACTGACCTACTCTCTAGATTTCAAAGACCGACGCCACTGAGGCGAGACCGCCCTTTATAATCGGCGCGTCCTGAAGGTGTCAAGCAGGGCGGGGACAGGCGGCGACCTGTTTCGGAGACGAGGGGCGTAACTCACTAAAAGATAATGGGAATCGACGGGAAAAAAATCTTGCGGAAGCTAAAGAAGCGCGCCAGGGGCAACTTGCGAGGCACCAGGAATTCGCCCTGCACGCAATCGCGCAGCAGCGACGAAGTCCCTGGTCTGGCGCACCGCGTTGCCGAGGAACGCCTCGTGATCGTCAACAATTTTCGCCAACTCGCTGGCCGTGAGGCCGATCCGCGGATCGCCGGCGAGGCGCTCGATCAAATCATTCCCAAGAGCCCCCGCGCGTTGTGACGCAGCGGTTGCCAACGAGTGCAACTTTATCGCCTCGTGCGCATGCTCGCGCCCAGCCCCCCGACGAACGGCCTCCATGAGCACGGTGGTGGTAGCTAGAAATGGAAGGTAGCGTCGCCTCTCGGCGGCGACCAAGGCGGGTGAGATCTCAAACTCCCCGACGACCGTGAGGAACGTCTCCAGCAGCCCATCGAAGGCAAATATCACCCCCGGTAACGCGACGCGGCGCACTACAGAACACGAGACATCGCCCTCGTTCCATTGATCACCGCTCAGAGCCGCCAGCATTGCGACGTAGCCGTTCGTAACCGCATGCAGGCCGTTGATTCTCTCACAACTGCGAGAATTGATCTTGTGAGGCATCGCCGATGAGCCGACCTGCCCGCGCTGAAAGCCCTCGTTAGCGAGCTCGTGACCGGCCATGAGGCGCAAAGTCCGCGCGAAGCTGCTCGGGCCCGCAGCAAGCTGAAACAGGGTTGCCCCGACTTCGTAGTCCAGGCTGCGTGGATACACTTGCCCGACGGTTTCGAGCATCGCCGGAAAACCCAATTGCGTCGCAATGCTTTCTTCCAGTGAGCGAACCTGCTGCGTATCGCCATTGAGCAGAGTCAGAAGGTCGAGCTGAGTACCGACCGGTCCCTTCAAACCGCGCAGGGGATATGACGACAACACGACTTCGAGTCGGTCGAGCGCGATGATCATCTCTGCGCCAAACATCGCCAGCCGCTTGCCGACTGTCGTCACCTGTGCCGGAACATTGTGTGTCCGACCGGTAAGCGCCACCTCTTGATACTCTTCGGCGCGTTCGGCAAGGCGAAGCAAGGCCGCAGCATACTTTGTGTGCAGGACCTGAAGAGAGCGCAGGACCTGCAACTGTTCAACGTTCTCGGTCAGATCCCGACTCGTCAGGCCCTTGTGAATGTGCTCGTGGCCAGCCAGAGCGCAGAACTCGTCGATGCGGGCTTTGACGTCGTGGCGCGTAACACGCTCCCGCGCTCGAATGCTATCCAAATCGACTTGTGGCGCAACGGCCTCGTAGGCGGCGATGGCCTCCACCGGGATGTCTACTCCGCGCTCCCGTTGCGCGCGCATCACTGCGATCCACAGCTCACGCTCGAGCAAAACCTTGGCTCGCGGGGACCAGATCGACTTGATCGCCTCGCTGGCGTAGCGGTCTGCCAGCACGTCAGGAATCACTTCGTCGCTCACTACTGTCTCCTCGTAAGCACTCAGTATCGCGAGGCGTCACACGCACATCAAGGACAGCACACACGGGCCCCTACGCCTGCTCGCATTCAATCCACGAATCAGCGGGGTTCGTCTCCGTCGGCGCGATCTTGCTGCGTTGACCACCTCGCAGCGCTACCCTATCGTCGGAACATCCGTCGCCAGCATTCTCCCTGGGATAGGCGGTTGGAGTGGAAGGGCCAATGCCGGCGATTACGGTGGGGTTTGCGGAGTTCGAGGCACGCATTGATCGAATCCGACGCCGGCTCAACGGACACGCGCTCTTTCAAGCAGGGTGCACCACCGCGTGTACTGGCGCACTAGCTGCCGCAGCGATCATCGTCGCCGAATCGACTTTGGCCCCGTTGCCGGCCGCATGGGTGCGACGGACGGCGGTCGCTGCGAGCATCCTGATCAGCGCCGGTGCGCTGTGGCGACTGCACTCCCGCTGGCTCAACCTCGAGGCAACGGCACGCTTCGTCGACCGCTGTGCCGGTATGGAAGACCGCGTGGCAACCTTGCTCGCCCACCCGACCCTCGAGGACCGATCTCCACTCCGCGCCATTCTGCTCTGGCAGATATTCAATCGCTCGGCGCAGTGGGAGTTGGAACGCGTCGCGCCACTGCGATTGCGACGCCCAGCAATGGCAACCGTGGCTGCTCTGGCGGTCCTGGCATTCGCGGCGATGCGGGCGCCGGATGGATCGACTTGGGGCGACGACGCAACGATCGCCAAGGTACCGCCGAAGGAGGCCAGTTCGGCGCATACGCCGTCCGCTACGGCCTCGCAACCTGTCAGTGATTCGACTGCCCGTGGGGGCGAAGAATCTTCCTCCAAGATCACCGGCGAAGGCGATGGTCGCAGCTCGGGATCCGGCGATGGTCCTCAGAACGAGCATTCGGGCGATCGGGAGTTCAGACAACCGGCCGGGGCGGGTGGCTCAGAAGGTGAGAGCAATGAGGACGGCTCGGGAAGCGACAACTCCGATGTGCCGCCGCGTCGAGCCGGCGACCAAATCGATGACGAAGAACGAGCCCAACCCGAACATCCCAGCCACGCCCACGACGGCAAGTCATCCTCCGGCTCGACCCTCGCGAGTGGCGCCAAGCCAATTGACCGGCCATGGGAATCTGGCCAGCTTCAGCGCGTCGGTGACCGTGCGCTAGAGCCGCGCCCGGCGCCGATAACGGCCAATCGATCACCGGACAAGACGCCCTCTACGCAAGAGCGCAAACCGGCGGGAACAGACGGCGGATCCATGACACGCGGACGCGACGCAAAAGAGGGTATCGAAGCAAACGCTCGAGGCCTCCTCGGCGAGAATGCGTCCGCCACCGGACACGAGGGCGACAAGCAAGCCGAGCCTATGGTCATACAGCTCAAATCGTTTGCTGCGCATCGGGTTGATCACTTTGAGCCGC
The DNA here is from genome assembly GCA_902826395.1 of uncultured bacterium. GTDB lineage: Bacteria > Desulfobacterota > Binatia > HRBIN30 > CADEER01 > CADEER01. The sequence continues at coordinate 3,734 of CADEER010000054.1, forward strand.
AGGGCAAGGCGGGCGACGCAAGCGACGAGGACATCCACGGTGCTGGAAGGCCTGCGTCGATCGCCAGCGATCAGATGGAAGATTCCCTGCTCCATCGCTCCGTAGTGACGCGCGCTCATCAACACCTGCTTCGCGATCTCTTCACGCCAGACGCGCAATAGTCTCGAGCGGCGCACGATGATATCTATTCGCGCCAGGGCAATGGCCAAAAACCCGGACGCATCAGGATGACCGCAATTCGACCGCATTCCTCGCACGACCCGATCCAAGAATTCCAGGAGACGTTCGCGCAGCTGCGCCGAGAGATCGCGAAGGTCATCGTCGGTCACGACGAAATCGTAGAGCAAACGCTGATCGCGCTCTTCGCCGGTGGACACGTTCTCCTGGAGGGAGTGCCCGGAACGGGCAAAACCCTCTTGGTGCGCACCCTTGCAAACGCCCTCAACTTGTCGTTCAGCCGGGTGCAGTTCACGGTCGACGTCTTACCCGCCGACGTCACAGGGACGCGAATGTTGATCGAGGAACACGGCCGTCGCGAGATGGTCTTCACGCCCGGTCCGGTCTTCACGAACGTCCTTCTGGCAGACGAGATCAATCGCGCTACGCCAAAAACCCAGTCGGCTTTGTTGGAGGCAATGGCCGAGTATCAAGTTACCTCGGGAGGATCGACCTTCGCTCTCGACCTTCCCTTCTTCGTCCTCGCCACGCTCAACCCGATCGAAATGGAAGGGACCTATCCACTGCCGGAAGCACAGCTAGACCGCTTCCTGTTCAAGGTATTCTTGCCGTACCCGAGCAACGATGAGCTGCAGAGTATTCTTGGGATCACGACGCAGGCCGATCTCCCGACCGTTGACCCCGTCCTCACCAGGAATGTCGCCCCTCAGCGCGTCGAAGAACTGAAGCGGCTAGTGCGCGAGGTCCTCGTCGCACCTCACCTCGAACAGTACGCCGCCGCACTGGTGCGTGCCACGGTACCCAGTGATTCGCGCTTCGCGCCACGCGGAAAGCCGATCCTGGCTCCGAGCGAGGCAATCGAACGTTACGTGTCGTTCGGATCGAGCCCGCGCGGAGGACAAGCACTGCTGCTGGGTGCCAAGGTCCGTGCACTACTCGCCGGACGGCCGAACATCACCCACGAAGACATCGACTCGGTCGCGGTAGCCGCTCTCAATCATCGACTTGTCCTCAATTTCGCGGCGCAGGCCGAGGGAATCGATCCACGCGCCTTGATCGAAGGGGTTCTCCATGACGGCCGTCGCCTCCACTCCTGAGAGAGCTACCGGCAAGGAGCGCTGGCGAGAAGCGTCCGGACCGGCCTTCTTACGCAGCCTCGAGCGATTGCGTCTCAACGTGCGCTCGGGAACCGGTGCGCATCCCGGAAACAATCCCGTCCCGACAGCCACCCAAGACTCAGGGCTCGAGTTCGCCAAGCACCGGCCGTACCTCCCAGGCGACGATCTGCGCCACATCGACTGGAACGCACTCGCCCGCCACGACACGAAGCTGGTGAAGACTTTTCGAGCGGAACGTGAGGCTCCGCTGCATATCCTGGTCGATACGAGCGCTTCGATGGTGACTCCCGCCGAGGACGCGAAGGCCGAGGCCGCCATCGCTGTCGCTGCCGGACTCGCTTACATTTCGTTGCGCAACCGCGACCCGGTGCGTGTCGCCGCTCTCGACCAGAGCGGCGCGCGTCATGTCGCGCCTTTGCTCCGACATCCGCAACGGCTCCCTCTCCTCACCGATGGCCTGCGCGCCTGCGCGGGCGCCGGCAGAACTACCCTCGATGTTTCCGTCCGGAGCTACCTTGCATCAACTCGATTGCCGGGCATCGCCATCATGATCTCTGACTTTCTCGTCGACAAGGACGACTACCAGCGCGCCATGGGCCGACTCCAAGCAGGTGGCTATGCCGTCGCTGTCATCCGAATCCTCGGCCAACGAGAACGTGAACCCACGGCGACCACCCGCCGCGTCCGCATCTTCGACGTCGAGACCGGAAGTGAAAGAATCGTCGATCTCAGTCCCCATCACCGAGCCCTCTACGCACGCGCTCTGCAGGAGCACATCGAGGGTTTGCGCTCGTGGTGCGATGCCGTGGGTATTCCATTTTGCGTCATCGATACCGAAGTGCTTCCTGGAATCGCGATGATCCAATCTCTGACTCGTGCGGGGATCGTACGTTGAGCCTCCCGAAACGACGAGGGCAGCGAGCAGCTCCCCGGCGGGCCGCTTCGACTGCAATGCCGTCCAAGAGCGCGCCCGCGGCAAGCCGCTGACGAGACAATAGTCCGCAATCCCAGCGGACGGACTCTGCCCAATGGGCTTCACCAACCCCGCCGCATTTATTTTTTCGTTCTTCATCGTCGGCCTCGTCCTGCTCTATCTGTGGGAGCGCCAACAGCGGCGGCTCGACGTGCCCTCGATGCTGCTGTGGCAGGCGATTCCCGAGGCCGTCGTTCGCAGGCGTCGTTTTCAGCCCGACAATCTCTTTTGGTTACAGCTCGCGGGTATGGCCGCGTTGCTGCTCGGGTTGGCAAATCCATATCTCGACATTGATTTTGAAACCGGACACGACGGCCGGCTGATTCTTGTGATCGACCTCTCGGCGAGTATGCAAACAGTCGAGGGCGGGACGACGCGCCTCGATCTGGCGCGCGAGCAGGCGATCCGCGTGATCCGATCGATGCCGCTCCGCGAGATCATGGTCATCGGCGCTGGGCGTGAGCCGATGATCATCACTCCGTTCGATCGCGGCCATGAATCCGTCATCGAAGTCATCGGGAATTTGCAGGCCAAGGATGTGTCCACCCGCCTCGAACCAGCTCTCGCCATCGCGCAACGTGCGTCGTTCCAATCCGACGTCCGCACTGCAATACACGTCTTCACCGACGTGCCGCGACACAGCGTCGGAGCGCGTTGGCGCGACGGGGTCAGCTGGTGGCCCGCCGGCACCAACAGCGACAATCTGGCAATCGCGGATGTACAAACAACGCAGGGCGTCCTCCAGAATCATCGCGAGATGGGAGCCCGGATCGCGGTCCAAAACTACGGGACAAAGGAGAAGCATGGGTCTCTCGCCGTCCGCGTCGATGGTGAGCTCGTCGCGCAAGAACTGTTCACGGCGCCACCACAGAGCACGCAAAGCTTCCACTTCCCGCAACTCAGCGCGTCTGGACTGCTCGAAGCCTCGCTGCAAGCCGAAGATGCTCTCGCGTTGGACAATCACTGGCGCACCTGGCTTCCGCGATTCCGACCGATCCGGATCGCCCTGGTCGGCGCCACTCCCGAACTGGCAAACACCATGTCCCGCCTGGACGATGCCGCCGAGGCGATCATCATCGATGCGTCTCCGTCCGGTGAGACGACAGGGGGCGCCGACATCGTCGTCTACCACCACACAACTCCCGAAAGCTTGCCGGACGACGTCGCGACCCTCCTCATCGCCCCACTTGCAGACCTCGCCACGAGGAAGCCGGCAACCGAATTGCGTGAAGCCGCCGTCGTCGACTGGAACGACGACCACGAGGTCCTGCGCGGCATAGACCCCCGTCTCCTCCATCGCTTCGCATCGTTGAAGGTCCTGCAGACTCCGCCCTGGGGTGAGATGGTACTGTCCGCCCAAGCGGCCGATCGCGAAGTTCCTGCTCTGGTCGTCGGCAAGCCCGGTTCTCGCCGAGCGGCAATCCTCGCCGCGGATCTCGGGAGCGAGCCGTTCCTCTCCAGCGATCGCGAGCCACTGCTGCTACTGGTCCTCAATCTCATCGACTGGCTGGCCGAACAACGCAGCGATGTCACGGTGGCACGCACTGGCGACTCAAAGGCGATCGCCGATCCAGACGCCCCCGTCGTCGAGGTGATCGACCCAAAGGGCATGCCCCTGTACATCGACCAAGCTCAGCTCTCCCTCGGCCTCGATTACGCCGGCACCTACCAGGTAGTGCGGCAGGACGGAACTCGAACGAACATTTTCGCCAACTTCCAGGATAGCGAAGAGTCGAACGTAGGGCGCACACCGGCGGAACCATACGCAGCCACTTCGAATTACGCTCAGGGAGCGGACAGCCTCAAGGTGAATCGTGGCTTCGGTGTATGGATCTATATCGCTGCCGCCATGCTCCTAATCGCAGAATGGATCGTCGCAATTCGGTCAGTCGAGCATGGATGACGTCAGTCTGTCCTACCTGCTGGCGCATCCGGGTTCGCTCGGGCTGTCCGTCGATCAGCCATTCCTCCTGCTCGCCGCTGCCGCCGCAGCTCTCTTCTTTATACGATCGCCTCCCGACGCAGCTCGCCGTGCCGTCCCTCTGCGTGCCGCCGCTTTCGCTGCAGTAGTGGCCAGTATCGCGGGAATAAACGTCACGACCAGACTTCCGGCAGACCAACTGACCCTGGTCGCTGCCGTCGATGTGTCCGGCAGTATTGAGAACGCGGCTCTGGATTGGTCCCAGGAATATCTGCGTGCGGTCCGATCTTCACTGGCGCCGGGAGATGAACTCGCCGTGGTCACGTTCGCCGAGTCTCCAGCAATCGCAGCGACCGCTTCGCCGGACGATGACCTTCCGGCGATCACCCGACCACCAGGCATCGCCGCCACCGATATTTCAGCTGCCATCGATCAAGCTCTGGGTCTCTATCCGCGGGGCTCGCAAAAGGCGTTGCTCTTACTCAGCGACGGCAACGAAACCAGCGGCGACAGTCGCTCCCGCATCGAGACCATGCGCGCTTTAGGAGTTCGCGTTCACGCGGTACCACCGCCGCGAGCCAACACCGCGGACATACGGTTGGCACGTCTCTCGGCCCCCGCGGTCGTGCCGGCGGAACGCCCGCTGCCCCTGCGAGTCGTCATTCGCAACTCGGGCGGGCCCCGCGCCGCGGTGCTCAACCTCTATCTCGACGGCTTGCTGACTGACAGCGCAGCTCTCGCTCTGGATGCCCCTCTGCAAACATTCGACGCGCTCCTGCGCGTTCCGCAGCCCGGCGGTCACATCATCCGCGCCGAGATTGTCAGCGACGGCGACGCACGCGTCGAGAACAACTCGCGCGAGGCTTCCGTGGTAGTTCGCAGCGAGACCACCGTGTTGCTAGCAACGCGCCATCGCTATTCCCCCGTCGCTGAGGTCATCCGCAGGCGCGGCGTCAACGTCACCGCGGTTCACCCGAGTCGCCTACCTACCGATATTGAAGACTATTCTGCCCTGCATCTGGTGGTGCTCGAGGATCTCCGTGCGCGTGACCTAACGGACGCCGCCGCCGTCGCATTGGAACGGTTCGTCCGCGTGAACGGCGGCGGGCTGATCTTCGCCGGGGGTGGCGCGAGCTTCGGCGATCGCGAGTTTCACGGAAGTCCGATCGAAAAGCTCCTGCCCGTAACCCTCGAACCGCGCCGCCCGCGCCCAGGAAAACGCGACCCACTAGCGCTGTTCCTGGTTATCGATCGCTCGAACAGCATGGGCTTCAACAGCCGCATCGGCACCCTGCGCGACGGCGAGAAGCTACGCTACGCGCTCAAGGCTGGCGTCGAGGTCGTCAAGCAACTGAAGGATCATGATCGCGTCGGTGTCATCGCCTTCGATGCGCGCCCCCACGAGATCTCGCCTTTGCTGCCCTTGAAAACCAACCGCCGCAAGCTGCTCGATGCTCTTCCCCGTATCGTCGAGAGCGGTGGAACCGACTTCTTTGACGCGCTCGTTTCGGCCGGCGAACAACTTTCCCAGTCACGAGTCAACCGGAAGCACATCGTACTTCTCACCGACGGCGATACCAATCGCGCCGGGCGCGGTGAGTACCGAGCCCTGGTCGAAAAGCTCGCAGCGGCGGAGATCAGTGTCACGACGATTCGCATCGGCGACAACACCGTCAACTTGAAGTTGTTGCAGGAGATCTCGGAAGGTACGGGTGGATCGTTTCACCACGTCGAGAATGCGCAGATGCTTCCCGACTTGATGTTGCGGGACACTTCTCGAGCGATTCGACCCTTGACCCCAGAGACACAGCGCTTCCTTCCGGCATTTGGCACGGACCACCAAGTGCTGGCCGGGACAGACGAAAGCGGAATCCCACCCCTTGCTGACTACGCCTTCAGCAAGCTGAAACCCTCCAGCGAGTCACTGCTGCAGGTCGATCGCTCCGACCGACGAGATCCGATTCTCAGCGTCTGGCGCTACGGCTTGGGGCGCGTCGCCGCTTTCACCGCGAGCCCCAGCGAGGACGCGGAGACCTGGCCGGCATGGACCGGCTTCGCTCGCCTGTGGTCACAGCTCGCCTTTTGGACGGCGCGCGCCGAGAGCGACGACGACCTGGCCGTCGAGGCCACGCGTCGCAGCGACCGCACTAATCTGGTGCTGCGAACGTTCCACCGCGACGACGTGGGCGGCGCTGTCACCGGCGAGTTGGACGCCGGCGATCCACACATCGCCGTTCCGTTCTCTCCACGAGAGCCGGGTGTCTACGAAGCTACGATGCCGGCGCTGTCTCCGGGCCGCTATCCTCTGCGCGTCCGCGAGCGCATCGGCCAGCACGTGCGTGAGGTTGAAACGATCGTGGCCGTTCCGTCGCAGCCCGAGGACGAGCGCCGGGAGTACGCTCACGGCAACGACAATCAGGACCTCTTGCGCGAGCTGACCCGCCGCACCGACGGCAGCTTGGGAGCGTCGGCCGCCGAAGTCACGCGGCGACCGAAAGGATCGCGCACCGTTTCCTATCCGTTGGCTGGTATCCTGATTCCCTTGGCGATGGCGGCTTTCTTGGCAGACATCGCCCTGCGGCGTATCACGTCACTGCGCGCCAATCCCGCCGCTTGAACGACACGCGCCGATCTACTTGGCGCGGGGATCAGCTTTCTGGATGGATCGCCACGCCGCGCGCGCGGTGCTCCAGACGCCCCCGTTTGCCGCGGATCCGGAGGCACCCTCCACCCCGATCGGCTGCGCTCGGTAGAGCTGGCTCGGCTTAACAGCGACAAATTCGCCCAGTCCGTAGAGCTGCGCGTAGACGCTGTAGTGCTCACGCGGGCAGATCGGCGCCAACGCACAATCCGCCGCCTTGGGACACTCGACGACGGCCACAGCGAACGCCTCGCCCTCTTCGCCGGTGCCACTGGCGTGCACGAAGTCCTTGCTTCGGTACTCCGTGCCGGCAAGCGGCATCGCGCTTTCCGGGAATGCACCGCCCAATGCTGCCAAGCCGGTCTCGGCCTCCGACCCCGAGAGCACACATGGATGCCGGAACGCTCTCGCAATGATCGGCAGTACGAAGGCGCGATCCTCGGCGGACAACGACTGCACATCGCCCGAAAGCCGCGCCAACAAGTCACTCTCGCGCATCGACGAGTCGCTGTACGGATCTCGTGTCGTCGATCGCATGGGATACGGCAGATGGGCACCCAATTGACCGTCGAACCCCATGTCCCGAATCCAAAGAAGCATGGGCACGATCTCGTGAACGTTTTGCTTCGTGAGAATCGTGCTGATGCGCACGCTCTCGCCCACGCCGTCGGTGCGCAGGCCTTCGATCGCCCGCAACACCTGACGATGCGCACCTGGTGTCCCGGTTACCGTATCGTGGGTTTCCGGTGTTCGTCCGTACAAGGGAATCGAAACGGTCAGATGCGCAGGTACGCGCTGCAGAAAGGCCGCGCGAAACCGATCATCCGCAAGTCGCCTCCCAGGCGAGAAGACAGTGAGCTTTGGGAAACCCGCGGCGAGGATCGCGTCCATCACGTCGAAGACGCGCGAGTGCTGAAGCGGATCGATCCCATTCAATCGGACTTCTTGCACACCGAGTCGCTGCGCCTGCTGCAACTGCTTGCAGACCTCCTCGACGTCAACCTCACCTGCATCACGCGGAGTCACGTAGGATTTGACCGAACAGAAGACACAGCGCTGGCCGCAATCCGGATCCAGGGCGATGTTCAGGGAGGGCGGTGGCGCGGTCGAATCGGCCACGGCCATCGGCGAACCGTCCGAGTCCAGTTGCAGACTCGTTTCGATGACTTCGCTGCGCGGCGGATACGACGCCGCGCGGAGCTCTTCCAAGCTCTCCGGAACGTGAATCTGCAGCGCCGCCGACGTCCGCACGCGCAGTAGCGCGATCACCCACGACGCCAGCGATGAAACCTCGGCTGGAACCTCGTCCACTTCCCCATCATGAGCGACGTCCAGCGACAGGCGCCCGCAGCGACCGAAAGTCTTGGCATCAGAGTTGTCGACGCGCAGCGTCAGACGCGCCGTCTGCTCGCGGTCGTCGCGGGTGAATTCCAGAACGTAGGCGCTGAAATCCAAGCGCTGCCGGCGCGCCGTGCTCGGCATGTAGATACCGCGGAACACCCAACCGAAGAGCGGCGAGCCGTCGACCTCGATCTCGGGCATCAGAAACTCGGCAATTCCCGGCGGATCGAAGATGAGCTCGGTGGGGGTCGTCAATTCGGCCAATGCGCCGAAACCGCCGCGATCATCACCGAGCAACGGGATCGCTTGCTCCATCACCTGGGCAAGCCGCAGGCGCGCTCCGTCGTCGTCGACCTTCGCCTCGCCGGACAGGTGCGGGAAGTAGCGGGTGATGGGAACCGATCCGCGGACGAGCATCTTGGCGAAGCTGCGGGTCACTTGCGCCGCTTCTCGTTCGTCGACGCCCGATGCACGGCGGTAGGACACATCGCCGAGAGGCGTCTGCTGCAGAGACATGCCTTCGCCGCGTTGGCGCACGATGATTTGAATCGTCGCCGAACCGTCGTTTCGCTCGAGCCAGAACGCGGCCGACGTCGGCAGCGCACCGGTCACGCGGGCGATCCGCCACCCCGACAGCCCGCTGGAGGCACCCCCGGGCTCAATGTCGGTAGGGCCGTTGGATCTGGGTTTGTCACTACTCACGGTGGGATCCCCGGCGCCAGCGACGCCGCATCCTTCGACCCTGTAGCACAGGCCATACGGACGGTCGACGAATCTTC
>CADEER010000054.1:12783-28669 GCA_902826395.1 uncultured bacterium
AACCTTGCGCGAGCGACGAGAACGAGTCTACATCGAACGATGCACGTCGCGGCGGATCGGGAGCCGTCCCTGGTCATCCCACCAGGCCAGGAAGCAGTGATCCTGCGCATGCTCGAAGTCTCCGGTGCCCTTGAAGGCGGGTGGCGCTTCGAGCGCGCGTCGATCGAGCGTGATTCGATCGAGGCCTACTACCGGGGTCAGAACGAGCAGCGTGCACGCATCATTCTTCGGCCAAGAGACGATGCGCCGGCTGGCTGGCGCCGAACCGAACAGTTCGCACTCGGACTCGCCGCCGATCCGCCCGACCAGAGCGCCGTAACTCTCTACCGAACCGTGCTCGCCCAGGTCCGCCGCGGCGAGGCGCGATTCGCCTGGCGGTCGACCGGCACGTCGCAAAAGTCCGCGGTCAGTTCGCCTGCCGACCGGCCGGCGAGCGCCGCAGCCGACGCGATCGACCAGACCGCCCAGCGAGCGCGCGCCGCAGAGAGCGAGCTCGACTTGCATCTCGACCACACCCCCTTCGTCGAGCTCGACGTCGAGTTCGACCACGCCGCGGCCTTTGCCGAAGCCATGGCTCTGGCCGATCGCTTCGTGACCTATCAGAGCGATCCGACGTACGGCGTGGCGGGCTGGCGGGGCCTGGCACTGCAGGCTCTCGACGGCGATCCCACCCGCGTCGCGACCACGGACGACGACGCCGGCGTGTACCAGGATCAATCGCGCTACCGGCGCACCGATATCGCGGCACTCTGTCCCATCACCATGTCGCTGCTCGAGCGCCTGATCGATTTCGACCACTGCCGCACGGTCTCGTTCCTGATGCTCGAGCCGGGAGCGCGCATCACCGTCCACGTCGACGGCGAGGGTCCGCCGGTCATCCGATCGGTCAACATCGCCCTGAACATGCCCGAAGGTTGCCGGCTGGTGATCGACTGCAACGCCGACGGCAGCGACAACCCGTACACCCACACCGTGCCCTTCCGGCCGGGCAGCGCCTTCATGTTGAACGTCGCCAAGTACCACTACGTAATCAACGACTCCGACGTCCCGCGCATCCACGTCATCGCTCGCGGTTCGCTGCGGCAGTCGGTGTTGGAGGTGCTGGCACTCGCCGAAGAGCAAGACGGCATGCGCGGCGCCGCCGCTGTCGAAGCGGCGCTCGCGACCAAGCGACAGTCCGGCGGCGCAGTACCCGACGGCGGCTCGGTACAAGTCGGAGTCAGCGCGGCACCCGACCCGCCGCTCCTGTCCCCGTTCGTCTCGACGTTCACCGACGCAGCGAGCGCCCTGCTCCTGGATCTTCTCGACTTGAAGGATCGCGCCACGGCAGTACGCGTCGGTCCGAACGGCAACGCCGAAGTCGACTGGCAGACGGAGGTCGATCTACGGCTCCCGTCAGGAGCCATTGCGCATCTCGACTTCCAAGCTGCGAACCCGGAGCGTCCGGCATGGTTCCGCTCCGCCAACTTGGCGTGCTCCTATCGCGCCGACGGTGCCGATCCATTCCAGGATCCGCGCGACGCGGCATTCTTCAGAGACCTGCGAGCGCGCTTGGCAACCCTGGACCCTCCCGGCATCGATCGCTCGGCGTCCCGGCTCGCGCCACTGTTCGCGGCGTTCGATCGCTATCGTCCGTTCCTCGAGGTGCAGGATAAGGACTATCGAATTCTCTTCCGCGGCAGCGCGGCGCCGGTCGGAATCCTGTGGTTGGGTTTCCGCTGCAACCAGGACTGCCGCATGTGCTGGCAAGACCGCGGCTGGCCCGCTCCTCCCGATGAGATGTTCGATCGTTGGATCGACGAGTTTTGCGCCGCCGGCGTCAGCAGTCTCATCCTCAGTGGGGGCGAGCCGACGCTTCATCCGCGGCTGCCCGATTGGCTGCGACGGGCGAAACGGGCCGGCATACCCGCGACCGTCGAGACCAACGCCATCCGCTTCACAGAGCCCAGCTTTCTGTCGAGCTTGCGCGAGGCCGGACTGACGAGTGTCGTGGTGTCGCTGCACGACGCGGACGCCTCCGTTTCGGATGAAATGACCGGCGCACCAGGCAGCTTTGCACGCACGGTCGACGGGACTCGAGCCGCGCTCGCCGCCGGGCTCGACGTCGGTGTGCACTGCGTCGTCGAGCGACAGAACGTCGCCCGGCTCGAGGCTCATGCCCGTTTCGTCGCCACCGAGTTGAAAGACGGCGGCCATCGGGTCGGCCATGTAAGCTACAGCTTCCCCATCGGCTACCGTCGCCGCGATCTCTATCACGGTGCGATCGCGCCGATCGACGAGGTGCGTCTGCACCTTTCGGCAGCGGTGCGCATCCTGCGCGAGCAGGACATCTACGTCAGCTTCCTCGGCACCAGCGGCTTCACGCCCTGTGCACTGGAGGATCCCGCCTCGCTAGCCCCACTGTTGCCCGAAAAGGTCACGGACGAAATGCGTGAAAGTCGCACCTTCGTCGCATGCTGTTCGGACTGTTCCCTGCGCAGCCGCTGTCTGGGTGTCCACCAGAGCTACGTGGAGCAGCACGGATCGCGAGGCATAGCGCCAGTTCGCTGAGCGGTCCGCTCGTTTCCGCACAGCTCCGCCACCTGCGAAACGCCTAGTCGCGCGCGGCGCACAGCATTTTCATTGCCCTAGAGAGCGAGGCTGGATATCGTCCGCGGCATGAGCTGCCATTGCCGAGGCGACCGCCGGGTCGCGGGTCGCCATGGCTAGGCCAACGATCATCGACGGCGGCTGGCAAGCGCGGCTCGGCTTCGGCAACATCGCGACGGAGCGCTACTACTCTCCCGAGTTCCGCCAACTGGAGCTGGAGCGCCTCTGGCCCCGCGTGTGGCACGTTGCCGGTCGAGCGACGGACCTGCAGAAACCGGGTGACTACCTCACCTACGAGTTCGGCGCCGAGTCCGTCCTCTGCGTGCGACAGGATGACGGCGGAGTGCGCGCCTTCCACAACGCCTGCATCCACCGCGGGCGGCGCCTGCGCGAGCCGGGAATGGGAAGCGTCCATTCGTTTCGCTGCGGCTATCACCACTGGGAGTACGGACGCGACGGATCTTTGGTGAACGTGCCCGAGAAGGAGCTGTTTCCGCAGCTCGCCGAACGACAGAGCGGATGTCGGCTCGCCTCACTCGCTTGCGAAGAATTCGAGACCTATCTCTGGGTTCACTTCGACCCGAATGCTCCTCCGCTCCGCGACTATCTCGGCGAGATGGCCGAACGATTGACCGACTACGACTTCGCATCGTGCGCCCTGATCGCCGACCAGAGCGCCGAAGTCGAATGCAACTGGAAGGTCGCGGTCGACAACATCAACGAAGGCTACCACGTGGTGCGCCTGCACGAGCAGTTGCAGCCGATCTACGACGAATCGCAAACGTGCATCGAGATTGTCGGCGACCACAACGTCGGTTCCGCGCCATTCGGCATCCCCAGTCCGCAACTCGACGACCGCGAGTCGGTCAACGACATGTTGTGCGGCATGATGGTGGAAGCGGGTATGGATCCCGCGGCGTATCGAGGATCGGCGGTCGGAGTGCGCGAGGCGATCGCTCGTCACCTGCGCACTCGATCTCCCCGTGAGTTCAACTTTTCACGTCTGTCCGATGCGCAGCTGACCGACTTCTTCGCTCTGTTCGTATTCCCCAACGCGTCGTTCGCGTCGACCGGCCTCAGTCACATGTTCTGGCGAATCCGGCCTCACGCGACCGACCCGGGCAAGTGCTACTTCGACCAGCAATCGTCGATCCGCGTCCCCAAGGGAGAACCGCACCCGCCGCGACCTCCGGCGAGTCATTTCAAGGCAGGAGAAGAGTCGCTCGGCACCGTGCCCGATCAGGACGCGCACAACTACGCCCGCGTGCAGAAGGGCCTGCAATCGCGCCGCGTTCCCGAGATCATACTCGGCGAACAGGAGCTCCTGGTCCGGCATTTCCACGCGGTGCTCGACCGCTACCTCGGAGTCGAGCCCCGGCCGCGATGACGCCGAACGCCCCCACTAGCCTCACCAGAAGGCTGCGGGCCGAGGATACGGGCTCGCCACGGCGCGACGATGGACCGAGGCTGTCCCGCGCGTCCAACACAGCTTGGCAGCGCGCCTGGCGCGCCGTACGGGCGCCACACTGGTGGTATTTCACGCCGCTGCCGCTGGCGAGTCTGGTCGGCGAGAACAGCGCCACCCCGGACTTGGCGATCCGCTGTATCGGCAGCATGATCGTTACCGCGCTCTGTCTCGCCTATGCATACGGGCTCAATGGGATCGCCGATCGCCGCATGGATCAAAATGCGGCGAAGAACTCGCTCGCCGGCGTGACCGGGGTTCCCCGAGAGGCGGTGGCGCTGGTCGCGAGCTGCGTGCTCGGTGCTCTGCTCGTGGCCGCAGCTCTGACGCCTTTCGCGCTGCTCGGCGCGAGCATCTCGCTGGTCGCGGGCACGCTCTACAGCTCGTTGCTGCGGCTCAAGCGCCTGCCGGTGATCGGTACCATCGTCAACGTCCTGATCTTCGCGCCACTGCCGCTGCTGGCCGTGTCCGGTACTCCGACGCCGGCCGTGCTCTTCCTGACGTACTGTTTCTGGGTCCTGGTCACGCAGAATCAGATCCTGCACGAGGTCAGCGACGCTGCCGAGGACGAGTCCGCCGGAGTCCACACGACCGGTGCCGTGGCTGGGACGGCAGGCATCCGCGTCCTCGCAGTACTGCTCGGACCTTTGGCTGCCGTACTGCTTTGGCTCCTTCCGGACTGGCCCGCCGTGCGGCCGACTGCGGCCTTGGGCCTGTGCGGTGGCGCTGTCATGGTGGCCCTCTGCAGCCGCGACCGTGCCCGGCAATTGCGATTCGCCCACCGATGGTATTCGCTGGCGGTCGGAATGCTGCTGTTTGCTCTACTGGTCCGGGGGGGACACACATGAGCGCGCGCTTGTCGTCCCGCATGGCCGGCCGCTCGGCTCGACTGGCGCTGTCGATGGCGCGCGGTCGCGCGCAACCGTACTCGATGGTGTTCGTGCTCACCAATCGCTGCAACTTCCGGTGCGAATACTGCGACGTGCCCGCGGCCGCAGCGGGAGAGATGTCGACCGACCAGTTCCGCGCTGCGATCTCCGAGCTCGCCGGCGCCGGCATGGGCCGCGCTGCCTTCGGCGGTGGCGAGGCATTGCTCCGTCGCGACGCGATCGATCTGATCGAGCACGCCAAATCCGAGGGATGCTTCACATCGCTGAACAGCAACGGCTGGAAGACCGAACCCTATCTGGATCGCCTCGCGAACTGCCTCGACATGCTGGTCATCTCGCTGGACGGCCCCGACAACGTGCACGACGTCGTGCGCAAGAAGCGCGGCTCCTACGAGCGAGTCATCCGGGTCATCCAGGAAGCGAAGAAACGCGGCATCGCCGTTGCGACCATCTCCGTGATCGGTCCCTGGAACGAAACTCGCGTCGACGAGATCCTCGAGCTCGCCAGCACGCACGGCTTCTGGGCGTACTTTCAGCCCGCGTACGTCGACTGCTTCGCGCACGACTCGGGACTTCGCAACGGCATCGACCCGGCGATGCTGGTCCGCCTAGCCGATCAACTCACGGCGGCCATTGGACACGCGCCCGTCGGCTCCTCGCAACGCTTCTTCGACCGCCTCCGTGCCGCTCCGAACTTCAGCGATTGCTCGCGCTGCACGGCCGGCAAGTATTTCGCGACCGTGATGCCCGACGGGCTGGTGGTGCCGTGTCACCTGACGACCGGGCAGGGACCGTACTTGAACGGCCTCGAGGTCGGCTTCACCCGAGCCTTCCTGGAGATGCCACACCCGAAGGGACCGGGCTGCGCGATCAGCCCCTACAACGAATCCGATCTGATCTTCAGCCTCGACCCGAAAGCCGTCATCGCGGCAGTTCGTCGAGCGTTCTCCTCGCCGGAGCAGATCTCCGCCGGATGACGCTGGAGCAGTGCGTGTTCGCCGGCGCTTCCGCGGCGCTCACGCTGGCGTTCGTCCTCGGCGTCTCTGTCCCCGATCGCCGCACCCTGCTCCATCCGGCGATCATCGGCGCCGCCGTACTCTTCGCAATCTCGCTGTTGGCAAGGGCGTTGTTCGTCGAGCCCACGCTGATCCACGCCGACCTGGCCGCGCCATTCCTGGTCGACTGCGTGTTGCAGTTTCCCGAGCCGTGCGCCAATCCCAACCGCGGCGCCTCCTACGGCCAGTACGGCTTTTGGTTGGTCGGCGGCATGAGCCAGCTCCTTGGCGGCGACCTCACCGCCGTCTTCCGGAGCATGCAGATCATCGGCGCGCTCAACGTCGCACTCGTCGCGACGCTCGCCTATCGGCTCTCGGGTTCGCCCTACGGCGCCCTCCTGGCAATCGCGGCCACGAGCACGAACCCGATTTTCATGCGGGTCGCGGCGTCCGAGGACATGCACAACGCAGGACTCTTTCTCGGGTTGCTGGCACTCGTCGCCATGGACGTCTTCGCGGTTACGCGCCGGACACTCGCCCTCGTCGCCGCAGTCCTGGCGCTGAGTCTGATGATCCACACCCGACAGACATTCCACGTGTTGGCCCCGTGCGCATTCCTGTTGGCGCTGGCCCGCGGCGGACGTCACCTGCTGAAGACCCCCGCCTTCTGGGTGGCCGGGTTGGTCGTCCTCGGCGTTTTGCTCGCGAGGGTATTCGGCAGCGACTCAGGGAGTCTGACTCAGCAGATGTTCGCCATCATCGGACAGCCGGTGCTGCTCCCGAGCATCCTGCGCCACCACCCGCTGTTCGACGTGCCGCGCTTCGGGCCCCTGCCTGCGCTGACCATCGCCGCCATCATCTGGGCGTGCATCGCCGGTGGCACACCGCGGGCGGTGGCGATCATCTTCGGATTGAACTTTCTCGTCACCTACCCGTGCGGCATGCGCTCCCCCGGCGTCGAGCTCGCGCAACGCTTATCGACTCACATGCTCGGCATGCTCCTTTTCGCAATCGGCGGCGCGGCTCTTCTCGAGAGTCGGATCGGAAGGCGACAGGGATTGATCATCGCCTCGATCGCGTCGCTGGCCCTGATCGCGCTTCCCCCTTTCTTCCCGGGGTGGCGCATGTTGAGCGACATCACTCCGATCCATCGCGAGTACATGGCCGTCGCAGCCACCGCGAGCGAGCTCCCGCAAGAGTTCACCGAGATCATTCTCCCGATCTCGAATTTCACTTCGTGGGGAGGCGCTCGCTATGCGGGCCTGCTGGGGCGCATGGGCAAAACCGTGCATCCGGTGCTGCTGGTGGACGCGAAGGAAATGCCTCGCCCATGGCTGTTCCTGGAGAACATCGAGTGCTGGACCTACTCCTTCGACGAACTGCGCGGCGAGAGCCAGCGCAGCGGTTCCATGGATCCTTCTGCCATCCGATGGGATCGCGTCATTTTCGGCCGCCAGCCGTCGCCGGTGCGGCCACCGGCCCAGGCGCGACCTGAATGCGAACCGTTCCTGCAGAGCGGCCGCCCGGTCGGATCGCGGCGCGTGGTCACCGATCCACCGGACGACCCGCCGTTTCTTTTCTACGCGTCAGATACGGTGCCGATTCAGTTCCATGAGCTGCCGGCATCGTTCGAATGACACCCGCCGCGCGGGAATCCGGATGCAAGCTTCATGATTCAACCGCAGCCATCGCGGCGAGCTCGGCGCGGGCAGCTTCGTCTCCTGGATCGAGCTCCAACAATCGGCCGAGCAGCAGACGGCGCGCCTGCGGGTCTTTGTTTCCGAGGTCGCGCAGCTCTCGCCGGATCTCGTCGGGAATGCCGCGCGAGCGCAGCAAGTCGCCCAGCACCATCGCCTCATCCGGAGCGCTGCAAACGAGTTCCGTAAGGCAGGCCGCGGCGCGTGCGTCATCGCCCGCCAACAGCGCCTCGCGATACATCGCGAAACGAGACCGGATCAGATCACCGATCTCCGGCATCCGTCCGAGCAGTTCCTCGAGGAGGTGATGCCCGGGGCCGGTGCCCGCAGGGTCGCGCGCCAGCTCAGCCATGACGTCGTCGACCGACCGACCCGCCCGCACGATCGGCACTCGGTCGCCGTACGGCTGACCCGTCGCCTTCAGCCGAGTACCGGCTTGAGCGAAGGAAAGGCTGTACGCGATGCGCGGCTCGCCCGTCGTGTTGGGACCGCTGCCGTGTGGCCACAGGGCGTCGAAGAGGACGAACTCGCCCGGTTCCATCTCGAGAACATCGCTCTCCTCCTCCGTCACCTCGCATACGTAGTATGTCAGCTCCGGATTCCAGACATGCGGGCGAAGGCTGCGATCGTCGTCACGTGTCACGCCGGCCAGAGCTCCGTTGGCGGCCCGCGTCGGCGTCAGAGCGATCCAGCAGGAGTAGCCGCCGGTCGGCTCGACCGGGGCGTAGAATCCGTCCTGATGCCAAGGGTAGCGGCCGAGCGGGTTGCCTCCCGGCGCCTTGCAGTGCGCCTGGTTCCAGAGCATGTCGACGTCGGGTCCGATGATTCGCGCCGCCAGTTCGACGAGCACCGGATGTCGGACGAAGGCACCCAGCGTCGCGCTGACCCGATGCAGTCGCGGCAACTCGGGCCGATGAACCGCAAATCGATCCGGCGATGCGTTGCGTCGCTGCTCCCAGATCGCCTCGATCTCGGCGCGGACCGATGCGATGGTGTGCGAATCAAATGGAGCGACGCCGCGTGCCCAGCCTTTGTGCCGGAAGTGATCGGCGATCGGATCGATCCAATCGGGGGTGGTGGACATCTAGCGCGCTCGCTTCACGAGAAGAAAACCAGAAATCGGACCTCGATGCTGAGGCGCGGGTCGGACGGTGCGCAGTTTGGATCGCGAAACCCCGCGTGCGGCACCCGCCAGGCACCCCTGCGATCGGAATCGTAGTTCTTGAACAAGACGACCTCGTCCGAGCCGAGGTCGGAGTAGTAGTACCAGCGATGCTCGGGACTGAATTGGAAAGCGGAGATCTCGGGAAACTCGGGCAGCTCGGGATCGCCGGGAAGCACCTCCGGAATCTCCGCGGCGGACGGCAGCTCGTCGACCATCAGAATCGGATAGGTGACACCCTCGTCGTCCCGGACGCTGGTCGCATCGCACAGACCGAGCGGCCAATCTTGAGGCGCGCCGTTGTAGGCGCGCCACGCATTGATCGCAACGAAGCGGCTGTACGGATAGCTCGGCTCACCACACCAGGTCAGAGCTCGCTGAGCCATGACCTCGGAGAATGGAGGCGTGTGATCGACGTGGACATCATTGGCCGGCGGTTGCGCTTCGCCGTCCGATGGGGCGGAAGTCCGCATCATCCAGGCAAAGGGGAGCACCCTCGCACCCCCGGTCACCTCCGCCACGAATCGCGTCATCTCGGGAACATAGACGCTGTCGATCTGGTCCCGGTCGGTGAAGTCCCGCACCGCGCTCGAGTGCCGGCGCAGGGTGAACCCGTGGGTCTCGAAGCCGACCTGGTCGGCCAGCGGGCGGGCGTCGCGCACGAAGATTCCCACCGACTCGTACTGACTGATGTTGATCTGCCCCTCCGGACTGACGTAGCGCCGATTGATCCGCGAAGAGGGCAGAATATACTGGACCTCCGTTTGAACTCCGCCGGCGTCCTCGCAATCGTGACTTGTCGAGCTCACATTTTCTCCCATCGCGCGGAGCGACGTCGCCCACGACTCGCATACCTTCTAATCAAGATCGATCGGTCCATGGCAAGGCATAGACTCGATCCGTCCAGACCTTCATAGCCCCCCGGCCAGCGAGCAGGATCATGCCCGTACCAACGTTCAAGGACAGCAACACGAGAGAGGCGTTCGATCGAGACGGCTACGTGATCTTTCGCGGTCTCGCCGCACCCCTCGTCCCCGCTCTGCGCGACGTCTATCAAGGCATGCTCGCTGCGCTCCCCGACTCGGATCCGTATTTCAACGTCCCGATGACCGGGACCAATTGCATCGGTAGCCTGCCGCTGCGGTCGCGCATCCTGGCAAGCGTCGGCGAGATCATTGCGCCGGCAGTAGGCTCGGTCGTCGACGACTACCGGATCATCGGAGCCGGCTTCCGCGTGAAGCAAGTCGGTCCGGACTCCGAGCTGCCGCTTCACCAGGACCCAACCCAGGTCGACGAGGAGCGGTCCTGGCTGATGAACATCATCATCCCCATCGTCGACACCAGCATCGACAACGGCGCCCTCAAGGTCGTCCCGGGAAGTCACAAGGTCATGCGCCAACTGCGCAGCCTCGACCTCGAAGACCGCGCCGAAACCCTCGAGCTGGACGCCGTCCTCGAGCCGTTGGTGGAGACCCTGCCGATGCAGGCCGGCGACGCAATCTTCTATCTGCAGTCGGTACTGCACGGCTCCGGGGCCAACCTCACGGCGAACCCGCGACCTCTCATGCTGGGCACGGTGATGGAACGGAACACGCCCGTCACCGTCTATTTTCGCCAAGCCGACCGGCCGCGGATGTTCGACCGCTACGAAGTTCCCGACAACTATTTCAACCAGATGGAAGACTTCGATCGAGACCACAAGCTGCGACCGAACGTCGGACGCTTCACCGGCGAGATCGAGGACCTTCACGACAGGTCGCGCGATGAGCTCCTCGCGGCATTTCGTGGGCTCGTCGCGGATCGACGCGCTGCTCGTGAAATTTGAGCGTTCCCGCTCGGGTCTCAACCGCGCTCGATTCTCGCCGAAGTGGGCGCAAAATGCGCGGTGAGAGAATGGCGCGTGCTCTCGGGGTCGATCGTCGCCAGGCTGCCATGGACGATCGCGCCGTTGAACGCGATGACATCGCCACGCCGAACAGCGGGCGCCGTGCATACCGTACCGCAGCGCCGCGAAGCCTCCAGCGTTTGTTGCGAGTAGTCGTCAGTCACGACGGAGTGCGCCTTGATCGGCGCGTGATCGCGGTGGGTGTCCGGATACAGGTAGAGTCGCCCGGCTCCGGGAGCGATGTCCTCGAACGCCATCCACATGACTGCGATCGATTCGGCCGACGGTAGAAAATCGATGTCGCGATGCGGCGTCGTATTGCCGTTGACCTCGAAGTAGAACGAGTCGATCAGTACCGCCGGCTCGCCCAGCAGCACCGATGCCGCGCGCGCGACGGCTCCGCCCGGCGCCAGCAACTGGCTCACGAGTCCCGTGAAGCCGCTCAACTCCGGGTGCGGCCAACGGTGCGCACCCATCAACCCATTCTCGATACGGCCATGGGGATCGAGTCGATTCGACTCCTCGGCCGAGGTTGGATAGCGCGGCAAGGCACCATTCCAAGCCTTCAACTCTGATTCGAAGGCGGCCACGATCGCTTCGCAGCGCCCCGGCTCCAAGTAGCCCCGCAGCACCACGTAGCCGTGCTCGTCGAAATGCCGTCGTCCCGCTTCGGGGGACGTGACGTCCGAGACCGCTCCCGGCTCCGGGGCGATCGGAATCTCGATCGATTCTCCGCGCGGACCGGAGATCTGGTACCGATTTTCGATCTCAGTTCGAGACAGCTCGGCCTCGTCGTTCGCTTCCATCCACGATCAAAACGAATCTCCCTCGTATCGGAAAATCAACCCATCGACGGAGGAGCGGGTTCGCCCGGTTCGTCCTTTTTGCCGGGTTCCCCGGCCGGCGCCGCGGGATCAGCGGGCTTCTCGGACTCATCGGCATCGGCGGATTTGGTGGGGGCCGGCGTCGGACCCGGTGTCGGCGGCGCACCGGTGACGACGACGTAGAAGCGGACGTCCTCCAGCAACCACTTGCCGTCCTGCGACCGCATCAGCATCACCGTGTGCCAGTCTTGCCCAGCGGCCGTTTCTACCCCCGTCAGCTTCACTGACGAATCGACCAGCGCGCGATCATCACCGAGAAAGCGGATCCTCTCGACCGAGCGCACCTGCTTCATGCCCTCCGGAACCGGTTGCTTCAGCATGTCACCGTAGAGGCGGACGATGGCCGCCCTGCCGTTGGCGATCTTGCCGTGTTCCACCGGGCCGCCAAACGTCCCGTCTTCAGCGAACAACTCGCCGAGGCACTTCGCATCCCGGTTGTTGATACAGGTATCGATCTGGGCAACGACCGACTTGATCGCTTTCTCGGCTGCGGGGTTGCTCGCTGCCAATGCAGGAGCCGCAAAAGCAATGATTATGGCGGTCAGAATCTTTCGCATCGGTTTCCTCTCGAGAGTCTGGAAATCGTCGGACTCGACCTGCATACGTTTGGTAAACCGATCGTGTCAAGAACGCTCTGGGCTTCGACCGAGGTCGCCGAAGCGCAGGTACCGTATCGGGCGGCGTTCGTTTTGACAGTTTCTCCGACCAGCGTGTAACGGTGACCCGGAACCAACTAATGGGCGAAGAATTGCACATCGAGACGCCTGCCACGTCGATCCAGGACCCGGTTCCGGTCATCGATCTCGCCTCGATCCTGGCTCCGCTCGCCGAGATCGATCCGGGTCGGCGCGGGCACATGCTGTCTGAGATGGCGCGAGCCTGCACGACCTGCGGCGTCTTCTACGTTGAGAATCACGGCATACCGGAGCAACTACTTCAGCGGGCGCTTTCGTACTTCGACGAGTTCTTCGATCTGCCTGTCGACGAACGCATGCAGATCGCAATTCCGCCAGGTCAGGCCTGCGGCTATGAGCCGCTCGATGATGCGCGGGAGTTGAACGACTCCTTCCACTGCGTCTTCGGGATGGACGAGTTCCCCGATCTCGAGGCGGCGCTGAACACCGGACCGAATCGGTGGCCGCGTCGACCCGCGGGGCTGGAGAGCGTGGTTCGCGACACGATGGGCGCGCTGTATCGCCTGGGGATCGACGTCATGTCGGCATTGGCCCTCTCCCTCGATCTGTCCGCCGACTACTTCGACCCGATCGTCGGACCGTGCCAGGGCTCGGTTCGCGCTCGACGCTATCCGCCGCAGGGCAACCACACGGGCAAGGTCGGGACCAATTCGCACGTCGACGGACTGCCGCTCGCGTTCATCATCCAGAACGACGTCCCGGGCCTGCAGACCGAGCTTCCCGGAGGCGACTGGGCCTCGGTCGGACCGCGCCCGGGGACGATCGTCTGCCAGCTCGGCAGCGTCTTTACCCGCTGGACCAACGGCCGCTATGTCGCCAACCGGCACCGCGTCATCAACCTGGACGCGGCGCGCGAGCGGCGCTCGATCATCTACTGGTTCCCGGTCCACCCCGCGGCGACCATCGCCTGCCTGCCGACCTGCTGCAGCGCCGCCGACCCTCCCCGCCACCCGCCGATTCGCTACGCCGACTACATCGCCGAGTGGGTGCGGAGCTTCGCCGACGAGCAGTAGCCGACCGCGACGCCAATCCGGAGCCGCCCGCGCGGGAGGTTTCGATTGATACCGGACTTGGCCGGGGTATATCGTCGGCGATCCGCCATGCCAGATCGCGGCCACCATAGGCATGCCCGATTCGTGAATCGGCTCCTGCAATCGGCAGTCCGGCCGGAGACTATCGCCGCCGCCTCGGAGCTTTGGTGTTGACACCGGCGACCGACGGGAGCCGCCACGCTGTCCGGGCTCGTATTCTTCGCATCGCCCTGATCAGCGCTTTTGGTTCGCGAAAGGGCGGCTATTTCTCGGACGCCTTGCTCGGACTGTTGTGCAGCGACGCACGAGCTCTCGGGCACCAGGCCCGGATGCTGCGTGTCTACTACGACGGTGCCGATCGGCAGCGCGACGCGGAGGTCTCGGCACGGTTGACCGATTGGCTTCTCGCCAACCAGATCGACCTGGTCGCCACCGAAAGGGTTCTCGATCCGGAGCCGTTCGTACGCTGGAAGGCGCGGCACCCCGACGGCCTGCTGCTGCTTCTACCGCCCCCCGAGGGCATGGCCGGCGTCGCGCCGGCCGACGCCGCTCTGGGCTATCGCCCTTACGAGAGGCGCAAGGAACGCGGCGAGATGGGCGATGAGGTGCGTCGCGCCTTCACCATGTGGCTCGATGCGGATCTGGGTTCGCCGCAAGATCTCGGCATCCCCGGTCTCTCGCGAGTGAGCGACGGCCAGCCCGAAGCGCCGCAGCGGTCGCTGCTCGAAGCGCGGGGCCCGGCTCTCGACTTCCGTCCGGTCGTCGAGCACGACGAGATCGCGGCCGCCGGCGACACCGCCATCGCGCCCGCACCCTACACGATCTTCGGCAACGGCGGCTGTCCCTACAGCCGCGACGTCTCGCAAGCCAAGCCGTACCGCGATCTGGCGCTTCTCGAGGACAGCGAGCTTCTCCGCAAAGGCTGCGCCTTCTGCACGATGGGCGGCGACTACGACAAGCGCTCCGACGACGAGACGGTGGCGTCGTTGCTGCGCCAGGTGACGTATCTGATCGAGCACCTGCCAAAGCCGCATGCCTTCGTGCTCACCGACCAGCACCCTCTGCGTTACCTCCCGAAGCTGCTCGAGCGGGCCGAAGCGCACGGGCTGCGCGAGGTCACGTGGCTGCTCGAGACGCGCGCCGACTGGTTGGTCGAGCACCATACGGCACTCGCCCGTAGCATCGAAGTTGCAGCTCGCACCGATACGCGGCTCGAGCTCTACCTGATCGGGTTCGAATCTTTCTCGGATGACGACCTCGAGCGCTACAACAAGGGAACGACGCGCGACGTACTGTTGGCCGCCGTCGAGCTGGTTCGCGATCTCGCGCGCGCCCATCCGCTACACTTCGGCTACAGCGCCGAACGCGGCCACAGTCTGATCTTGTTCCATCCGTGGACCTCGCCGGAAAGCCTGCTCGAATCGGGACGCGCCGTGCGCGAGCACGGGCTCACCGACTTCTTCCACGACATCACCCGCAATCGCCTTCGCCTGTACCCGCGCCTGCCGATCTACGCGCTCGCCAAGTCCGAAGGGCTCGTCGCCGAGGACTGGCAAGGCGCCGCCGCCTCGCAGACCGCGCGAAGCAAGGGCTACAGCGTCGACATCGCCTGGCAGTTCGCCGATCGGCGCGCCGCGATCGCCTACGAAACCTGCCGCCGACTGCGCAGCGTTCTCGGCGGTGAAACCGAAACCAGCCAACTCATCGCCGCGTCGCAATGGGTCCAGCGCCTCGCCATCGGCGATACTCCCGAAGTCGAGGACGTGACGCGCGGCATCGCCGCCGACCTCGATGCGCTGGCGAACAGCTTCGACGCGCTGCTGCGGGGATCGTGCGGCGACCGCGCCGCGACGGTTGTCTTCGCGGGCTCCTGCAACAACGCCTGCAACGGCTGTGAGAACCGGGACCGCTTCCTGCCCGACGACGTCAACGCACTGCGCGAGCGCGTCGACGCGGCGCGCCGGCAGGATCTGCCGCTCATGCTCGCCGGCCGCGAGCCGACCCTTCACCCGGAGTTCGTCGCGCTGATCGCACGGGCGCGCGGAGCCGATGGCAGGCGCGTCGGTGTCGTCTCGAACGGAAGGCGGTTCGCCTACGGCAAGTTCACGGCCGAAGCCGTGCGCGCCGGCCTGACCGACGCTTCCATCAAGGTCTTCGCCGCCCGCGCGACCGAAGCGGACGCGATCGCCCGCGTCGACGGTGCCTTCGAACAAGCGATGAAAGGCATCGCCAATCTCCGCCGCGCTGGAGCGCGCGTCGAGATGCGCGTGCCGCTGCACGCGTCGGCGTTGGCCACCCTCCCCGAGCTCGCGGCCGTAGCGGCGGCCACGGGCGTATCGACCATCCGAGTGGAGGCAGCCCTCGCGTCGCTGGGGCTCGACGCACTCGGTGAAGCGGTCGGAGCGCTGCGCCGGCTCGCCACGGCCTGTCGCGAAAGCGGCATCCACCTGGCCGCGGCGCCGCTACCCTCTGGAATGCGCGGCTTCGACCGCCTGCCGGCATGATGACTCCGGGCCTCGCCAAGCCGGTGCGCTCGGTGCCGGGCGTCGATCCCCCGGCGCCCGACCGATTCGAGCGCGACTACCGGCGGCCG
>CADEER010000055.1 GCA_902826395.1 uncultured bacterium
GACCGGATCTGGTGCTCGGTGCCGATCAGGGCGACGGCCCTGCGAACGATCGTCTGCACGCCGGCGAGACCTGGGTGGTTTACGGCGGTGCGCATTTACGCGGGCTAGCCGAGATCGACCTGGCCGATCCGAGCGTGCCGACGACGGTGGTGTACGGGATCGACGAGGAGGATCACAGCGGCTGCACGGTGCGGGCCGGCGATCTGGACGGGGACGGCACCGACGAACTGCTGATCGGCGCAGGGTTGAATCGCTACTCCGCCACCAATGGTGGCCACGGTATTGGTGGCGGCCGCGGCCCGGACAATAGCCGCTTTCGGGCTGGCGAAGCGTACGCGGTCTATCTCGGACCCGGCGCTCGACCGGCGAGCATTGACCTGCGATCGCCTCCCGCGTCGACAGTGATTATCTACGGCGCCGACAACGGCGATGCGTACGGCGAGGAGCTGTACAGCGGCGACTTCGACGGCGACGGCTTCGGCGACATCGCAATCGGTGCCATCGTCGGCGACTCGATCAACAACAGTCGCATCGACGCCGGCGAGCTGGCGCTGGTCATGGGCGGTCCCGATCTGCCCGGCAGCGTCATCGATCTGCGCACGCCGCCCGCCAACGTCGTGCGCTTCTACGGCCAGACTGACCGCGCCATCGCCGGCGATACGGCGATCTTCGCCGATGTCGACGGCGACGGCCTCGACGAGCTGGTGATCGCGAGTCCCAACGCTCCCGTTGGAGCAGTACCGCGAGTAGGCGTCACCCATATCTTCTTCGGTACCGAGCAGGCGCTGCCACCGGTCATCGACCTCGCCGACGTGCCGGAGGAGGTTTCCTTCCTGCTCGTCGAGGGCGAGGACCTCAACGATATGCTCGCCTACAGCATGGCGGTCGGCGACGCCGACGGCGACGGACTCGACGATCTGGTTCTCAACGTCATGGACGGGGACGGCTTCATGAACCGCATCCCGTCGTCCGGCGATGCGCACGTGTTGAGCGGCGCCGAGATCACGCTCTTCGCCGGACGCGGCGCTGCGACTCCGACCGCGAGCGCCACACCGACGCCGAGTGCGCCGGATACGCCGAGCCCGGTGGCGACTCCGACGGTCGAAGTGATCGGCTGCCCTGGCGATTGCAATGGCGACGGGCGGGTGACGATCGGCGAGCTGATCCGCGGGGTGAACCAGTCGCTGTTCCCTGTGCTGCCTCTGGCCTGTCCCGCTTTCGACGTCAACGGCAACGAAGTCGTCGCCATCAACGAGGTCATCGCCGCCGTCAACGCATCGCTGCAGGGCTGCGCGCTCTAAATCGCGTCAGCAGCCGAGCAGGGCCGCGAGAGTGGCTTGCACCAGCTCGTTGACTGCCGCCTTGCCGTCGCCGTTGCGGTCGAAGCTGCGGCAGGCGTCGATCGGGCTGTCGCCGAGGTTGATCAGGACGCCGGTCACCAGCTCGTTGATCGACACTTCGCCGTCCGCGTCGCAGTCGCCGGGGCAGCCGCCACCGAAAGTCGGCGACGGCGTCGCTGTCGCGGTCGGGGGGGCGGTGAGTGTCGGCGATGCAGAGACAGTAGCGGTCGCCGTAGCCGGCGGCGATGTCGGCGTGGCGGTCGGTGTCGCGGTGGGCACGCCGGTTTGGCGCAGCCGGAGCTCATCCAACGCATCGACCGTGTCGATGAGTCCGCTGCCCGACAAGACGTCCGGCCCGGTGGTTTCGATGTCGATGGCAGTCGAGCGCAGGATGTCGAGCGCCTCTGGCGCATCGAGATCGCCGTCGGCTTCGAACATCAGAGCCGCGACTGCCGCGGCGTGCGGCGCCGCCGCGGAGGTGCCGAAGAAGTTGAGGAACCCGTCCCCTTCAGCGTCGCGCAAACCGAAGAAGCTTGTGTTGGTGCCGTCGGGCGCGGCGAGCAGCGGCGCTGGCCGCGTGGCCGGGCCGCCGGGCACGGGCTCGCCGTCGCGATCGAAGTAGATCGGTATCTCACCGCCGAGACTGCTGTAGGGCTCGACGTCGATGATGTCGGCTGACCCCTGGTCGGCGCCGTTGCTGTCGATTTCCTTGTAGAAGACGGCCGCGGTCGACACGACGCCGGCGGCGACCGGGTGGCCGTACGCCTGGCTCTTGTCGAACACCAGCGGATCGAACTGATAGGTGCCGGGAAAGTTGCAGCCGAGCGCGAAGCTGACGACGCGAAAGCGGACGTCCTCGTTGCCGCACACGTGCTCGACCGCGATGTGGAAGACGCGATCGGTGGAGCCATTGTTGTTGATGTCGAGGATCTCGATCGGGTCGCCGGACGCATCTCCGTTGCCGGCGGCGCAGCCCTGCGAATCGCGCGCACCATTGCTCGTCTGGCAGGTCCGCGGATCGGCGGCCGGGCAGCCGTAGAGGTCGAGGTCGCTCGTCGCCCCCTCGCCGAGCGTGCCGGAGAACGGTTCGTTCCATTGCAGCACCATGCGCAGGCTGCAGCGGCGCGGCACGGTGACGGCGGCGAACGTCGTGCCGTTGGCGAAGCGGTGCAGGTCGTCGCCGCTCGGCGTGTCGGCCATGTCGTCGGCGTCGGCGTTGCCGTCGACGTACATCTCGTCGATGCCCCACGTGCCGAGGTTGCCGATGGCAGAGAAGAAGAGGATGCCGCGTTCGACGGCGTCCTCGGCGGCCTGCGCGATGATGCCGTCCTGGAACATCGGCTCCGCGAAGTAGATGACGTCGTCGGCGATGATGTCGACGCCGCAGTCGGCGAGCGCCTCGATGCCGCGCGCGAAGACGCTCGGCGTCGAGAACGCGGTGTGGAAATACAGCTCCGCTCCCGGTGCCAGGTCGTGCACCAGCTCGGCCATGGCGCGACCCTCGTCCACGCCCGGAAAGTTCGCGGCCGGTTCCTCGATCACGCGCACCAGGGAGGCCAGCTCGGCTGCCGCGTTTGGGTTGGTGGGAGTGAAACGACGGTCGCACCCGTTGCCGCTGAACGTCCCGGATGTGCGATCGGTGAACGTATCGGAGATGAGGCCGATGCGAACGCCGGCGCCGGTGACGCCGAACGTCTGCCGCGCCTCGGCGGCGCGGATCGAAACGTCGGCTTGTGAGACCGCGTTGCCGGTCATGGTGACGGCGCCGTAGTTGGGATGGACGGCGGTCACCTCCGGGATCTCGGCGATGGCGACGATGCAGGCGGCGTCGGGGCAGATCCCGAAGAGCCGCGCATGGCGCAGATCCGCGTCGATGACGTTCATCCCAGCGGCGCGCGCCGCGTCGACGATCGCCGGCGTCAGGGCGGTGAGGCGAACGTCGAGCTCAGCGCCCTCAGGGGAGACGCCTTCCGATCCAGCGACCCGAGCGGCAGCGGGCGAGTCGTCGAGGAGCAGCCTGGCAACTTTCCCCAATACCGGGTCGGCAGTCGGAGCAGCGTTGGCGGGCGAGCAGGGCGCCCACCACCCGCCCGCGACCCAGCCGCTCAGCGCGACCAGCAGGCGGATCGCCGTCGAAAATTGGACGCTTTTGTTGCGAATGGCGCAAAAGTGATGAGTCAACGGGGTCTCCACCGGGGTTGAGACGCAGTCAATCCGGCAAACGCTGCATGTTTGGTGGGGTGGCCGGACACTGGCGTGGGGGGGAGTCGTCGATGGGCTAACCGGGAGGATCCGATGGGGTTCGAGGGGATGATGCCGTTTCTGGTGCGCTGTGTGGTGACCGCGGGGGTATACGCGGCCGCGTGCTGGCTCGGCTTGGTGATTGCCTAGCACACGGCCGAATCGGCGCGGCGACCTGATCGACCAGCGCTCGGCTCAACCGTGGATCTGCTGGGCCAGGTAGTTCTCGATCCCGATCGACTTGATCAGCCCGAGCTGGGCCTCGAGCCAGTCGACGTGCTCCTCTTCCGAGGTCAGGATCTCCTCGAGCAGCTCGCGGGTACCGTTGTCGCCCAGCTCGACGGCCAGGGCGATCGTCTTGTTGAGAAGCGGGATCGCCTCCAGTTCGAGCTTGAGGTCGAGGTCGAGCTGTTCGGGGACGTTCTCGCCGACCCTCACCTTGTGGAGGCGCTGCATGTTGGGGACGCCCTCGAGGAAGAGGATGCGCTCGATGATCTCGTCGGCGTGCTTCATCTCGCCGATCGACTCTTTGCGGTTGGCCTCGGCCAGGCGCTGCAGGCCCCAGTTCGCGCACATCTTGGCGTGGATGAAGTACTGGTTGATGGCAGTCAGCTCGCCGGTCAGGATCTCGTTGAGTGCCTCGATGATCTTCTTGTTGCTCTTCATCGTCCAACCCCTCTCATCGCCGTCAGGTTCGGCTCTCGGCGCCACATGAGAATGGCGCGCTGACGTCGCCACCTATAGCGCGCGCCGCGCCGAATCCAAAATCCCGGGATCCGTCCTGCGAATGCGGGAGCCGCTAGCCGCCGACCGCGGCTGTCGGAATCAGGCGGCGCAGATCGAATCGGAAGCCGACGGCGCATTCACGGCGTCGGTGGGCCCAACCATCGGCAGGGTGAGCAGTCGCACGATCTCGCTGCGGCAGGGAGCACAGTTGCGTCCCGCGCCAGTCAGTTTGGCGACCGCGGCGACCGTGCCGAGCCCCTCGGCGCGGAGGCGCGCGATGTCGCGATCGGTGGTCCCTGTGCACTGACAGATGATCATGTCGAAGTCGGTTCGGTGTCTTTATCTGATTTTGAGATTCGTTATCAAGTCATCCGGCGAAAAAATTTCGGCCCGCGCCTGAGAGCGGACGGCGAGCCCGGTTGCGCCGTGCCCTCGCCGGACCCGCAGCGCTGGCAGGCGGGCGTCGAGCCGGAATGCGCCGTGCTCCTGCCGGTCAGGCGCAGCACCAGGTAGATCGCCGCGGCGCCAACCAGGCTCAGGGCAAGGATCGTGTCGAACGGCATCGCGGCTCAGGCCAGGCGGCTGCCGATCTGGTAGACGGCCAGCGCGGCGAAGTAGGCGAGGGTGGTCATGTAGACGAAGGTGAAGATCGGGGGTCCCCAGGAGCCGGTCTCCCTGCGGATGGTGGCGAGGGTGGCGGCGCACTGCGAACAGAGGGCGAAGAACACCATCACCGAGAGCGCCACGACTGGGGTGAAGACGGGGGTACCATCGGGCCACGTCGCGCTGCGCATGGTCGAGCGCAACTCCGGGCTCGTCTCGTCGGTGCCGTCGCCGAGACTGTAGATCGTGCCGAGGGCGGCGATGACCACCTCGCGCGCCGGAAAGCTGGCCAGGGTCGCCATGCCGATGCGCCAGTCCCAACCGAGCGGGCGAACCAGCGGCTCGATGGCGATGCCGGCCTGGCCGAGAAAGCTGGCGCGGAGATGTTCGCCGGCTTCCCTGCGGTCGAGCTCTTCCACCGCCGCCGCGTCGGCGGCGCCGGCGCGCAGGGCGTCGTACCTCTCGGTGATGTCGGGCCGGTTCGGAAAGTAGGAGAGCGCCCAGATCAGGATGGCGGTGGCGAGGATGACCGTTCCGGCCCGGCGGACGAACGCCCACGAGCGGTCATAGACGCGAAACAGCACGACCCGCCACGAGGGGATCTTGTACGGCGGCAATTCGAGCAGGAAGGGCACCGGCGGACCCTTGAGCCGTGTCCGCTTGAGCACCCAGGCGACGCAAGGCGCGACTACGATTCCGACCATGTACATGGCGAACAGGGTGAGACCCTGCAGCCCGAGAACGCCCGCTACGGTGACCGGCGGGATGAACGCGGCGATGAAGAGGACGTACACCGGCAGTCGCGCGCTGCAGCTCATCAGGGGCGCGATCATGATGGTCGTGAGGCGATCGCGGCGGTCTTCGACCGAGCGCGTCGCCATGATGCCGGGCACGGCGCAGGCGAACGACGACAGCAGCGGAATGAAGGACCGACCCGACAGACCGAAGCTCGACATGGCGCGGTCCATCAGAAACGCGGCCCGCGCCATGTAGCCGGAGTCTTCCATGATGGTGATGAGAGCGAACAGAATCGCGATCTGCGGCACGAACACCAGCACCGCGCCGACGCCGCCGATGACGCCGTCGACCAGCAGCGATTGCAGGACGCCGTCGGGTACGATCGCCGCCGTCGCGTCGCCGAGGGCGCCAAACGCGCCGTCGATTGCATCCATGAACGGCGCCGCCCAGGTGAAAATCGCCTGGAACACGAACGCCATCGCGCCCAGGAAGAGAGTCGCTCCCCACACGCGATGTGTGACGACGGCGTCGATGCGCCGTGTCCACGCAAAGCGGGCGCCGCTGCCGTCGTCGACGCTGTCGCTGAGCAGGTCGCGGATCCATTCGTAGCGCTCCGCGACTTCGACGCCGGGGAGTGCGAATCCAGCCTGGCCCAGGCGTTGGCGGGCGGCGTCGGCGTACGAACGCGCCGCAGCGGGGATTTCGCCGCGTAGCTCCCGATCGAGGAATCCGTCGCGGTCGAAGAGGAGGCGCTGGGCGAGAAATCTGGAGCGGCGGCCGTTGCTGTTCAGAAGCGGGATCATGCCGTCGACCGCCTCGGCGATCGGCTTCGGCAACGGCACGCGGGCCGTCGCCGCATCGCCGGCGACGGCGCTATCGCGCAGCGCTGCCTTGAGCTGCGAGATTCCCTGTCGCCGGGTGGCGTGGACCGGAACGATCGGCACGCCGAGTCTGCGGCTCAGCTCGCGGTAGTCGATGCGCATTCCCTCGCGCTTGGCGACATCGACCATGGTCAGGCAGACGACGACGGGAAGGCCGCTTTCGAGAACCTGGGTCAGCAGGAACAAGTTGCGGTCGAGATTGGTCGCGTCGACGATGCACAGGACGACGTGCGGCCGCGCCGTCTCTCCGCTGCCGATCAGCGCGCGAACGGCGACTGCCTCGTCGGGCGCGCGCGGGGTGAGCGAATAGGAGCCCGGCAGATCGACCAGCAGGAAGTGCGTGTCGCCTTCGGTGAAGGTGCCGAGAGAGCTGTCGACCGTCACGCCCGCGTAGTTGCCGGTGTGCTGCGAAAGGCCGGTCAGCGCATTGAACAGCGTCGTCTTGCCGGTGTTCGGATTGCCGATGACGGCGACGACGCATGGGTTCGCCTTACTGCCCAGCGGCGGCGTCGCGAGCTGCTCGACGGTGGCGTTCGCCGCGCTCATGATGGCGCGCCCGGGGCGATACTCGGCCCCTTGCGCTCAGGCGAGGACGACACGTCTCGCCTCGCTGGCGCGCACCGCCAGCTCGAAGCCGCGAACCCCTACCTGGATCGGATCGCCGAGCGGGGCGCGCCGGATGTAGCGGACGGTGATGCCCGGGGTGAAGCCGAGCTCGGCGAGCCGGTGCGAGATTCCGTCGTCCCCTTCGATCGAGGCGATCACGCCTTCCTGCGAGGGGCCGAGGTCCGCCAGGGTTCGCGCCATGGCGGGATGGTATTGAATACCATTCTCAATCGCAATGGACGGGTGCAGGCCCACGCCGGGGCCTGCACCCTCCCGATTTACTCATTCATTCCGCGTCTTCGTGCTCGTGATCGTCCTCGTGCCCGTGCCCGCCTTCGGCGGTGACGAAGTGGATCTCGTACTCGTCGGAGTCGTCGTAGGTCGCCGAATCGGTGATCAGGCGGAAGGACAGGTGAAAGTCGCCCTCGATCGAATCGTCGTCCTCGAGGGCGAGGAACGTCTCGCCATCGGCGTGGAAGTCAGGGGTGGTACCGAGAGCGGTGCTCTGGCCGGGTTCGTCGAGGCGCTCGCCGTCGATCGTCAGCGACAGGCCGGCGGTGATGGCGATGATCTCGATGCTGATCGCCGTGTCGTCGGCGAGCTCGAAGAGCTCGTCCTCGTGTCCGGTTCCGGACACACCCGCCGCTTCGTGCCCGTGCGCATGCGGTACGAAGCCCGGATTGGGTGCCGAGTAGAGACGGATGCCGCCGCTGCACTCGTCTCCCTCGCCGCCGATGCAGCTATTGAAGAACAAGGAGATCGGCCGCTCGTAGTCGAAGCCGGCCGCCAGCGCACCGCCGCCGTCTTCGGTTGAGGCGATCTCGACCTCGCGATGCTCGTCCTCGGCGGGCGTCGCGGAAGGTTCGGCGGTCGCCGATGGGACGGCGGTCGCCGTCGGAGCGATCGTCGCCGTCGGAGCGACCGTGGCAGTCGGAGGCGGCGTGTCGCCGTCGTCATCGTCGCCGCAGCCAATGCCGATCGCCGCTAGCAGCGCGGCGCCGAGCAAGATTCTGTTCATCGGTGTTACCTCCATCGACGGGCGGGGCTCGTCACTCTACGCGAAACAGTTTCTGGGTGCTGGGCGGCGTCTCGCCGAACGGCAGGCCGAGGTTGGGGAAGATCGTCGCGCAATCCGAGTCGAACGGCTGCGACTGGCAACCGGGAGCAGTTTCCTCCTGGTTGACCTCGACATCGACGTCGGCGAGCAGCGGCGCCAGGTCGGCGACGATGACGTTGGTCGACGGATTGAATCCCTGCAGAGTGATCTCGGGCAGGTTGGGATTGGCGCAGGGTCCGGTTGGCGGGATGACGGGGGCCCGGCTGTCGCAGCCGGTGCTGCCGAGGTGCAAGTTGTAGTTGATCGCGTTGTCGATCGGGCCGGCGAAGCCGTCGACGCGGATGAACTTGTAGCCGCCGTTCCAGCTCCAGAACATCGCGGTGACGTTGAGAGGTTCGGTCTCCAACTCGGCGTTGCCGTGATTGAGCTCGAACGGCAATCCCATATCGAAGCGCACTCCGGTGTAGGCGAGCGCCGGCGCCGTGCCGCGCACGACGTTGTTCATCGGGGCGTTGCCGAACGCACAGCCGTTCTGACCGTCTTCGAAGTCGAGCAGAGCGACGCCGTCGCGCTGCCACACGCCGTCCTCTGTCAGCTCCAAAGGAACCTCGCCGCCGTCGGCTGTCAGCAATCGGACGTCGGATACATAGAAGCGGAAGTCCGTCAGCCGCAGGGTCGAGTCGCCGGCCCCGACGTTCTGGTACACGCCGCCGCATTCGAACGCCTCGTCGCCGACGGCGGCGGCGAAGTTGATTTCGATGTCGCGCTGCGGGCAGCCGTCGAGCGAGTTGTTGACCGCGGTGATCAGCTCGTGGATGCGCACGACGGCGTCGCCGTCGCCGTCGCCGATGCACTGGCCGTTCGGGTCGAGACCGGGCTGCGCGAAAGAAGCTGCAGCGGTGCACATCAGGCCTATCCATGTGAGGAATCGCTTCATCCTAATAATCTCCTGTCCGTTGCTGGCGTCACTCTATCGTTTGTTCGAGGATCGCGCCGACGGCAGCTTCGTTGCAAATCGATCATCAAAACCGCCATGTCAGCCCTGCTTGGATGCGATAGTCCGGAACCAGCTGCAGCTCCGAGGTATTTTGCAGAACCGGCAGCTCGCCGCCCAGGTTGGCCTGCAGCGACTCGCCCCAGGTAAACGTCAGGGCCGGGCCGAGGTAGAGGGCTGTAATGCCGCCGCCGACTTCGACGCCGGACAGAGTGTCCTGACCCTTGGCCTCGCCCGAGAGTAGCGCTGCCAATCCGAGCGTGTACCCGCGTCCGAGGCCGACGTCATCGAGCGCCAGGTACGCGCCCGGCCCCACGCGCCAGAGCAGATCGTTGGCGTACTGGAAGTTGTAGCTGCCCTGGCTGCGGATGAAGTACTGGATCGACGCGAGGGCGTATAGGCGCTTCCAGCTCCCGTACAGATCGGCGCCGACGATGCCGTCGACCGAACCCGATCCGAGCGCGATGTCGTGGCCGTGCAATCCGCTTTCCCCGCCGTGTCCGCCGTGATTGGTCACCGCGCCGGGCTCTCTGGCCCCGGTTGCCGGGATGTCGAACCCCGGCAGACCGCGGCCCGGAATGTCGGGGAAGACGGGGGTCGTCGGGACACCGTCGATCTCCTCCTGAAGCCGGTCGCTGTCGCCTGTGGGGAGCTTGATGCCGCCGATCAGCGAGGCGCCGACGACGCTGTCGACGCTGACCCAGCGAAAAGGGGCGTAGTTGACGACGATCGACATGTCGCCGATGCCGGTCTCGTCGTCATCGCGGAGAGACTGTCCCTCCAGGCGCGTGAAGGTGCGCGAGATGATCGGCAGGCTGATCTGTGCGCCGATGGTCTCGCGCAGGTTGTAGCCGAGCACCACCTGGGTGATTGCGCTCGTCATACTTTCGCCGGGGTTGTCGACCTTGCCCCCGCCGTCGTGCCTGGTCCCGAAGTAGGTGACCTGCGTGGCTACGCCGAGCCGCAGCCCGGTGCGGTTCGTCTGCATCTGTGTTCCGGTATAGATCGCGCACAGGTCGCAGGCTGAGGCCGGATCGGCGATGACGCCGATCCAGACGGCCAGCCCGAGAACCGTGCACGTGAGGCGCCGCCGCGTCCGCTTCCGGCTCCGTGGCCGGTCGCGATGCGCGCCGCGCGCCCCCAATGGCGCGTTCATTCCTTGCGATCCTTTCGTCCGTTCGCCCCGCCGGGATTGGCGGCGCGCGCCCCGACTCCGACCGCAGTGAACGGGCGGAGCGGTCAGGCGAAAGCGATCGGCGGCGGCGTTTCGGGTACGGCGCTTCGTCGGCTCAGCCGAGCCGAATCGTCGATCGCGCCGGGCGAGGAAAGCATAAACGCACCGAGCTCGGTCGGTGTTCCGAGTACGAACGGCGGCAACAGAGACGCTGAGAGGGTCAGGGAAGTGCGGCAGGGCGGCCGGCGGAACTGGAGATCGGCGCCGCCGTGGGTTTGTCCCGCGCCGTGGCAGCGAATCTTCTGAGTTGTCACCGTATCGGCTGCCGCGTCGCCGCCGTGCGCGGCGTGCATGGGGCAGTCGACGGGGCAGAGCGAGCAGGCCTCGACGACACCCGCCTGGACCGAAACCGCCACCAGCGCTACCGCGGCGATGGCCGCCAGGAGCCGTGTGAAGGCGCCGCGGCGTCGACCTCTCGGTCGCGCTGAGCGTGCTCGTGACGCTTTGGCGGGGGACGACATTTTTCTGGCAGCCTGTAGGGCGGCTATCGACCTGTCAACTGACTTCCTGGGTGCAAGAGTGGGACATTTTGACGCACGCACCCCGGGGTGACGAGCGAGGGGACGTCCGCCTGGAGCCGAGCCGCCTCGCCGAGCGGCGCGGCTCGCGGCACGCAGTAATCTCCATCTGCGCGTTGGCTTTTGCGCAGTGCTGGTTACGCGCGCCGCTGTAGTTTCCGTGCTCGAATTCTGGTTGGATCGGATCCTTGAATCAGTGTCGAGCAGGGGGACGTGGCGGTGAAGTGGCGTGGAGAGCACGTGCGGCGCAGACGTAATGCCGTCGCGAACCCGGCGCGGTGGGCAGTGTTGCTTGCGGCGGTGATTGTGTTTGCCGCGCTCAGTCCGAGGGCGTCGCACGCGCAAGCGCCTCTCTGTCACGGCGACTGCGACGGCGACGGCGACGTCGGCATCGCGGAGCTGATTCTCCAGGTGAGGATCAGCCTCGGTGAAGCACCCCTCGGCGCCTGCCCGGCGGCCGATGGCGATGGCGATGGCGCCGTCGAGATCGCGGAGCTGATTCGATCGGTAAACAATGCGCTGGATGGCTGTCCACCCGCGTCCCCGTCGCCGACCGCAACGTCGACGGCGTCGACGAGTCCGACGGGCGATGCGGCGACGGCAACTCCGGGTGTAGCGACGGCAACGGCGACCGGCACGCCTCTCGACACGGCGACGCAAACCGCGTCGCCGACGGCGGTCGACACCGCCGCGTCGACGGCGACGGTCGAGCCAACTGCCACGATGATTGCCGGCACCGCGTCGCCGACGGCCGCCAACACCGGCACGGCCACGGCGACGGAAGACGCCACGGCGACTGCATCGCGCAGCGCAACCGCGACTCCCTCTCAAAGCGGCACCGTTACTCCATCGCACACTCCGACCGCGTCGCGCACGGCGACAACCTCGAGTACTGCAGTCACGGCGACAGCGACGCGCACGGCGACTTCGACCTCCAGCCTGACGGTGACCGCGTCGCGCACGACGACCGCAACCCCGAGCAGCACGGCGACGCTGTCGCGCACAGCGACCCCATCGCGCACGGCGACGTCGACTCCGAGCAGTACGGACACTGCGACGCGCTCCGCTACGACGACGCGTTCGGCGACACCGACGCAGAGCGGCAGTGCGACGCCGACGAGCAGTGCCACGGCGACGCGGACGCACACCGCCAGCGCGACTGCGACGCGCTCCGGCACCGCGACACCGACGGGCACGCGCAGCGCGACTGCATCGTCGACGCCGTCGTCGACGCCCAGTCTCTCGACGACGCCGACCCGCACGACGACGGCGACCATCACCCACACCGCGTCGCGGACTCCAACGGCCAGCCGTACTCCGACGATCACGCTGACCTCGACGCGCACCGCCACCGTCACTCGCACCGCGACACAGACGCGCACCCGGACGGCGACGCGAACGAACACGTTCACCCTGACGCCGAGCTTCACCCGCACGCCGACGGGCACCGGCACCCACAGCCCGACTCCGACTTCTACCCGCACCTTGACGCAGACGCGGACTCAAACGTCGACGCGCAGCCACACTCCGACGCGGACGTCGACACACACACGGACTCCGACACAGACCAACACCGCGACGCCCACCTTCACGCGTACCTTCACGCCGACCCGGACGCCGACGGTCACGCCGACGCCCGGACTCGGCACGCGCCGCTTCTCGATCGATCCGGCGACGAGCAGCTTGCGCCTGATACCTGGCCTGACCTTCGACGGGCTGGAGGGATTTCTGGACCTGACGGTGGGTGTTCCCGACCCGCAAACCGGCCTCGCCAAGGTGGCGATCACCGCTGCATCGGAAGTGATCTCGGTGGAGGTGGGAATCTTCACGCTGTGCATTCGCCCGGAAGTGCCGGTAGCCGACGCGGGGATCCTGGCGTGCGGTGGCGGCTTCGATCTTGGAGTGACGTCGTCGCAGGACCACAACATCGGCGTCGTCGGTGTGGACGGCTTCACGGCGGGTGACTGCGCCGCCGCGAGCGGCACCGTCGAAGGTGCGCAGAGCCCGCATCCGGGGGTCTGCAATGGTCCGGTGGTGGTCGGTCCCTCCGGCGTCGCGAATTCAGGCGCCGGTGCGCTGCTTCTCGCGCCGGACGGCGACTTCGGTACGGTCGGAATTCCCGCCACCGCCAGTGTCGATTTCGGCCCGTGCGACCAGCACGGACCCGGTGAGCCGACGGTGTTCGGCTTCGTCAGCGCGCTGTCGCGGGCCGTCATCACCGATGCCGGCAACCAACCGGGCGCGGTGCTCGAGCACGACGAGGTCGGCGAAAATTTCTCGTGTGTCGATTGGCGCGTCGAGAACGGCCCGGGGCGGCTCGTGCTGAGTGTGCCGGCCGTCGACGGCGGCGCCGACGACGACTTGATCACCGTCTTCGTCCTCGACGATTGACCTCCATCCGGCCGCCGCGGCCCTTTGCTCGCCCGCCGTTCCGCGATACCTTCCGTCGCATGGCCGACACCATATTCGCCAAGATCATCGCCGGTGAGGCGCCGTGTCATCGGGTGTTCGAGGACGATCAGGTTCTCGCCTTTCTCGACATCTTCCCGATCAGTCGCGGCCACACGCTGGTCATCCCCAAGGAGCCCGCGGTCCGGCTGCACGAGCTGTCCGACGCATCGTCGGCGGCGATCGGAGCGGTGCTGCCCCGCATCTGCCGCGCGGTGCTGCGCGCTACCGGCGCCGTCGACTACAACATTCTGCAGAACAACGGCGCCGCGGCTCATCAAGCGGTGATGCACGTCCACTTCCACATCATCCCGAAGTACGCGGACGGCAGTGGCCTCGGCGTCGGTTGGAAGCCCGCCAAGCTCGATGGGGACGAGGCCGCCGCTCTGGCCACGTCGATTGCCGCGATGCTCGCCTGATCCGCTCCGGCGCCGAGCGCGGATGGGTGTCATGAGCTCCGCCGGTGAGGGGCGCGAGACCGAGCGCGTCAGCAAGATTCTCGCCGCGCGCGGGCTGTGCAGCCGGCGCGAGGCCGAGCGCCTGATCGATGCCGGGTGTGTGCGGGTCGACGGCGTCATCGTCTCTGAGCAGGGGGCGCGCGCGACGCGCGACTCCGACATCGAGATCACGCCCGAAGGACGCGCACTGTTGGAGCGTTCGATCAGTGTCGTCTTACACAAGCCCGTCGGTGTAGTTTCGGCGATGCCCGATCCGGGACAGCGCGACGCCCGATCCCTCGTCACGGCTGCCGCGGCGCACGGGATGATCGAGCGACAAGCCGTCG
Source organism: uncultured bacterium (assembly GCA_902826395.1). Classification (GTDB taxonomy): domain Bacteria; phylum Desulfobacterota; class Binatia; order HRBIN30; family CADEER01; genus CADEER01. Next base: position 14,171 of record CADEER010000055.1, read on the forward strand.
CGGCGACGTTGGCGGCAGCCGGCGATCTGGCGGTTGCCGGACGTTTGGATCGCGCCAGTCGGGGATTGTTGATCCTCACCACCGACGGCGTCGCGGCGCGTGCGTTGATCGGCGGCCACGGCATCGTCAAACGATACCTCGTGACGGTCGACTCCGATGTCGCATCGGGGCAGATCGATCGCCTCAACAAGGCGATGCGCATCGACGGCCGTCTGCTATTGCCGATGAAGGTCGAGAGCGCCGGCCGCAGGCGAATGCGCTTCGAGCTGGTCGAGGGTATGAAGCATCAGATCCGCCGTTGCTGCGGCAAGGTCGGTCTCGAGGTGACCGACCTGCTGCGCGATTCGGTTGGCCCGATCCACCTCGGCGATCTGCCCGAGGGCAAGTGGCGGCCGCTGCAGGCGGGGGAGCTTGAAGCGGTACGGGCATCGATCGTATCGTCGCCGCGATGAACGAACCGGCCTTTCGCGGAACCGACTACTACGACATCGAAGAGCTGCTTTCCGAGGAGGAACGGCTGGCTCGTGACACCGCGCGCAGCTTTGTCGACGGCGAGTATCTGCCGGTCGTCACCGAGCACTTCCGGCGCGGTACGTTTCCGGTCGAGCTGGCAAAGACGATCGGCGAGCTGGGCTTCTTCGGTTCCAATCTGCCGACCGAGTACGGCTGCGCCGGACTGAACAACGTCGCCTACGGCCTCATCAATCAAGAGCTCGAGCGCGGCGATTCAGGCTTGCGATCGTTCGTCAGCGTGCAGTCCGGCCTCGTCATGTACCCGATCTACACCTACGGCTCGGAGGAGCAGAAGCGCCGATGGCTGCCGGCGATGGCGCGCGGCGAAGCGCTCGGCTGTTTCGGTTTGACCGAGCCCGACTTCGGATCCAATCCAGCGGGCATGCTGACGCGCGCCGAGCCCGTGTCGGGCGGCTGGGTTCTCAACGGCACGAAGCGTTGGATCACCAATGGCGACGTCGCCGACGTCGCGCTGGTCTGGGCGAAGGTCGCCGACGGCAGCGGCGCGGTGCGCGGGTTCCTCGTCGAGCGCGGCGCCGCCGGCTTCTCCAGTCGTGAAATGGAGGGCAAGTTCAGCCTGCGCGCCTCGATCACCTCGGAGCTGTTTCTCGAGGATTGCTTCGTGCCCGAGAATGCCGTGTTGCCGAAGGTGTCGAGCATGCGCGGGCCGCTGTCGTGCCTGACGCAAGCGCGCTACGGCATCTCCTGGGGCGCCCTCGGCGCCGCCGAGGCCTGCTACGAGTGTGCGCGCGACTATGCGCGCGAGCGGATCATGTTCTCGCGCCCGATTGCCGGCTACCAGCTCGTGCAGGCCAAGTTGGTGCGCATGATCACCGAGATCACGAAGGGCCGGCTGCTCTGCCTTCGCCTCGGCCGGCTCAAGGACGCCGGGCGAATGCGATCCGAGCAGGTCAGCATGGCGAAGATGAACAACGTCTCCAACGCTCTCGAGATCGCGCGCATGGCGCGCGACATCCTCGGCGCCAACGGCATCATCGACGAGTATCCGATCATCCGTCACATGCTGAACCTGGAGACCGTCAACACCTACGAGGGCACCGAGGACGTCCACCGGCTGATCATCGGCAAGGACATCACCGGCTGGGACGCATTCGGTCAGTGAGCGCATTGCGACGATGAGCGACACGCCGATTGTGCGTGTGATGCCATCGGCGGCGCCGCTCATACGGTACGCCCTTTAGCGGTTGACGGGTTTAGGGCCCTCGCGTATGCGGACAGGCATGTCATCGACGGACTGCCGGGTTGTCATCACTGGACTCGGCATCATCAGCCCGATCGGTGTCGGAACGGCGGAGAACTGGGACTCGATTCTGTGCGGGCGTTCCGGCATCGCGACGATCGCGAGTTTCGACGCCAGCGTGCATCCGGTTCGCATCGCCGGCGAGGTGCGCGGGTTCGATCCAAACCTCTACTTCGACAAGAAGGAGATCAAGAAGGTCGACCGATTCACGCAGCTCGCGCTGGCCGCGTCGCAGATGGCGCTCGACGACTCGGGCTTTCGTATCGACGACGCCAATGGCGACGACGTCGGTGTCGTGGTCGGTGTCGGGATGGGCGGGATCGCGACCATCGAGGAGGTGACGGCGACCTTCCACGAATCCGGACTGCGACGCGTGTCGCCGTTCTTCGTGCCGCGTCTCATCGCCAACATGGCGCCGGGAATGATCGCGATTCGCTTCGGCTGCCGCGGCGTCAACTACGTGACTACCAGCGCATGCGCTTCGGGCGGTCATGCAATCGGCGAAGCCTTCCGGCTGGTTGCGTCGGGCCGACAGACGATGGTTCTCGCCGGCGGCTCCGAGGCTCCGATCACACCGCTCGGCGTCGGCGGATTCGCGGTGATGCGGGCGCTGTCGACGCGCAACGAAGAGCCGCAGCGGGCGAGCCGCCCGTTCGACCGCGGGCGCGACGGCTTCGTGATCGGCGAAGGCGCCGGAATGCTGGTCGTCGAATCGCTGGCCAGTGCGCAGGCGCGCGGCGCGCGCGTCTACGCCGAGATCGTCGGCTACGGGGCCAACGCGGACGCGTACCACATGACGTCCCCGGCGCCGGAGGGACGCGGTGCCGCGCAGTGCATGCGCTTGGCACTGCGCGACGCGGGAGCGTCGGTCGACGACGTCGACTACATCAACGCGCACGGCACCTCGACGCCGTACAACGACGTCAATGAGACGACGGCCGTGAAGAGCGTCTTCGGAGATCACGCGAGGAAGCTGGCCATCAGCTCGACCAAGTCGATGACCGGGCACTTGCTCGGCGGCGCGGGCGGCATCGAGGCCGCCTACACGGCGCTCGCCGTCCGCGAGGGCGTCTTACCGCCGACGATCAACTACGAAGAGCCGGACCCCGAGTGTGATTTGGATTACGTGCCCAACCAAGCGCGCGAACGGAAGGTGCGAGTCGCGCTGTCGAACTCTTTCGGATTCGGCGGCACCAACGTCTGCCTGGCGTTCCGATCCTTCGCGGGCGGAGCGTGATCCGCACGGCCTGCCTCTCTCGCCGCGATCCTTGAAGAATCGACCGGTACACGTGGACCTCTTCGACCGTCAATTGATCTTCGTCGTCGGCAAGGGCGGCGTCGGCAAGACGACGGTCGCATGCTCGCTCGCTCTAGCGGCCGGACGCGCCGGTAAGAAGGTCCTGCTCTGCGAAGTCGACGGACTCTCGCGCGCCGCGCAGTTGCTCGGGGTGGATGCGGCCGAACCCGGACGCGCCGGCCGCATGGTCGACGGGGTGTCGGTGATGGGAATCGAAGGCTCGGCCGCGCTGGCCGAGTATCTCGGCATGGTCGTGCCGGTGCGCCGCTTTCTGCAGGCCGTGACGCAGAGCGAGCTCTATCAGTACTTCGTCGCCGCTGCCTCCGGACTGAAGGAGCTGATGACCATCGGCAAGATCTGGTACGAGGCGCAGCGCACCGACGAACGGGGAGGCGGGCGCCAGTGGGACGTCGTCATCGTCGATGCGCCGGCGACCGGTCACGGCTTGCAGTATCTCCGCATGCCGAGCGCCGCGCGCGACGCCTTCGGCGCCGGGCTGGTACGACGCGAAGCGGAAAAGGTTGTCGCTCTGCTGTCCGATCCCAAGCGCACGGCCATCCACCTGGTGACGACGGCCGAAGAGATGCCGGTCAACGAGACCGTGACGATGGCGCGGCGGGTGCGGGAAGAGCTGCGCATGCCGCTCGGAGCTCTTTTCGTGAATCGGCTGCACACCGAGCAGTTTCGCCCGGCCGATATCGACGCCCTTCTGGCGGCGGCGCGCAGTAGCCGGCAGCGCGACACGAAGCTGCTGCTGTCGGAAGTAGCGTCGCGGGCCGCCGAGGAGTCGGGTTGGACGCGGCTCAACAAGCGGTACTTGCGCGAGCTCGAGCGCGACGTGCCGATTCCCCGCGTCGAGTTGCCCTTCGTCTTCTCCGAGGAGTTCGGCCGGCAGCAACTGCTCGAGCTCGTCGACCAGATCGAGGCAGCCGAGTGAGCGCTGGTTCGCGCAAGAGCATCGCCGATGTCGTCGCCGGTCACGATGTGGTCGTGTGCGCCGGCAGTGGCGGCGTCGGCAAGACGACGACCGCGGCAGCGATCGGTCTGTTGGGAGCGACGGCGGGGCGCCGCACCATCGTGCTCACCATCGATCCGGCCAAGCGGCTGGCGGACTCGCTGGGTATTGCCGAGCTGGGGAATCGGCCGACGCCGGTTCCCGTCGACGTGAAAGGCAGTCTTTCGGCGATGATGCTCGATCAGAAGGGAGCGTGGGATGCGCTGGTCGAGCGGTATGCCGAGTCCGACGAAGTTCGTCAGCGAATCTTCGCCAATGCCTTCTACCAGAATCTGTCGGGGACTTTCGCCGGCTCGCAGGAGTACATGGCGATCGAGCAGCTATCGCAGCTCAAGGAAAGTGGCGACTACGACCTGATCGTCGTCGACACGCCGCCGACGCATCACGCACTGGATTTCCTCGATGCGCCGAGCCGCCTCGGCAACTTTCTCGACCGGCGCGTGATGCGTTGGTTCGTGCGGCCCTACATGTCCGCCGGCTGGTCGGGTCTGCGCGTCGTCAATCGAACCGCCGGTGCGCTGCTGCGGCGGCTGGAGGATGCCACCGGCGTGTCGGCGTTGGCGGACGTCTCGGAGTTCTTCAACGCCATGAGCGCGCTCTTCGAGGGGTGGGACGAGAGGGTGAAGCGCGTCGAGGAGCTGTTGCGTTCGCGGCAGAGCGCGTTCCTGCTGGTCGCGACACCAGAGGAGCAGGTCCTCTCCGAGGCGGAGTACTTCTGCTCCAAGGTGGAAGAGCACTCGATCGCACTGCGCGGGGTCGTGTTCAACCGCGTGCAGAGCGAGCTGGGTTCGGATCGCCAATCGATGGAGGAGGACGCCATCGTCGAGGCCCTCGGGCGCGCCGTCACGAGCGCCGCGACCCGGCGCCGGCTGGCTCGCAACTTTCTGCGCTACGAGACCCAGGCGCGCGGAGATCAACTGCGCATCGAGAGCTTTCGCGACCAGCTTTCACCGGCGGTCGCGGTGGCGACCATTCCGAACTTCGAGGAAGACCTGCACGACGTGCGCGGCCTGCGCCGGCTGCAGGACTTCCTCGGCAAGCCGGGTTGAGCAACGGCGGCGCGCCGCCGCGCCCAGCTCAGCGGGTGGCGAGCGGCCGCAGCGTCTGCCAGGCGCGCTCGGCGTCGCCGCGCTTCTGGTGAAGGTCGGCCCAACAGCGCTGGACCGCGGGGTCGGTCGAGTTGCTGACCGCCTCCAGCTCTTCCTTGGCGGTGTCGAGGGCGTCGTTCTGCAGGGCGGCGCGGGCGCGAAAGACGTGCACCGCGTCGGACGGCAGCTTGTCGGCGTGTTTGTTGACGAGCGCGACGATGCGATGGCGGCCGGTGCTGTTGGTCTGTTGCGCCAGCATCTTGCGGGCGAGATCGAGGCGCGGCTCGCGCTTGAACGCCTTCTCCCAGATCTTGACCGCGTCTTCCGTGCGCCCGGCCGCGAGCATCGCGTCGCCGACCGCGTCGACCGCCGGCGCGTAGTCGCGGTGCTCCTCGAGAATGCTCTCGAGGCCTGCCGTTCGGGCCTCTGGGTCGTCGATCTGCATGGCGGCGCGGTAGCGAAAGTCGCGCAGTCGATCGCGCTCTCGCTGCATGCTCGCCGAGCTCGTCAGCTCGGCGATGTACCGCTCCTGAACCTGCACCGCGTCCTTCCAAAGGCCGCTCTCCGCGTAGACCTCGCGCAGCGCGACCAGTACGCGAGGCGCGCGCGGATACTGCACGCGCAGGGTTTCGTACATGCGGATCGATTCGCCGGTGTCGCCATTGCGATGCAGGACATCGGCCAGGGTGAAGCGAAGCTCCGGGTCGCCCGGTTGGTCGGCGACGGCGGTTTCGAGGATCTGCTTGGCGGTCTCGCTCTCGCCGGTGTCGGCGTAGGAGCTCGCGAGAGCCATGACCGCGGTCGTGTTGGTGGGATCGCGGCGCCACGCCTTCTTGAGCACGCTGCGGCTGCGCTCGATCTCGCCGCTCCAGGCGAGCGCGACACCGCTGGTGTTGAGCTCTTCCGTCGCGGCTTCCTGACGCGCCTTGCGGCGCTCGCTCCAGGTCGCGATGCGCTGATTGAGCTGTTGGATCGCGACGGCCAGGACGGCGAGCAGTACGCCGAACGTCAACGTCGCGACGAGAAGGATGCCGAGCGGCAGGCGGTAGATGACGTTGCTGGTGACGCGAAAGTCCACGTCGCCGGGATTGAGGATGTAGGCGACGGCGATGAAAGCGACGAGGACGGCCGCCGCAATGGCCAGAATGACAGCGCGCCTCATGATCTAGGCTGGTTAGCGCGCCGCGCCGGCGAGGCGCAAGTCTTCCGCCTGGCTGCGATAGGGCTCGGGCAGCGTCACCACCTTGGCGCGGGCCCACAGTCGTTCGAGATCGTAGAACGCTCGCACGTCTTCGAGGAAGATGTGGACGGTGACATCGCCGTAATCCATCAGGACCCACTGTCCGGTGGAGAACCCCTCGACGATCAGGGGGCGCACGCCGACCTCGGCCAGATTCACCCGGATGCTTTCCGCGATCGCCTGCGCCTGCGTATCGGAGCGAGCAGTGCAGATGAGAAAGTAGTCGGAGAGCGAGCTGATGTCGCCGATGTCCAGCAGCAGCAGGTCGTACGCCTTGCGGTCCAGGGCGTAGCGAACTGCGAGCAACGCTACCTCGCGAGAGCTCAGCTTGCTCAAATCGCCGGTGATTCTGCGCGGTAGAGGCGCTCGCGCTGTATGTAGCTCTCGACGAGTGGCGGCACCAGAAACCGGATCGAGCGTTCGTCGCGAACGCGATCGCGGATGTCGGTTGCGGAGATGTCGAGCGCTGTAACGGACAAAAAAAGTACCCGTTTTCCGTTGTGGTTAACCAAAACTCTCTGCCGCGGAGCGTAGCGAAATTGCTCCCGCACGGCAACGGGGAGCAACGCGAGTCGAGCCGCTCCGGTCGCGGTCGTGCGGCTGTCGGCGGCTTCACCGGGTCGCGACAGCACGGCGATGTCGACCTCCTCGAAGAGGGCGCGATGCTCCCGCCAGGTGTGGATCTCGGCGAAGGCGTCGATGCCCATCATGAGAGTGATGTGCCACTGCGGCTGTGCGGCCGCGATCTCGCGCAGCGTGTCGATCGTGTACGACAAGCCCGGCCGGTCGATCTCGACCGTCGACACGCGGAACGGCGGGTGGTTGCGGACGGCGGCGCGCAGCATCGCCAGGCGGTGCCGCGCCGGGCTGATCGCGCGGCCCCGCTTGTGCGGCGGATCGGCAGCCGGCACCAGCAGAACGCGTTGTAGGCCGAGCGCCTCGCGCGCTTCCTCCACGCAGCGCAGATGGCCGAAGTGTACGGGATCGAAGGTGCCGCCGAAGACCCCGACGCGCATCGGGGCCGCGGTGGGGGAGATCGCTCTGCGGCTGCCCATTCGCTCGGTCGCTATGGCGAGGGGAGCTCGCTCACTCGCGAATCTGGCCGCTGCCGCGCACCACGTATTTGTACGTCGTCAGGTTGCGCAGACCCATCGGGCCGCGTGCGTGCAGGCGGTTGGTCGAGATCCCGACCTCGGCGCCGAAGCCGAACATGAAGCCGTCCGTAAAGCGGGTCGAGGCGTTGACGTAGACGGCCGCCGAATCGACCGATCGGGTGAACGCCGCGGCGTTGGCATAGCTGTCCGTGACGATGGCGTCGGAGTGGCCCGTTCCGTAGCGGCCGATGTGCTCGATCGCCTGGCCGAGGTCGTCGACGACGCGGACGGACAGAATCAGATCGAGATACTCGGTGCTCCAGTCTTCTTCCGTGGCGGTCTTGGCGCTCGCGACCAGCGCCTGGGTGCGCGCGCAGCCGCGCAACTCGACTCCGCAGCGCTGCAATTCCGCGGCGGCGGTGGGTAGGAAAGCCTCGGCGACTGAGGCGTGGACGAGCAGTGTTTCCATCGCATTGCAGACGCCGGGCCGCTGTACCTTTGCGTTCACCGCGATGCGCTGTGCCATCGCGAGATCGGCCTCGCTGTCGACGTAGACGTGGCAGACGCCGGCGTAGTGCTGGATCACCGGGATGCTGGACTCGCTGGTGATCGCCTCGATCAGGCGTGGGCCGCCGCGCGGCACGATGACGTCGATGTACTCGCTCTGTTTGAGCAGGGTGCGGGTGGCGGCGCGCTCGGTCGACTCGATGAGCCGAACCGCGTCGGCCGGCAGGCCGGCCTCGGCAATCGCCGTGGCGAGCACCCGTGCGATCGCGGTGTTGGTGCGGATCGCCTCCTTGCCTCCCTTGAGAACGACGGCGTTGCCGGACTTCAGGCAGAGCGCGGCCGCATCGGCGGTCACGTTGGGGCGCGACTCGTAGATGATGCCGACCACGCCGATCGGGATGCGAACCTGACTGATCTCGAGGCCGTTCGGCCGACGCCAGCTCTGGATCGTCTCGCCGACGGGATCCTCGAGCGCCGCGATTTGCACCAGCCCTTCGGCGACGCCGTCGATGCGGTCCTCGTTCAGCGTCAGGCGGTCGATCAAAGCGCCGGTCAGACCGGCCTCGCGCCCGGCGGCCACGTCGTCGCGGTTGGCGCTCAGAATCTGCGGTGCGTTCTGGCGCAGCAGCGCCGCGGCGCGCGTCAGTGCGTCGTTCTTGGCGTCCGTCGGTGCGAGCGCGAGTAGTTTGCCGGCCGCGCGAGCAGCGCGGCAGAGATCCACGACGGTGTTCTCGACCTCGGACATGGCGGTGAACCTAACGGATCCGCCCGAGCCGGCCAAGGCGGTTCGCCGATCGGGGAATGTCAGCCGAGCGGACTGCTAGCCGCGCGGGCCGAGCAGGACGAGATCGTCGCGGTGGATCGCCTCGTCGCCGAGTCGGTAGCCGAGAATCTCCTGGATCTCGTTGGTGTGGCGGCCGCGGATCCGCTCGAGATCGTCGCTGCCGTAATTGACGAGGCCGCGGGCGACTTCGGTGCCGTCGGGCGCCAGACACGAAACGCAATCGCCGGCGCCGAAGCGGCCTTCGATGGCGGCGATGCCCTTGGGCAGCAGGCTGCGCTTCTCGTCGACGACGGCGCGCAGGGCGCCGGGGTCGAGCGACAGCCGGCCGCTGGGGCGCAGGGTGTGGGCGATCCAATGCTTGCGCCGGTTCAAGCGGTCGCCCTGCGCGAGGAACAAGGTCCCTTCGTCGCATTCGACGTCGAAGACGCGCGTCAGGATGCCGGCGTGACGGCCGTCGGCGATGATGCAGGGAATGCCGGCGGCGGTAGACTTCTCGGCGGCGCGCAGCTTGCTGCTCATACCGCCGGTGCCGACCGTCTGTCCGAGGTCGGTGACGCAGTCGCGAATCGCCTGGTCGATGGCGTGGACCACCTCGATGCGGCGTGCATCCGGATCGGTTGCCGGATTGGCGGTGTGTAGCCCAGCGACGTCGCTGAGGATCACCAACAGATCCGCGCCGATCAGCGTCGCGACCAGTGCGGACAGGTTGTCGTTGTCGCCGAAGTTGAGAAACTCCTCGACGGCGACGGTGTCGTTCTCGTTGACCACCGGCACCACCCCGGCGCCGAGGAGCTCTTCGAACGTGTGTCGCGCGTTGATGTAGCGGCGGCGGTTGGCGAGGTCGTCGTGGGTCAGCAGAACCTGTGCGACGGTGCGGCCGCGTTCGGCGAAGTGTCGCTCGTAGTGGGCCATCAGTCCGATCTGTCCGACCGCCGCGGCGGCCTGGCGCTGCGGCACGCTCTTCGGGCGGGATCGCTGCTTGAGCTTCGACATGCCGACGGCGACGGCGCCGGATGTGACCAGGACGATCTCGGAGGTCGCGAGGTGGCACACTTCATCGACGACACGCGCGAGTCGGTCGGTGTTGAAACCGCTGCCGTCGGACAGAATGGTGCTGCCGATCTTGACGACGACGCGCCGGGCGCGCTGCAGGATGCTGGTCTTGTGCTCTCGCTGCGGATGGCTGGCTTGAAGGGCTGTCATGGGATCGGGCTCGGACGGCGCGGAAGCGAAGAAAGCACGTTCGGCTCCCTTTGGCACGGAGGGGGAGGGCGCCGCGGGTCAGAGCTCGTCTTCGATGTCGGTCGGGGACTGGGCGTTCGCCCGTCGCTCGCGCAGCGCGGCGGCGATGACGTTGACGGCATCGCGCATTCCTTCACCGGTCGCTGCCGATACGGCGTGGAGATCGATGCCGCGCTCCGCGAAGGCGCGTGTGAGCGGCGCCAGCTCGGCGCGGTCGGCGAACAGATCGATCTTGTTGGCGATGACGATCTGCGGCTTCTTCGCCAGCTCCGGGTCGAAGCGCGCCAGCTCGCGGTTGATGATGTCGTAGTCTTGAAGAGGGGAACGGCCGCTCAAGCCGCCGGCGTCGAGCAGGTGGACGAGAATGGCCGTGCGCGAGATGTGGCGCAGAAAGCGATGACCGAGTCCCTGTCCCTCGTGCGCGCCCTCGATCAGCCCGGGCACATCGGCGACCACGAAGCTCTCGACGTCGGACAACCGCACGACGCCGAGGTTCGGCACCAGGGTCGTGAACGGGAAGTCGGCGATGCGCGGCCGCGCCGCCGAAATCCGCGAAATGAAGGTCGACTTGCCGGCATTCGGGAAGCCGACCAGGCCGACATCAGCGAGCAGGCGGAGCTCCAGGTGCACCTGTCGCTCCTCGCCCGGCGTACCGGGCTGGGCGTAGCGCGGCGACTGGTTGGTCGACGACTTGAACGTCGCATTGCCGCGGCCGCCGCGGCCGCCCTGCGCGACGATCGTCGAGGCGCCGTCGGCGGCGAGGTCGGCGAGCAATTCACCGGTCTCGCGGTCGAAGATACGGGTGCCGACGGGGACGCGGATGGTGCGATCCTCGCCGGCCTTGCCGTGTTGTTCCTTGCCGCGGCCGGGTTCGCCGTTCGGCGCCCGCTGGATCGGCTGGAACTTGAAGTCCTGCAGCGTCGACAGCGCTGAGTCGGCGAGGATGATGACACTGCCGCCGTTGCCGCCGTTGCCGCCGGCGGGACCGCCGAAGGGGCGGTACTTCTCGCGCAAGAAGCTGACGCAGCCGGCGCCGCCGTTGCCGGCGTGGACCTCGATGTCCGCCTCGTCGACGAATTTCATCGCGCGCCCCGGCGCGCCGCGGCCGCAAGCCGGCCGGCGTCAGGCGTTGGGAACGATGTGTACTTGCTTGCGTGTCTTGCCGAGTCGGCTGTACTGCACGGTGCCGTCGACGAGAGCGAAGAGGGTGTAGTCGCGGCCCATGCCGACGTTCTTACCCGGATGGATGCGGGTGCCGCACTGGCGGATGATGATGTTGCCGGCGCGCGCCGCCTGCCCACCGAAGAGCTTGACGCCGCGTCGCTGTCCCTTGCTGTCGCGGCCGTTGCGCGTGCTTCCCTGTCCCTTTTTATGAGCCATCAGGCAGTCCCCATCCGAATCTCGCCAACCCGCACACGCGTTTCCCACTGGCGGTGGCCCTGGCGCCGGCGGTACTTCTTGCGGCGCTTCTTCTTGAACACCAGAATTTTCGCGGCGCGACCCTGCTCGACGATCTGGGCCGTGACCGAGGCGCCCGCCAACATCGGCGAGCCGATCTGAACCGCGCCTCCCTGGGACGCCATCAGCACTTCCTCGAACGCCAGCTCCGTACCCGGCTCGCCCTCGAGCTTCTCGATGGTGATGACGTCACCGGGTGCGACCCGGTATTGCTTGCCCCCGGTTTGAATGACCGCGTAGTCCATGATCTCCCTACCTGCAGCACCCGGGCCAGCCGCGCCAACCCGCGTTTTGTTGAACGGCGGAAGGTACGCCAGCGCATCGGTGAAGTCAATGCAGCGGCGAGGACCCGACCCGGAATCGGACCGCGTCCAGGGGTGGCTCGGACCCCCGATGCAGGATGCCGGCGAGGCAGCGGCGACAAGCGGCGCTCGCCGTGGCAGGAATGAGTCGAACAGGCACGGCGAGTGATGATCGAGCTCAAGATCCTGACGCGGCGAGATTGCGATCTCTGCGAGGAAATGAAAGCGGTGGCGGAGCGTTTCGTCGCCTCGGCGGAGGTGACGCTGGTGGAGGTCGATGTCGATGCGGACCGTGAGCTCGCGGGGCGTTGGGGTGGGGAGGTGCCGGTTCTCTTCGTCGATGGCCGACTCGCCTTCAAGTACCGGGTGTCGGACAGGGAGTTGCGGCGCCGCCTCGCCGCGGAGCGCAGACGGGCGCTGGCGCGGCGCCTGCGCCGGCTGGTCGGATCGCCGGGCGGCGGGTGAGGGGCCGTGCCGGTCGTAGCGGTCGACGTGATGGGTTGCGAGGGCAACGTGCAGGCGGCCGTCGAAGGTGCCGCAGCCGTTTCCCTGCAGACCGACATCCAGATGCTGCTGGTCGGCTCGGCGCCGCGCGTCCAGGCCGCTCTCGAGGAGACTGCGTACAACCCGGAGCAGATCGACATCGTCGACGCTCCCGAAGAGCCGCTTGGTCTCTCGGATCCGCCGGAGCGCGCCTTGCGCCGCTCGTCGCGTTGCTCACTCGCCGTTGCCACGGCGCTGGTTGCCGACGGCACTGCGGCGACGCTGGTTTCGGCCGGCAACGGGCCGGCGCTGTGGCTGTTGTGTCTCGAACGGCTGTCCCTGGCGCCCGGCGTGCGGCGCGCTGCCGTGGCAGCGGTGTTCCCCCGGAAGGTGGAGGAGCGGACCGCGGACCCGTTGGGGCTGATCCTCGACGTCGGCGCCACCGTCCGCTGTGATGCCTCCGAGCTGGTGCAGTTCGCACACCTCGGCGCGGCGTACGTGCGCTGTGTCTCGAAGCTCGCCGCACCGCGCATCGGCCTGCTGAACATGGCGACGCGCCGCGACGCCGGCGACGCGACGCTGGTGGATTCTTACCGTCGACTCGAGCGCGAGCACGCGCTCAACTTCATCGGCAATATCGAAGGGCACGAGTTGGTCAGCGGCCGCGCCGAGCTGGTCGTCTGCGAGGGCTTCGTCGGCAACGTCGTGCTGAAGATGCTGCACGGCCTCGCCGACATCGCCGTCGATCTCACCGGTGCCGCGGCGAATCGCAACTGGCGCTGGCGGGCCGGTATGGCGATGCTCGGCAGCGGCGTCGAACGGCGCACGCCCATGGTCGAGTACTTCGCCTACGCGGGCGCGCCGATCCTCGGCTTCACGTCGGTGCCGATCTACTGCGAGCCGACGTCGCCGGCGCGGGCGCTGGGAAACGCGATCAAGCTGGCGGCCAAGGTTCAGCGCGACCTGAGGCCCGGTTGATGACTGCCCCGACGCCATCAACGTCGTCGAGAGGCGACCCGTCGCCTGCGACCGGCCCCGGATCGATCGAGTCGGGAACGCAGAACCTGACCTTTCGCTGGGATCTCGACAAGACGTACCTCGATACGAACTTCGACTCCTGGCGCGGCTTGATGCGGATTCCGTTCGAGAAGGCGACCGACAAGATCGCCGCGCCGGGCGTCGCGACGTTGATCCGCGGGCTGCGCGCGAGCGCGCAGCGGCGCGGTGTCGCGGTGCGCGTCGTCTTCGTGTCCGGCAGTCCGCCGCAGATCGGCAGGGCCATCCTGGAGAAGCTGGCGCTCGACGGCGTCGAGCACGAAGGCATTACCTTCAAGGATCAGTGGGGCCGCATCCGGCGCGGCAAGTTCCGCGATCTGCGCGAGCAAGTCGGGTACAAGCTGACCGAGTTGCTGCGCGCGCGCTGCGACGAGCCGCCCGGAACGGTCGAGTATCTCTTCGGCGACGACTGGGAATCCGATCCGCTCATATATTCGCTGTACGCCGATGTGATCTCGGGCGCCCTCGATCGCGACGAGCTGGCGAAGATCCTGGCCGCTCTGGGCGTCGACCCCGAGTTGGGCAGTCTCGCCGACGAGCTGAGCGAACACCTGAATCGCCACGATGCGGTGCGACGCATTTTCATCAACCTGGCGCGCAAGACGCCGCCGCGCCGGCTCGACGCGTACGGATCGCGCCTGGTGCCGACCTTCAACTATCTGCAGACCGCGGCGTGCCTGTTCGAGGAAGGCGTTCTCGACATGCCGGCGCTCGCGTCGGTGATCCAGGTTCTGCGAGAGGACTACGGTTACGATTCGCGCCGCCTGGTCAACTCACTGCGCGACATCGAGCGCCGCCGCCACCTGAGCCCCGGCGGTGCGTCCTTCCTCGCCCGTGAGCTGCGCCGCGAAGCGGTGTTGCCGGAAGTCATGCAGGGAAGATCCCGCTGGCGCGACCTGTGGCGCATCTTCCAGCGCCGGCTGACGGCCGCCGCGCCGATGCACAGCACCCGCCGCGCCCACTACGACCTGCTGATCCCCTCGATGGCCGCCAAAGACGCCGCAGCGAGCGCGCACGAGCCGGTTTGAGACAAGAATTTTCGCCGGTGAAACCGACGGGCGGATGAAGAGCCGCGCGTTGCTGTCGTCGTGGTCGCTCACGAGGCCACCG
>CADEER010000056.1:0-14777 GCA_902826395.1 uncultured bacterium
GGGGCCGCAGTCGCTGTAGGCGTCTCGGTCGCAGTCGGCGTGTCGGTCGCCGTACCTGCGATGGTCGCCGTCGCGGTCCCCGTCGGAGTCGCGGTCGGCACTTCACCGCCGGCGGCCTGTGTCGCCAGCAGTAGGGCGACAGCCACAGCTGCGAGCACTTGTCCCATCAGCGCAGGACATAGAGGACTGCAAGGACTCAAAGGACGTTCCTTTGGGTCTTTGCAGTCCTCTATGTCCTTCCGTCCTTCAGGCGATCATGCCGTTCTGGGCGATGCCCGCGACCTGGCCGGCGACTTCCTCTGCGGCCACGTCGTCGTGCTCGACCCACCAGCTCACGGTCTGGATGCACATGCCGACCAGCGCCTGCGCCCAGATGTCGGGGTTGCCGCGACGGAAGATGCCGGCCTCCATGCCGCCGCGCAGGTTGTCGACGATATCGGTGACAAACATCTCCTGCGCACGGCGAACTACATCGTGGAACGACGCGTCGTGGCCGAAGACGATGCGGAACAGATCGCGATGCTGAGCGGCGAAGTGAAAGAAGACCTGGATGCGCCGCCGCGATACGTCCGCGGGGTTGTTGCCCTGCGAGGTCGCGTCGTCCATCTGCGACTTGAGTTGGGTTGCCGCGACTTCGACGAGCTCGAGGAACACCGCTTCTTTTGTCGGGTAATACAGATAGAAGGTGCCGACGCCGACGCCGGCCTCGCGCGCAATGTCCGCGATCTTTGCACCGTGGTAGCCCTTGGCGGCGAGCACGCGCTGCGCAGCAGCGACCAGCTCTTGCGCCGTGCGTGCACGCCGGTCGGCGCGCCGATCGGGTTTGTCGATCTGCGGTTCCATATCGAGTGCCATGTTCCGTCCCCCTGTTGTCCGTCGCGGGCGGCGGCGAACCTTCAGCACTGTGAGCGAGCGCACCGTTTTTGGCAAGCGAGCCTGCGCGCGTCTTAGCGCTGGCAGTTCGGACAATAGAACGTGCTGCGCCCGGAGAGGACGACGCGGCGGATTGGCGCCGCGCATCGGGGGCATGGCGCCCCCTCGCGGTCGTACACCGCGTGATGAATCTGGAAGTAACCGGGCTGGCCGCGCGCGTCGCGGAAGTCGGAGATCGAGCTGCCGCCCAATTCCACTGCCTTGTAGAGCACGGCGTGCATTGCCCCTTCGAGTCGCTCGAGCTCTAGGCGGCTCAGCCGCGAGGCCATCCGGCGCGGCCGGATGCCGGCTTCGAACAGCATCTCGTTGGCGTAGATGTTGCCAATGCCGGCGAGGAATCGCTGATCCATCAGCAAACTCTTGATCGGCATGCGGCGGCGCCGCACCTCGCGGCGCCAGTCGTCGGCGTTGCGCCGCGTCGACAGCGGATCGGGTCCGATCTGACGCAGCTCGGCAAACTCGGTGACCGCCCCGACGCGCATCATGCCGAAGCGGCGCGGGTCGTTGAGCACGATCACCTCCGACGCGTCGATCTCGATGAAAACGTGATCGTGCGGTGCCAGTGCCGCCTCGCGCCCGCGCAGGTGCAAGCTGCCGCTCATGCCGAGGTGGGCCAGGAGGGTCTGTTCGTCGTCGAGCTCGAACAGCAGGTATTTGCCGCGCCGCCCGACATCGCGAAACGCGCGCCCGAGAAGACACGCCTCGAAGCCAGGCTGGACGGGCTGCCGCAGGCGCCGTTCGCGCACCTCGACGGCAGTGACGCGCCGCCCGATCACGTGCGGCGCCAGCGTGCGCCGCACCGTTTCCACCTCGGGAAGCTCCGGCATCTACCCCACCGAACCAGCGGCGAAGGGTCCTTTAGGTCCTGGCAGTGCTTTAGGTCCTTTTCGTCCTGCGGCTCTCACGGCTCGGCCTCCTGCAGCGCCCGCGTCAGCGCCACGAAGTCGTCCGGCGTCAACGTCTCGGGCCGGCGCCGTGGATCGATGCCGAGCTCGGCGAGGATCTCGCCGCCGCGACCGCTCAGTTGGCGCATGAGATTGCCGAGCTGTTTGCGGCGGTGGTTGAAGAGAGCGCGCGTGACGCCACGCACGGCGTCGCGCTCGGCGCGGTCGAGCGGTTGATGCTCCAGGGGCTCGATGACGACGACCGCCGACTCGACCTTGGGTTGCGGATGGAACGCCGTCGGCGGCACGCGAAAAGCGACTCGCGCGCGCGCCGCGAGCTGCACCGCCACCGACAGGGCTCCGTAGTCCTTGCCGCCGGGCGCGGCGCACAGCCGCTCGGCCACTTCGCGCTGTAGCATCAGGACCATCCGGCGATACAACTCGGGCGTGCGGAGCAGGCGCGCCAGGAGCGGGGTCGAGATGTTGTAGGGCAGGTTGGCGACCACCGTCGTTGGCGATTCGCCGGCCAGCTCGGCCGCGATGTCGATCTTCAGCACGTCTCCTTCGATGATGCGGACGGCAGCGTCATCGGCGAATCGGTCGCGCAGCTCGGCGGCGAGATCGCGATCGATCTCGATCAGCAGCAGTCGGGCGCAGCGTTGGCGGAGATCGCGCGTGAGGGCGCCGCGGCCGGGCCCGATCTCGAGCACGGTGTTGACTTCCCGCAGGTCGGCGAGTGCGAGTATCCGCTGCACGATGTCGGGGCGGACGAGGAAGTGCTGGCCGAACCGCTTGCGCGGTCGCGGCGTCGGCGAATGAGCCGATTCGCTCATGGTGGTGAGAGCTGCTGCAGGTCGGCGACCGCGGCGGCATTGACGTCGAGGCCGTCGCGCTGGCCGCGCTCGAGCCGCATGGTTGCCGCCAGACCGATCATCGCCGCATTGTCGGTGCAGTAGCGCAGACTCGGAATCACGACCTCGATGCCGAGCGTGCCTGCATCGCCGACGACGCGTTGGCGCAGGCGAGAGTTCGCCGACACGCCACCGGCCACCACGAGGCGCGGCGCGCCGACGTGTCGTGTCGCGGAGAGCGAGGTGTCGACCAGCATGTCGACGACCGCTTCCTGGAAGCTGGCGGCAACGTCCGCGTCGTCGGCGCGCTCGCGATCGCGGACATGCAGAGCCACGGCGGTCTTGATGCCGCTGAAACTGAAGTCGAACCGGCGATCGCCGCGCTTCACTTTGAGCCGCGCGCGCGGGAAATGGTGCGCCACCGGGTCGCCGCTCTGTGCCAGCTCGTCGAGCCGGCGACCGCCGGGATAGCCGAGGCCGAGCAGCTTGGCGACCTTGTCGAACGCCTCACCCGCCGCGTCGTCGCGCGTCGCTCCCAGCAGCTCGTAGTCGCCGAAGGCGCGCGCCAGATACAGACTCGTGTGACCTCCCGACACCAACAGCGCCACATAGGGGAAGTCGACTGCGGCCTCGAGCTGGACGGAGAGCAGATGGCCCTCGAGGTGATTGACGCCGACGAACGGCAACCCCCTCGCGAATGCGATGGTCTTTGCCGTGCACAAACCGACGATGAGCGAGCCGATCAAGCCGGGACCGTACGTCGCCGCGACCGCATCGAGGTCCGCGAGCCCGCAGTCGGCTTCGTCGAGCGCGCGCTCGATGGTCGGGGTGATGGCGCTCATGTGGGCGCGCGATGCCAACTCCGGGACGACGCCGCCGTACAGGCGGTGAACTTCGTCCTGCGACACGACGACGTTGGAGAGCACCGCTCTTCCGTCGAGCACGGCGGCGGCCGTGTCGTCGCAAGAGCTCTCGATGGCGAGAACCTTCACGCCGGCAACGCTAGCAGCCCGTTGAGAGACAGGCACCTACACTAGCTCTCCGGCCGGGGGCGCGAGGGTCAACGGCCGGCGTCGCCGAGAGCCTCGCGAGCGGGGACGTTGTTGGGGTCGACGGCGAGCGCGGCGCGATAGGCACGCTCGGCTTCTTCGCCGCGGCCGAGGCTTTCGAGGGCTCGCGCGCGCAGGACGTGGGCGTGTCCGGCCCAACCCGACGGATAGCCGCCGGCGAGGGTCGTGGCGCGCTGCGCGAGCACCAGTGCTTCGTCGGCGCGGCCTTGCTCCAGATAGATCTCCGCCATGTAGTAGTAGGCGAACGGCGCCGTCGGCCCGACCTGCACGGCGCGCTCGAGTTGCTCGAGAGCGCGATCGGTGTCGCCCGCCGCGAGATCGCGCCGCGCCGCTTCGGTGATGCGCGCCGCGGCCACCACCTCGGCCGGAGCGCCGGCGGGCAGACTCTTCACGGGCGGCGGCGGCTCCACCGAGGGCGGACCCGGGACCGCGGTCGGCGTAGGTGTCGGCGTGCGCACCCTCGTCGCCGTGGCGCGGGGCGTTTCAGCGACCGGTCGCGGCGGTGCGGATGGCCGGCGGCCCGGACATCCGGTGAGTGGCAAGGCGAGGACGGCGGTCAGCGCGAGCGCGACGCCGCGGCGGTCAGAACCAGGAATCATGTAGCTCACATTCGCGTTGCGGAGCCTGGCCAACTCGAAACGCCTCGCGGATCTTCTCCGGGCAATTGCGAGTGGCGCGCATCCCCGTCTCGGGGTCGATCTCGATCATCTCGATGTCGGGTGGCTGGTGGAACTCGCGCGCCGGCTTGCCGGCGCTGGCGCGCTTCATGAATTCAGTCCAGATCGGCAGCGCCGCCTGCGCCCCGGTCAAGCCGAGCGCCTGATCGCGGTCATAGCCGACCCATACGACGGCGGCCAGCTCGGGGGTGAAGCCGGCGAACCAAGCATCGTGCGCTTCGTTGGTGGTGCCGGTCTTGCCGGCCGCCGGCACTGTCAGGCCAGCTTCGCGCACGCCGCGGCCGGTGCCGGCGTCGATGACGCCCTCCATCAGATGAGTGACGAGGAACGCCGCTTGTGGCCCGGCGGCGCGCGACACGCGCGGCGAGCGCAACTCGATCAGCTCGCCGGCCGGCGTCACGACCTTGGCGAGTGCCTTCGGCTCGACGTGAATGCCGCCGTTGGCGATGGTGGCGTACACCTCGGCCATCTCGAGAGGCGTTACCTCCAGGGCGCCGAGCGTCATCGACGGCAACGATGGAAGCTCGCGGTCGATGCCCGCGGCGCGGGCCATCTCGCGCACCTGCTCGAGACCGATGCGCTCGGCGAGGCGCGCGGTGGCGCTGTTGAGCGACATCTCCAGAGCGCGCCGCGCCGGCACCGGACCGAGGTAGGCGTCCTTGTAATTGCGCGGCCGCCAGACCTGGCCTTCGTAACGCCAGTCGAATGGCGTGTCCTGCAGGGTTGTCGTCGGCGTGATCGGGTCGGCGTCGGACGACAGCTCGAAGGCGGTCAGGAAGACGATCGGTTTGAACACCGACCCCGGTTGGCGGGCGGCGTGCACGGCGCGGTTGAACTGGCTCTCCGCGTACGAGCGGCCGCCGACCATGGCGACGACGGCGCCGGTCTGCGGGCGAAGGGCGACCAGCGCTGCCTGCGGGCGATCGTTGCCGCGCACCACGTTGGGATACGCCTTCTCGAGAGCGCGCAGGCCATCCGCAACGGCCGCTTCGGCGGCGGCCTGCGCCTCGCTGTCGAGCGTCGTGAAGAGGTCGTAGCCGGCGCGGTTGAGGATCTCGTCGGGGTACTTCGCCTCGGCTTCCTCGCCGACGAAGTCGACGAAATAGCGCCCCTTGACGGCGGCGACGCGCGCTGTCGCCGGGCGGATCGGCTCGCTGAGTGCTTTGGCGAGCTCCGCCGCGGTGATCGTTCCGACCTCGGCGAGCTGCTTCAGCACCGTGTCGCGACGCTCGCGGGCGCGGTCGGGCCGCTTGAGCGGCGAAGTCGTGTTGGGAGCGCGGATCATGCCGGCGAGCAGAGCTGTCTCGCCGAGCGAAAGCTCGGTGGGTGGTCGCGAGAAGTAGTACAGCGAAGCCTCCCAGACGCCGTGGATGGCGCGCGGGCCGTCCTGACCGAGGTAGATCTCGTTCAGGTAGCCTTCGAGGATCTGGTTCTTCGAGTAGCGCTGCTCGAGCAGCACCGCGACGAAGGCCTCCGGAACCTTGCGGCGCCAACTGCGCTCCGCCGTCAGAAACATGTTCTTGGCGAGCTGCTGCGTGATCGTGCTGCCGCCCTGAGTGCGCCCGCCCGTCAGGTTGGCCAGGACGGCGCGCGCTATGCCGCGCAGATCGATGCCCCAGTGATCATAGAAGCGGCGGTCCTCGGTGGTCAGGATGGCGTTGACCAGCCGCGGCGGCACCTCGGCGAGGGTCAAGACGCGGCGCTGCTCGAACGCCGCGCGCTGCACGGCGGAGAGGAGCTCGGGCTCGAGCTCCGCCGAGAAGACTTCTTCGTCGCTGTCGAGATCGATCATCGACGCGATCGCGCCGTCGGCAACGTCGATACGCAGGCGGCGCTGCGGCGCCGGCTGGCGCGGATAGGGAAAGCCGCGCAGGAACACTTCGACGTCGTCGCCCTTGCGGTGGAAATCGCCGCGCCGCGCGGGTTCGGCGTCGACCTCGCGGTAGCCGAGGCGAGCTAGACGGTCGAAGAAACCCACCTCGCGCAGCCGCAGTCCCGGGTGAAAGACGAACGGCGCCGCATAGACGCGTGCGGGCAGTTCCCACGGTCCTTCGGCGAAGGTGCGGGTGATGCGTTCGTCGAGCTGGTCCAGCCAGCTCCACGTCCACAGTGCTCCCGCCGCGACGACGAAGCCGAGCGACAGAATGGCGGCGGCGATCCAACGGCGCATACGAGGGCGGGGCTTTTTGCGCCCCGCCCTCCGCGGCGCCTTATTGGTCTTCTTGTTCGTCGGAGCCCGGTTCTTTCTCGGTACTGGCGGCGGGCTTCTTCAAGGCGATGAAGATGGTGTTGTCGCCGCGGCGGACCAACAGGAGGATCGTCTTCTTGGCGGCGACTTTGCCGACTGCGGATGCGAACTCGGTCTCGTTCTCGACCTGGCTGCGGTTGACCTCGAGGATGATGTCACCGCGCTCCAGGCGCGCCTGATCGGCGGCGCTGTTGGGCTCGACTGCGGCGACGACGACGCCTTTGGTCTCGGGATCGATGCCGAGACTCTCCGCGATCTCGGGTGTCAACTTTTGCACCGCCATGCCGAGCTCCTCGGTCGGCCCCTGCGCCACCTGCGTGCCTTCTTCGGCGAGCTCGCCGATCGTGACCGACAGGGTTTGCGTCTTGCCGCCGCGAAC
The DNA here is from genome assembly GCA_902826395.1 of uncultured bacterium. GTDB lineage: Bacteria > Desulfobacterota > Binatia > HRBIN30 > CADEER01 > CADEER01. The sequence continues at coordinate 7,043 of CADEER010000056.1, forward strand.
GATCTTCAGAGTCGTCTGTTTGCCGACCGTGGTGCGCGCAACGATCGCCGGCAGCTCGTTGGAATCGATGATCGGTTGGCCGTCGAATTCCGTGATCACGTCGCCGACCTCGACGCCGGCTTCGAACGCAGGAGTGCCTTCCATCACGTCGGCGACGAGAGCGCCGTTGGCGCTTTCGAGCGAGAGCGATTCGGCGATCTCCGGCGTGACTTTCTGGATGTAGACGCCGAGCCAGCCGCGGATCACCTTGCCCTTCTCGCGCAGCTGCGGGAGCAGCTCCTTGGCCAGGTTGATGGGGATCGCGAAGCCGATGCCGATGTTGCCGCCGGAGCGGGAAAAGATTGCTGAGTTGATGCCGACCACCTCGCCGTGCATGTTGACCAGCGGTCCACCCGAATTGCCGGGATTGATCGCGGCATCGGTCTGGATGAAGTCGTCGTAGCTCCCCTGGCCGATGAACCGACCCTTGGCGCTGACGATACCGGCGGTAACGGTGTGCTGTAGTCCGAACGGATTGCCGATCGCGAAGATCCACTCGCCGACGCGCAGCGAGTCTGAGTTACCGAGCGTCACCGGCGAGAGATCGTTCTCTGCGGCGATCTTGATCACCGCGATGTCCGTTTTCGGATCGCGCCCGACGATCTCGGCTTTGTACTCGTGTCCGTCGTCGAGCTGCACGACGATCTCGTCTGCGTCTTCGACGACGTGATTGTTGGTGAGGATCAGTCCTTCGCGATTGAGGATGAAGCCGGATCCGAGGCTGCGCTGCGGACGCTGGCGCGGCTGTGGACCGAAGAAGCGTTCGAACGGCTCCCAGAACTCGTGGTACGGGTCACCGGGGCCGCCGGGGCCAGGGCCTTGCCCGGGCTCGCCGCCGAATCCGTGAGGCGGCTGTGGTGAGCGCGGTTGCGCCGGCTCCGGCGCGACCGACGTGGAGATGTTCACCACGGACGGTCTCAGGGCTTCGAAAAGGTTCGCGAAGTCAGGCAGGCCCTGGACCAGCGGCTCGCCCTTGCCGACTTCGGCTGGCGGTTGCGCTGCAGGTGCCTCGGCGGCTGGCGGCGCGCCCGCGCCGCCTCCGTTCTCTTCTCCCCAGAACCGGATCGCCTCGCCGCGCGAGGCGGCGCCCGCCACGATGAGACCCAGGGCGATGGCAACCGCAATCTGGCTGGAGTGAGATCTAGATATCATCGAAAGGTTCTCCTTGGCGTCGAGACTGGATGTGGGGGCGGGCCGCCCGGACCGCGGCGGCGCAGCCTGCCTTCATCGCCGTTGCGCATGCTCGACGTATTTGATGCGCAAGTCGTAAAGGGCTTGCTCGAGCAGAGTGGACTCGTCGGCATCGAGATTGCCGCGCGTCTTCTCCTGAAGCATGGCGAGGATGTCGATCAATTGGCGTGCTCCGGTGAGATCGGCGCTGATCGTCCCGGTGGCCGGATCGGGAATCTCGCCGAGGTGGGCGAGAGCCTGGGTGCAGAGACTGATCACGAACGTGGGAAAGTTTATCTCGTTGAGCATCTGTTCCGAATAGCCGTGTGGCCCTTCGGACGTGGTCCCGTGTGCGAACGGGTCTGTCGCTGTGGGTTGCGGCTCGGGTCGCTGCGTAGCGGCGCGCTGTTCGGCGGCATCCCGCGTCTCGGCGTCGGGCTCGCGGGGCGCTCCGGACTCGGAAAATCGCCTCCGGTCGTGAACCTTGAAGCCCTTGTGTTGATCGTCTTCTCGATCTTCCGTCATCTCGTATCCTCCCCGGCGCAAAGGCAATTTTGAGGCGCTGCGATCTCGTTCGCGCCGCTCCGGGTGTCACCGGAGCTCCGACGTTACCGGCGCCGCTGGCTGCGCCGCAAGGGTGGTCGGGAACCGGCCGCGGCCGGCGCTGCTCTCATCGTCTTCCGCTGGGCTATGGGTCGGTTGGACGCGCGAGATCCGTGAATATTTGATTCGATCCCTCGGTCTCAGCCTCTGCGAACGGATACTCGTAGTTATTGGGGGCCGGATGGACTGTCAAGAAAGGCGCAGCCGTTGACGGACGCGGCGGCGATCACCTGGTTCGACGCGGGGGAAGAGTCCACCGCTGGCAGGCGCGAACAGTTCCGCTGGGCGGTAAAGGTTCGCTGGCTTGCGATCGCCGGGTTTCTCGCGCTCGGCGCGATCGCCGGCGCTGCCGGCGTCGTCGTCGATCTGGTGCCCTGCGTGACCGCCGCCGCGTTGGCTTCGCTGCTGAACGCGCTCAACGCGGCCGCGGTGCGGCACTGGAGGGGCGTCGGACTGGCGACGTCCGCCGCAGTCGCCGGCGACGTATTGCTGATCACCTTTCTGGTCGCACAGACCGGTGGCGCGCAAAGTCCGTTCGTCGCCATGTACGCGGTGCAGGTTCTCGCCGCGGCGCTCCTCGTCGAGGTGCGGGTGGCGCTGGCCTGTGCCGCGGCCGCAGCCCTCGCTCTGGCTGCCGCCATCCTCGGCGGCGGCGCGGACGCGGCCGTGCGTATCGAGTCGGCGGCATTCCTGCCCGCCTGGTTGGCCTTCTTCGCCTTCGGGCTCGGACTCATCGCCTATGTCGGCGGCCATGTGGCGGGGCGGTTGCGCGGCCGCGAGCGCGAGCTCGGGCGGTCGAACGCCGAGTTGCGCACCGCGCTGCGCTCGGTCGAAGCAGGGAATCGCGAGTTGCGCGCCGCCTTCGACCGGCTCGAACAGACCGAGAGGCAACTCGCGCATTCGGAGAAGATGCGGGCGCTGGGCGATTTCGTCGCCGGAGTCGCGCACGAGCTGAACAATCCGATCGCCATCGTCGCCGCCAATCTGCAGATCCTCTCCGCCGACCTGGCGCCGCGCCCCGACGAGGCGATCGCTGAGGCGCTGCGCGACTGTGGCGAGGCGGCAAGCCGAGCGGCGCGGATCGTGGCCGACCTGCGACAGTTCGCCCGCGCCGGCAAAGATCGCCAGTGGGAGCGCGCCGACCTCAACGACCGCGTCGGGCGGACCGTGCGCCTGGCGCGGCACCTCTTCGGGCAGGGGGTGCGTATCGAGTTGGCGCTCGCCGACCTGCCGCGCGTGCGGATCCTCGCCGCCGAGATCGATCAGTTGCTTCTGAACCTGCTGAGCAATGCCGCACGCGCGGTCGGAGACAAAGGCGTGGTGCGCGTGTCGACGGCGATCGTCGATCGCGCCCGTCGCGGAGTGCGCCGCGGCGTCGCGATCACCGTCGCGGACGACGGTCCGGGAGTGCCGGCCGACATCATCGATCGCATCTTCGAGCCTTTCTTTACGACTCGGCCGGAGGGGCAGGGGGTCGGTCTCGGCCTGAGTCTCGCTTTTGCAATCGCCGAACGCCACGGCGGCTTCATCGGCGTCGAATCGGGCTCCGACGGCGGTGCGCGGTTCGAAGTCGTGCTGCCGATCGCCGATCTCGACGATGCTCCGCTACGGGACCGCGCTTGACTCGAACGATGACGCTTGTCGATAATTGCCGCCGTTTCGTTGAAGCATGATCGATCGAGTCGAATACGTGCGGTGGGGTTGGAGATGACGAGGTCCAAAGGCGCTCGATTGTGGCTCATCATCGTCGTGATCTTCGCGGCCGGCACCGCGAGCGGTGAGTCCGGTGCGTTTCCGCGACCCCAAAGCCTGCACGAGAACATCAACTTCTGGACGAACGTCTTCGCGACCTACTCGCGCCATCAGATCGTCGTCCACGACGCGGCGCGTCCGGGCCGGCTCTACAGCATTCTCGATTTTCGCCGCGAGGCGACCTTCATGTCGGACAACGAGCTCTGGCGCCTAGAGCAGCGCGCCGAGACCGCCGAGATCGAACGCATCCGCAGCATTCTCGAAAAACTACAGCGCCATCCCGATGACGCGCAGTTGAGCATCGAAGAGATGCGCATCCGCAGCCTGCTGCAGGACGACCCGCACCCGGACCGGTTCCGCCGCGCCGCCGACCCCAAACGCCTGCGTTCGCAGCGCGGGATTCGCGAACGCTTCCTCGAGGGCGTGCAGCGCAGCTACCGTTACCTGCCGCGTATGGAGCGCATCTTCCGCTCCGAGAACGTGCCGATCGAGCTGACGCGACTGCCGCTCGTCGAGTCTTCGTTCAACACCTTCGCCTACTCGAAGGTGGGGGCCGCCGGGATGTGGCAATTCATGCCGTCGACCGGTCGCTTGTTCATGCGCGTCGACGATGTAGTGGACGAGCGCCTCGATCCGATCGTCGCGACGCGCGGCGCGGCGCGCTTTCTGCGCCAGAACTACGATCGCCTCGGCACCTGGCCGCTCGCCATCACCGCTTACAACCACGGCCCGGGCGGGATGGCGCGGGCTGCGCGCGAGCTGGGCACGAAGGACATCGGCGTCATCGTACAGCGCTATGAAGGACCGGCGTTCGGGTTCGCGTCGCGCAACTTCTACGCCGAGTTCCTCGCCGCCGTGGACGTTCACCGCGACTACCGCAGCCACTTCGGCGATGTCGAGGTCGACGACGAGATGGACGCCGAGGAAGTGATTCTGCCGCACCACGTGTCGCTCGGGACGGTCCAGCGCTGTGCCGGGGTCGATATGGGCTCCCTGAAGGAGCTCAACCCGGCCTTGCGTCCTGCCGCCTACAGCGGCAGGCGCTCGCTGCCGAGCGGCTACGGCATGCGGCTGCCGAAGCACCGGACACGCCCGTTCCTCGACTGCTATGCGTCGCTGCCGCCGGCGGCGAAGCAGACGCGCCCACAGGCGACGGCGGGCTACCACACGGTCCGACGCGGCGAGACCCTGTCGACGATCGCGCGGCGCTATGGGACGACGACGCGCAACCTGCAGCGCACCAACGGCCTGCGCAGCGGCAACATGATTCGCGTCGGCCAGAGATTGAAGGTTCCCGGCTCGGGCACCGCTGCACCGGCGGTGCAGACCGCCTCCGCGCGGCGCGCCCCGCAACAGAAGAGTGCGCCGCAGCAGAAGAGCGCGTCGCGTGTGCATCGAGTGCGCCGCGGCCAGACGCTGGCGCAGATCGCCCGTCAGTACGGCAGCTCGGTCGACGGCATCCGTCGCGCCAACGGTCTGCGCGACGCCGACCACATTCGAACCGGTCAGGCGCTGCGCATACCGCGCTGACGGCGTTTCACCGGCGTTTCGCGACCACTTGCCGATTCAAGTCGACATCGCGACCAGGTCGTCGCGCAACTTGGAGCTCTTGAGGCGACGGCTGGCGTAGGCGGGGCAGCGAACGATCCTGGCGTCGATTCCAGCCTCGCGCAGCGAGCTTTCCCAGGACGCCTTCTGGTCGTAGCCGAGGACGATCAAGTCCGGGTCAACGCGTCGCACCGAGAGAATGAAATCGTTGGGCACCCCGACGATCGCTTCGTCGACGGCGCGCAGACCGGCGAGCAGACGCTGGCGCTCCTCCTGATTGTGGTGCGGCGGCCGGTGCTTGATACGCAGCACGCTTTCGTCGCGCGCGACGACCGCGCTCAACCACACGCCGGGGCGCCCGCTGCGACGCGCCAGCTTGGCGCCCTGCGCGCGGGCGAATTCGAGCAAGTAGAGATGTCCCGAGTGCAGGCCGTCGAAGGTGCCGCCGACAAAGACGCGCACGTGGGATTTGCGGGCGCCAGCGGTGACGCGATTGCCGGGCGCTAGCGTCTTGCGAGTCGTCGAGCCTCCCACGCTGGCTTCCCTAGCAGACGCCGGAGCCCTGTCATAGGTGGCGTCGAAGCCTGGCAATTGCGCCGCTCGGACTCGCCGGCCCTGCCCGCCCGCTGCGTATGATCGCAGGGCCAACGTCGCGGATGACCTTGCTACGTGTGGGGATTGTGTATGTAATCCGCGCTGGAACGTTTTCGAAATCTTCGCAGTTGTACGGGGTGGAGCCGGATGGGCATCAGATCATCGAAAAAAATCGTCGAACAAAAAGAGCGCAAGACCGCGGCGGCGAAGCCGCCGCGAAGTCCGCGACCGTCGGCTTCGAAAGGTGCGGCCGGCGAGGGGCAGAAGTATTCGCAGACCGGTGCGCCGTGGTGGAAGACGTACCTGCCCGGTTGAGATCTCTGAAGGAAGGATCGCGAACCCCATGATCGATATTCGCCGCCGCTGGCCGGTGCGAACGGCGCTGGCGGTGGTCACCTGCTGTTTGCTGTCGGCAGCCGCCGCCGTGGCGACGACGGTCATTGCAAAGTCGTTCCAGGATCTCGCTGTCGAAGCGGATGGCATCTTCGCCGGCGTCGTGACCGGCGTACGATCCGATCGCCGCGACGACGGACACATCCGCACCGCGGTGCGTTTCGAGGTGCATCGCTGGCTCGCCGTGCCCGCATCGACGGGAGAGGCGGACGAAGTCGAGTTGACGTTCGCCGGCGGCCGTGTCGGCGAGCTCGCCGAGCTGGTCGGCGGCATGCCGCAATTCGCGATTGGACAACGTGTCGTAATCTTCTATCGCGATACCGAATCGGCAAGCCCGATCGTCGGCTTTCATCAGGGATGTTTCGGCCTGCGCCAATCTGACGATGCGATCAGCGATGACGACGAGGTGCTCACCGCCGACCATCTTCCCGTCGTCGGTGTTGCGGGCGGCCGGTTGAATACCGGTGCCGCCGAGCAGACGGCGATCACCCTCGGCGAGCTGGCAGCCGAGGTGGCTCGCCTGCGCGCGAACGAGAGCAAGTGAAGATCGTGCGCTCGTTTCTTCTGGTTGTTTTCTCGCTTGCTGCGACGGTCGCCGCACCTGCGGGTGCGTTCGAGTTGCTGCGCAGCACCGGCAATACCTGCAGCGCCGACTCGAACCTGAGCTGGTCACCCAACCGTGTGACGATCGATACGACGGATCTCGGCGAGAGCCGGCGCGGACTGGGTGAAGAGGCAGTCGATGAGTGGCGGCAGGTTCTCGGCACGCGGCTGCAGCTCGTTTCGGGCTCGGGGCAACCCTGCGCGCGCGATGGTGTGACGACGATGGCGTTCACCGATGTCGACTGCATGGGCAATCCTTTCGCCGGCGATACGCTCGCGATCACCGTCACCTCCTGGAGCGGCAACCGCATCACCGACGCCGACGTGTCTTTCAATCCGGCGGTGCGGCTGAGCAATGCCAGCTTCCGCCAGGTGGCGATGCACGAGATCGGCCATGTGATCGGGCTGGACCATTCGAATGCGTGCGGCGACTCGGGCGCGGGTACCTTGATGAACTCTCGCCTCGTCGAGGCGCTCGACGCGCCGCAGCAGGACGACATCGCCGGCGCGCGGTTCGTCTACGGCGGCGGCGGTGAGGTGGGTGTGCCCGAAGGTGCCAACGGCTGCGCGGTGGTGCCGCCGACGCGGGCCTCTGGGACTTGGCTGTTGGCGATCGCGGCGGCGCTCGCCTTGCTGGCCGCGCGCCGCATCGCAGCACCGGCCCGACTGACGCTGCGAAACGTGTCATCGCAGGCTCGACGGTTGCGCTGATCCGGTTGCGAAGCGGTCGGAAACGCGGCCCTGAAATCCGGGCGAAGTCTTCCGTTGACGGCTGCGGGGATCTCTTCTAAGAAGGATGCAGCCGTAGGCGAGGCGATGCAGGGCAGCGAGGCATCCCGAGTCTGCGTAGAACGTGACGGCTAGCGGCGCAGCCGCGGGAAGTCACGAGAGTTCACAGAGAGGCCGGGACGGCCGTTCTACAGGCTGGTTGCCGGTGGTGCACGCGGCTCCTCGCCATTGGAGCCGCGGCGATTGCGAGCAGGAGCTCGCTCCGTAGCGAAGTTTGCCATTGGCAGCGCGATATTGACGGCAG
>CADEER010000056.1:14877-28559 GCA_902826395.1 uncultured bacterium
GGGCGGCGCGAGGTTTCCGAGTTTTCGGAAGTGCCGCCCGCAACACTCGAAATCGCAAGAAGGGATCAAAACCGTGGCAGAAGCGGCAAGTGAGTTGGAAGATTCAGGGCGCGAAGAGGCGCGCGGCAAGTCGTCTGGCCGCTCGGATCGGCCCAACAACCGCCGCCGGCGAAAACGCCGGCGGCCGGGTGGGCGCGGTAGCGGCGGCAAGGCACAGGATGCGCCGCTCAGTGAAGTGGACAAGGCCGCGCGGCGCCTCGGCATCAACCGTCTATACCCGGAACAGGAGCGGGTGATCACGCACGTCACCGAGGGGCGCGACGTGCTGGTCGTGCTTCCCACCGGCTTCGGCAAATCCGCTTGCTACCAGATCCCGTCGATGACCCTCGACAAGCCGGTCGTATTGGTCTCGCCGTTGCTCGCCCTGTTGCGCGATCAGCACGAGAAGCTTCTCAAGCGCAAGATTCCGTGCGCCCGCCTCGACGGCACGATTCGCGGCAAGGCGCGTCGCGAAGAGCTCGAGAAGATTCGCCAGGGCGGCGGGCTGTTGGTCATGACGACGCCCGAGACGCTGGGCACGCAGGAGGCATCCGACGCGCTGCAAGAGTCGGGAGTGAGTCTGGCCGCCGTCGACGAGGCGCACTGCATCTCGGAATGGGGCCACGACTTCCGGCCCGCCTACCTGCAACTCGGCGAGCGCCTGCGCGCGTTGGGCGCGCCGCCGATCATGGCTCTGACGGCGACCGCCACCGAGCCCGTCCGCCAGGACATCGTTCGCTTCCTCGGTCTGCGCGACCCGGTGGTGATCTCGGGATCGCCGCACCGCGCCAACCTCGCCTTCGAGGTTCTGCACAGCCGCGGCGACGCCCGGCTGCGCGCCTTGGTTCGTTTCGCGCGCCGCCTGCGGCGGCCGGGAATCATCTATTGCTCGACGACGCGCGAGGTCGACGAAGTCTTCACCGCACTGCACATGCTGCGGATCCCGGCGCACCGGTACCATGGCCGCATGGCGTCCAACGAGCGCAACCAGCAGCAAGAGATGTACATGAAGAGTGGCCGCCGCACGGTGATGGTGGCGACCAGCGCCTTCGGCCTGGGCATCGACAAGCCCGACATCCGCTACATCGTCCACTACCAGTCGCCGGCCTCGCTCGAGCAGTACGTCCAGGAGGCGGGCCGCGCCGGTCGCGATGGGCAGAAGGCGAACTGCATTCTGCTTTACGACGAGACCGACCGTTCGATCCACGAGGCGTTGCTACAGAAGAGCCGTGTTCGCCCGGACCAACTCTACAAGCTCGGTAGCGCACTGGCCGCGTGGGCGGACGAGAAACGCACGCCGACGATCGAGGCGCTGGCGCTGTCGGCCGGGCAGGGGCCGCGCGTCACCCAGGCACTACTCGCAGTGCTCGAAGAGGCGGGCATCGTCGCCATCGCCGAAGACAAATCGATCCACATCGTGGTACCGGCGGACGAGGTCGAGGAGCGATCGCGCCACCTCGCCGGCCAGTTCGAAACCCTGCGCACCCAAGACGGCCGGCGCATGGACTCGCTCGCGGAGTACGCCACGAGCGGGGAGTGTCGCGCCATCGTGCTGCGCCGTTACTTCGGCGAGGCGGACGGCGAGTCGTGCGGACTGTGCGACATCTGTCGCGGTCGCCCCGAGCGCCCGTCGAGCTTCTGGGAACCGATCGTCCAGCCGGAGCGCAAGAAGAAAAAGAAGCGGCGCCCGACGCGGCGACGTCGCAAGGGCAAGAAGGGAACGGCGCCGGCGGTCGACCTCAGCGCGCCGCTCGACGATCCGGGCAGCGACGATGCGCTGATGCCGCTCGACGACATGCCCGAGCTCATCACCGATCTAGACTGATTGATTTGACTGTATAGTATCGCGCGGGTACGCTCGTCGCCAGCGCAGGGATGGGCGAGCCGGCGATACTGATCGTGGACGACGAGGCAGCGCACTTGCGGGCGCTGTCGCGAGCCTTGTCCGGGATGGCCGAGGTGCGGGTCGCCGGCGGCGGGGGCGAAGCGATCCGCGCCGTCGACGCGGGCGGTGTCGGTCTGCTGATCTCGGACCAGCGGATGGAAGGCATGGCCGGCATCGAGCTGCTCGGCGCGGTGCGACAGCGCTCACCCGAGACGGTGCTCATACTGCTGACTGCCTATGCCGATCTGACGCTACTGCAGCGCGCCGTCAACGAGATCGGCGTTTACCACTACCTGGAGAAGCCGTGGAACCTCACCGAGCTGCGCCAGGTTGTGGCGCGCGGTCTGGAGCGCTTCGCTCTCGAGCGCGAGCGGCGCGACCTGATCGAGCGGCTGCGCGCCTCCTGCACCGCGGTGCAGCGCGAGGTCGATTACAAGAACCGGCTTCTCGCGGTCCTCGCCCACGAGCTCGGAACGCCGGCGCACATCACCGTCAACGCGGTCGGGTTGCTGCTCGAGCTGCCGCTCGACCCGTCTGCTCGGCGCTGGATCGAAGCATTGCGCCGCGCCGCCGACTGGCTGGCGCGCGGCGTCGCGCAGATGCAGCGCGCGTCAGCCGTCGATTCGGGAGGACTGCGACTGCGCCGCGGCGCGGTCGATCTCGGAGAGCTCGCGGCATCGGCGCGCCGCGAGCTGTTGGCCGTGCTCGGCGACCGCGCCGTCGAAGTCGTCGAGCAGCGGCAGGAGGAGGGCCCGGTCGTCGTGCACGGCGACCGCCGTTGGCTGCACCATGTGGTTTGGAGTCTGCTCACCAACGCGGTGCGCTTCACGCCCGACGGCGGCCGGGTCGTGCTGTCGGTGTGCCGTGGCGACGGCGCCGGGTGCCTGCTCGTGGAAGACAGCGGGATCGGTTTCGCCGCCGACGAGTTGGAGGACGCCTTCGTCGCGTTCTCGCGGGCCTCCGGCGATCCGGTGCTGCACGGCAGCGGCTGGCTCGCGTTCGGTGCACGCGGCCTCGGCCTCGGCCTGGCGCTGGCCAAGAAGATCGTCGACGGGCACGGCGGCCGCATCGCGATCGACAGCGCTCCGGGGCGCGGCACGGCGGTGCGGGTCGAGCTGCCGCTGGCTGCCGGGGATCCGGCAATCGGTAGATGAGCAATCCGGTTTCGGGGTTTCCCACCCGCCAGCGGCGACTGCTATAAGCGATCGCGCGGCTTTCGCCCGCGATCCCAGCAAGAGAATGAGCGCATCGACCCATCAGACACGCGGCTCGCGGCGCCGCCCTCCCGGCACTGGCCGCGGGCTGCAGTTGCTCGAAGACGTCGGAACCCTGATCGGCCAGTCCGAGGAGACGCGCGCCACCTTGCGGCAGATCGTCTCTCTCGTCGCCGAGCGCCTCGAGATGGAGGTGTGCTCGATCTATCGCTACGACGCCAGCGGCGACAATCTGACCCTGGTGGCGACGCGCGGTCTCGATCCCGAGTCGGTCGGCGCGGTGCGCATGGGCGTCAACGAGGGACTCACCGGCTTCGTCATCGAGCGGCGCGAACCGGTCATGGCGGTCGATGCCCTGGCGCATCCCCGGTACAAGTACTTCCCGGAAACCGGGGAAGAGCGCTATCACTCGTTCCTCGGCGTGCCGATCGTCGACAAGCGGATGGTGCGCGGTGTGCTCGTGGCGCAGACCTCGCGGCGTCGGCGCTTCACCCTCGACGAGTTGCGCCTCTTGAAGGCAGTGGCGGTTCCGGTCGGGGGCATCCTCGCCCAGCTCGAGCTGATGGAGAGCCTCGAGACCAAGGAAGAGGAGCGCAAGAACTACAAGACGCGCATGCTCGATGCGATCAAGCAGCTACAGGGGCTCGAGCGCGTCGAACGCGAGCACGCGACCGGCCGCAAACCGCAGCGCGAGACGGCGATTCGGCTGAGCGGATGGCCGGCGGCGCCGGGCTTCGGCATCGGGCGAGCTCATTTGCTGACGCCCGTGGTGACGCTCGGCAGTGCACCGACTCGCCGCGTCGCATCGCCCCGTCGCGAAGCGATGCGCTTCCGGGCCGCCGTCGATCGCTCGATCGAGGAGATCGCGCGTCTGAAGGCGCGCGTGCAGCGGTCGTATCCCGAGATCGACGCCGGCTTGTTCGATACGCAGCGGCTGATGTTGGCCGACGACAACCTGCTGCGGCCGATCGCCGAACGCATCGCCGGCGGCATGAATGCCGAACGCGCCCTCGAGGAAGTGGTCGTTGCGCTGGTCGATCAATTCACCAAGCTCGAAGACGCCTACATGCAGGATCGCGCGTTCGACATCAAAGACGTCGGCCAACGCGTGCTGCGCAATCTGCTCGGTGTGGCCGAGCGCAATCGATCGTTCGCCGACGCCGTAATCCTGGTCGCCGACGAGCTGTCCCTGTCCGACTTCATCCTCATCGAGTCGGAGCAGCTCAAGGGCATCGTCATGAGCCGCGGCGGCTCGACCTCGCACGCCTCGATCCTCGCCAAGTCGCTGGAGTTGCCGACCGTCGTCGGCGTCGAACGGAGCGAAGAGATCCGCGAGGGCAGCCATCTCATCGTCGACGGCAACTCCGGCAGCATCTTCGTCAATCCGAGCAAGGAGGTGTTGCGCGAGTACGGCCGCCTGCACGCCGAGTATCGCGCGTTCAACCGCGAGCTCGACAGCCTGCGCGATCTGCCGGCGGAGACGCGCGACGGCGCGCGGGTGAAGCTCGGCGCCAACATCGGACTGCTCGGCGACATCCCGATCGCGCTGCGCCACGGCGCCGACCACGTCGGTCTCTATCGCACCGAGATCGCGTTCTTGAGCCACCGCGACTATCTGACCGAGTCGGAGCAGGTCGAGCTGTACGAGCGGGTCGTGCGCTGCGCCGAAGGCTCGGAGATCACGGTGAGGACCCTCGATCTCGGGGCCGACAAGCTGCCGTCGTATCTGGCGATGCCGGACGAGACCAATCCGTTCCTGGGCTGGCGCTCGATTCGCATCTCTCTCGAGCTGCCCAAGGTGTTCAAGGCGCAGTTGCGCGCCATCATGCGCGCCAGCGTCCACGGCAAGGTGCGCCTGATGCTGCCGATGGTGTCCAGTCTCGAGGAGCTGCGGCGCAGCAAAACCTTCATCGAGGAGGCCAAGGACGAGTTGCGCCGCGAAGGCCGTGACTTCGACGGCGACATCCCGATCGGCGTCATGATCGAAGTGCCGGCGGCGGTGGAGATGGCCGACCGCTTCATCGCCGAGGCCGACTTCTTCAGCATCGGCACCAACGATCTGATCCAGTACATGCTCGCCGTCGACCGCAACAACCGAAAGGTCGCCGCGCTGTACCAGCCGCTGCACCCCGCCGTGCTGCGCGCGCTCTCGACGATCATCGACGCGGCTCGGAAAGCGGGCAAGCCCGTCGCGCTGTGCGGCGAGATGGCGGGCGACCCGGTGTGTACGCTGATCCTGCTCGGCCTGGGCCTGCGCGACTTGAGCATGAGCTCGTTTCTCGTGCCGCCGATCAAGCGCTTGATCCGCGGAATCGAGATGCGAGCCGCCGAAGAGATCGCCCAGAAGGCGCTGCACCTCGACACGGTCAAGGAAGTAAAACGCCACATCTTCGAGAAAATGCGCGAGCTCGAGTTGGTGGACCTGATGGAGGTCTATCATTAGGAGGGCCGCGCACCGCGAGCACGCGGCGTGCGTTGGTGAGCGTTTTCTTGCCTTGCCACACGGTGGTCGGTTCGATAGCCGTGTGAGTGATTGCGATGCGCGCGGTGCCGGCCGAGTGAGCGTTTCGCGAGTCGACCAGTAAATGACGAGCTCGGAGGATCGGATGCATCGCGATCGAACCCGCGCGCGCCGGCATGGCGGCAGCGTCGCACTTTCTCTTTTGTTGGGCGTGTTCGTCGCCGGATTCGCGGCGCAGGCCGCGCGAGCGACGACTGCCGCAGACATCTGCGCGGGGACTCCCGACCCGTGCATCGTCAGCACGACCATCAACGTCGAGGACATGTCGATCCTCAATTTCGGCAACCGCGCGCTGCGCCTCGGTCCGAGCGGCAGATTGCAGGCCGGCAGCGGGACGATGACGATCATCGCGCGCATGGTGACCGTCGACACCGGCGGCATCATCAGCGCGCGCGGCAGCGGCTCGACCCGGGGCGGTGTCATCAACATCAATGCCGACTCCATGAACATCGCCGGTTCGCTCGACGTGAGCGGGTCGCCACCGGGGGAAATCGACGTCGCCCTCGACCAGAACGCCACCATCACGGGTCTGCTCGACGCGCACGCGCTGGCGCGCAACGAGTCGGGCGGGTTGATCACCGTCGCCGCGGCGACGATTGCGTTCTCCGGCAACATCGACGGTCGATCCGGCACCGAGGATGCCCTCGGCGCCGACGTCGAGCTGCTCGCCACGGGCAATCTCAACGTCGCGGGAACGATCAACGTCATCGGAGTGGATGGCGGTACCATCACCCTCGAGGCCGGCGTGGGCCCGGGCTCCGGCAACGTCACTCTGACCAGCACCTCGGTTCTGCTCGCGGATGCGATCAACGGGCCGGGCGGTTTCGGGGGCGGCGTCGATATCACGGCAACCGGCAACGGCATCGCCACCGGCCTCATCAACGCGAACGGCTCGATCTCGGTCACGGGGTCCACCGCCGGCGAGGAGATCGGCGGCGGCTCGGGCGGCTGTATAGCGATCAACGCGACCGGCAACGTCGTGCTCGACAACCGCAATGCGACGCTGTCGGTAAGGGGCGGCGGTCCGGACGGCGACGGCGGCGAGCTCGAGCTCGTCTCGGACGAAGCGGCGGTCATCGTCGGCAGCCAGTTGGATGTCTCGACGCCGGGTATCGACGGCGGCGGCGGTGCGGTTGCCGTCGACAGCATCGGCCCGATCGTCGTCCTGGTTTCGATCGCTGGCTTCGGCGGCGACGGCGGAGAAGTGGCGCTGGTCAGTACCGGTGCCGGCGTCGCCGTGGAGGCCGGCGTCACCCTCGACGTCAGCGGCCGCGGCATCGGCAGCGGCGGTTCCATCTGTCTCGAGAGCGCAACCCTGCCGGGTGCCACGCCCGCCGCCGCGGTCGTCAGCGGCACGCTCAATGCCGACGGTGGCGGCACGGCCGGCGAGGGCGGAGCGATCGAGGTGATCGGCCGCGACTCGACGCGCGTGGCCGGTGTCGCGTCGGCGGACGGCGGGCTCGGCGGGGGGATCGGCGGCGGTGTCGTCGTCACCGCCGTGGCGGGGCCAGCCTTGGTAGAGGGGACTCTGCGGGCGCGCGGCCGCGCGGGCGCCGGCGGCTCGATCACCGTCGAGGGCGCGCGCATCGAAGTGCCCGGCACGATCGACGTCTCCGGCTCCGGCGCAGGCAACAACAACACCGACATCGGCTTGGAATCGACCGGGCCGATCATCGTCTCGGGTACGCTCAACGCGTCCAGCACGCCCGGAGCGGGAGGCCTCGTCGAGGTCATGTCGGCGGGCGACGTCACCATCGGCGGCCTGCTCACTGCCGACGGTGGTGCGCAGCCCGGCGGCAGGGTCAGTGTTCTCGGCTGCTCGGTTGTGCTGTGCGGCTTCAATGCCGAGGGCTGCCTGGGATCGACCGGCACGGTGCGCACGCTCGGGCCGAACGGCTCCAACCGCATTACGGCGCGCGACGAAGCGGCGATCTTCGGCACCATGACCGCGGCCAATCAGACAGGGCGGAACGAGGTCGTCGTGCGACCGCCCACCAGTCAGAACGCAACCGTGCTCGGCACCACCACGCCGGCCGCCGCGCTCATCGGCGACTCCCAGCTCACCCGCTGTCCGGTGTGCGGCAACGGGATCATCGAGCCGCCGGAGACCTGTGACGACGAAAACACGGAGGACGGCGACGGCTGCTCCGCCAATTGCCGGCGCGAGGGCGAGGTGGTGCCAGGCGACGTCAATGGCGACACGCTGGTGAACGCCGATGACCTGCGCGCTCTCGCCGCCGAGATCTTCGACGGCGATGGCGACGCCGTTGCGAACAGTGGTGCACCGGGGGCGGACGTCAACGGCGACGGCAGGATCAGCGCCGCCGACTTCGTGGAGTTGGTCACCATTCTCGCCGAGTCTTGATCAAGGGACGGATGCGGTCGGCATGGGGCGGGCCGTAAGAAGGCTATCCCCATGTCGGCGAACAGCCTTGCCTTGTACGTCGCTCGCGTGATGATACTGGAGCCTCTTTGCCCGCGTGGCATTGGAAAGGGGGTTCCATCTCAGATGTTCGCCGTCAGCTCGGGTCCCAGGAAAGGTTCGCCGACCAGCCGCAGTAGGTTCGGCCTGGCCGGTGTTTTCGTCGCCGCACTCTTCGTAGCGATTCTCCAGGCCGGATGCGGCGGCGAAGCCGAGGTGGTGGTGGCGCGTCCCCCTTCGGGAACACATTCGCCGACGCGCCCCGCCAGTACCCCGACGCCGGTAGCCGCCGATGTCGTCGGTGGGCAGGTTCTGCTGCCGTCGCAGAGCGTGGCTTCGCTGTCCACCTGGCAGCAGTTCGCCAGTGTCTTCGCCTCCGCGGTCGAGGCTCTCACCGGCGATGTGGAGCCGGTTGGCGCTGGGGTGAACGTGCGGTTGATCCGCATCCAACAGGACGACATCGACGAAAACGGCAACATCGAGGGCGGCGATGAGCTCGCCGTCGCCGAGACCGATAGCGACGGTCGATTCACCTTCGACGAAGACGACCTGCCGAGCGGCATCGGCGTCGACACCTGCCGGCTCCTGCTGCAGGTGGACGCGGGCGGCAGCGCCACCCGCGCGCTGGTCTATTCCGATGCGGTCGACGTCAGCTTCGAGAGCGAGGCCGCTCTGCGGCTGATCCTCGAGGCGATTGCCGACGGCAATGGCGAGCTCTGCGACGTCAGCAATTCCGACATCGCCGACATCGTCGATGCAGTGGACGCGGTCGATGCCACGGTCGGCGGCACGACGCCAGCCGAGATCAACGCCGCCGCCACCGCCGCGGCGAGCGCCGACGAAGGCGTGCAACAGGCACTCGCGGCGGCCCTGCCGCCGGTCGATACGCCGACCGCGGCGACCGAACAGCCGGTGACCGAAACGCCGGCGGTGGCGACCGCGACGCGCACCGAAGCGGCGACGCGCACGCCGACCACCGCAGCGACCCGGACACCGACCGGTGTGGTGATTCCGACGCGTACGTTCACCCCACAGAGCACGCCGACGGGCACGGCGGCGGCCACCCTGACTCCCAGGCCGGCGACCAACACACCGACCCGCACGAACACCAGCACGCCGACTCGTACCAACACCAACACCGCGACTCGCACGAACACCGCCGTCAACACCGCCACTCACACCAACACCGCGGTGAATACGTCGACGCCGACCAATACGCCTACACGCACCAACACGCTGACCCACACGCGGACGGCAACGCTGACCCACACGGTCGCGCCGACCAACACCGCGACCGCCCAGCCGACCAACACCACCGTCTCGACGCCGACCGGCGTACCGACCGGCACCGCCGCCACCCATACACCGACCGGCGTGCCGACCAGCACCGCCGCCACGGAAACGCCCGTCGCCACCGATACTCCCGCGCAGGCGACCAATACGCCCGCGCCGGCCACCAACACTCCGGTCGCACCGACCAACACGGCCGTGCCGCCGACCAACACGCCGGTGCCGCCGACGAATACGGCGGTGCCGCCGAGCAACACGCCGGTGCCGCCGACCAACACGGTCGTGCCGAGCAACACACCGACCCGCACGCCGACCGGCACCGCGACGCGAACGCCGACTCGCACGCCGACCCAGACGCCGACCTTCACCCAGACGCAGAGTACAACGACCCAGACTTGTACACTGAACAGCGCTACGAGCCGCCTGTTTCTGCAACTAGGTTCGACGTCTCTCCTGGTGCGCCCGTCCGGAGCATTCACCGTTTCCTGCGGGGCGACGGGAGGGAACGGCCAACGGCCCTGCACTTGTGACGTCGAGGAGTTTGACGCCATACCACTGCTGGGTATCGGCGACGTCTGCGTCGCCCCCGCGGGGCCCTGCACGGCCGGCGTCCAAGCCTGTAACGGAGGCCTCGCCCTCGGGTTGCGCCTGCTCGGCGATCACAAACTAGGCACCGCTTGTAGCAACCAGGCGGGTTGCGCGACAGCGTGCGACACGTATTGCGCATCGGGAATTACCGAAGAGGGATATCCCGCGATGCAGCGGCTGGATTCTACCTGCGAGGGGTTCTGTGCGGGTGGGCCGAATCTGAATCAGGTGTGTGTCCAAGACGCCGACTGTCCGCAGAGCAACTGCCCTGGAAAGGAACCGGTTCAGAATGGACCGCATGCGGGCGTCTGCAACTGCACTTGCGTCGCCCGAGGGCAGGGCACCGCCGCGGCATCGGGTGCGATGACCTGCAACCTGGGTCTGCAGATCACGGTCGAGCGCGACAACGACCAGATCTGCGGCAACGTGGCGCCCGGCATCACACTCGCGCCGGTATGTGGCCCGATCACGAATGGTACGGCGGACGGTCTGACCCTGCGCGCCAACAACCTCACCACGGCTACCGCGCGATTGCCCCCCGGCCGCAATAGCAATCCGCTGACGAAAACCGGCGTGCCGAGGACCTGCCAGCAGTTCAACACCGGCAGTCTCACCGGGCTGCACTTCGTCGGCTACCTGCAATTCTATGATTCCTCGCTGGGAGACATCCTCGCCGAGGAGGAGTTCATCTGCCAGTGAGCAACGCACGACGGGTTCGGCTAGGGACGCGCGCTTCGCTCTTCCTCGCCGCGGCGGTTTTGACCGCCGCGGCGGGGGGATCCGTCGCGCCTGCCAGTGCAACGCCGGCGGCATCCGCACCGGCTGCGGCGGCGGCGGGGCCGTCGGTCGCGCTGCTGACCGGCTTCGGCGATGCGAAGTTCGGTTCGACCATCGAAGAGGCGCGCAAGGCACTGCCGGCGATGGAGCCGCTGAGCCACGACATCAAGATGCCGTCGGCTCACTTCTCCAGTCCGCACCTCGAGCGCTTCGTGCTTCGCAAGCACGTGGTTGCGGGGTTGGCGTCGCCGGTCGACGTCGAGCTGCGCTTCTGGGAAGGCAAGCTGTGGGCCTTCCTCGTCTACTTCGAGAAGACCGATCTCGACGCCGCACTGAAACTGCTCGAGAAGACGTACGGTCCGCGCACCACCGGCACGGAGGTACAGCCGATCTGGCGCGGTGAGAAGGCGACGCTGCAGGCGATGGGCAAAGCGGGTTGGTACGGCGCGACCGACAACGCCATCTCCGAGAAGGCCCGCGAGTGGTTCTTCGCGGAGCTGAAGCGCAACCCGGGGGCTGTCCTCACCCCTTCCGCTGCCACCACGCCCGCACCAGCCGCCAGCGCACCACCGAAGTAGCAGTCAGCGATCAGCTTTCAGCGGTCAGCTCTGGTGCTCGCGGCGCTCGGGCAGTCCACTGAGTGGCGAGAATGGCCTCGAAGACCGGCGAACCCCGCGCTCCCCGCGCACCAGATCCGGCGCGCGGCGGGCTGCGCTTGCTGCACGTATCGCCCAGCTTTTATCCCGCCTGGGCGTATGGCGGCGTGCCGCGCTGTGCGTACGAGCTGTGCCGCGAGTTGGTGCCCCTCGGTCACCAGGTCACGGTCTGGACTTCGGACGTGTTCGACCGCGTGTCGCGACTCGGCAGCGCCGACACCATTGTCGACGGCATCCGCATCGAGCGGTTCCGCAATCTGAGCAATCGCCTAGCCCACGATTTCCAGCTCTACCTGCCGATGGGCATCTTCGCGGCGGCGAAGCAGCGCATCCGCGATTTCGACGTCGTGCACATCCACTCGCACCGCCACCTTCTGCAGTTGGCGGTGGCCAACGCGGCGCGCTCGGCGGGGGTGCCGTACGTCCTGACCGGCAATGGCACCGTGCCGGCGATCGAGCGGTATATCGGCATCAAGCAGATTCTCGACGCCGCCGGCGTCGCGTCGATCGTGCGCGATACGGCCGGCTGTGTGGCGGTCTCGGCCGCCGAGATTCCGCATTACACGCGTGTCGGCGTCCCGCCGGAAAGAGTGCACGTCATTCCCAACGGCGTGCGTCTGGCGGAGTTCGACGACCTGCCGCGCCGCGGTTCGTTCCGCCAGATGCACGGCACGGGCGAAGGTCCGCTCGTCGCCTTCGTCGGCAAGATCACGCCGCGCAAGGGAGTCGACGTGCTGATCCGCGCCATGGCGCTGATGCCGGCGTCGGTGCAACTGGTCGTGGCGGGCAACTTCATGATGCCGGAGCGCCCGATCCACGCTCTCGTCGACGAGTTGGGCCTCAGAGATCGCGTGCACTTTCCGGGGATGCTGCTGGGCGCCGAGCGCAATGCGCTTTACGTCGACGCCGAGGTGGTCGCCTATCCGTCGGTCGACGAGATCTTCGGTCTGGTCGCCGCCGAAGCAATCATGTGCGGCTCGCCGGTGGTGGTCTGCGGCGACTCGGGTTGCGGCGAGTTGGTGCGCGACTCGGGCGGCGGCGCGGTGGTGCCGTACGGCGACCCGCGCGCCCTCGCGGTGGCGATCGAGCGGCTGTTGGCGAATCCGGAGCAGAGAGCGACACACGTGCGCCAGGGCCAGGACTACGTGCGCCGCAACCTCGGCTGGGCATCGATCGCGGCGCGGACCGCGGAGATGTACAACGAAGTCCGGCTGGGCCGGACTTCGTAGGCTGAAGGCTGAGGCTCGGGCTCGGGCTGAGGTTGGTTGCGCTGCGCGCGGCATCGATCTGGGCGTTGCAAAACGCGGCACGGGCTGCGAGGGACGCTGCGTGTTGCCGTTCGTAGTCGTGATCGTACCGACCTGGAACCGACGGGAGGAGGTGCTCGCCTGCGTCGGGTCGCTGCTCGCGTCGAGTTACGATCGGTTCGCGGTCGTCGTCGTCGACAACGGCTCGGTCGACGGAACCGCGGCGGCGCTCGCCGAGCGCCATGGCGACGCCGTTACCGTGCTTCGCAACGAGACCAACCTCGGCTACGCCGGCGGCAACAACGTCGGCATTCGCTGGGCGATGGAGCGTGATGCCGATTACGTGTGTCTGGTCAACAACGATGCCGAGGTGCCCGCCGACTTCCTCGCCGCATTGGTGGCGGTGGCGTCGTCGGACGAGCGCATCGCCGCGGTCGGCGGCCGCAACCTGGAGCTCGAGCGGCCGGACCGCTTGTGGGGCGCGTACGGCCTGCTCACGTACGGGCCGTTCGTCGTCCGCATGGCCGGGCAGGGCCTCGCCGACGGCCCGCAGTGGCGGGTGCGCAAGGATGTCGACTGGGTGATCGGCAACGGCAGTCTGTGGCGCTGCGCGGCGATCGCCGAGGTCGGACTGCTCGACGAGAATCTGTTCGCGTATCACGACGACGTCGACTGGAGCGTGCGCTTCCGCCGCGCCGGCTGGCGCGTCGTTTATGCCGGCGATGTCGCCATCCGCCATCGCGGCGGCGGCAGCTCCGATCCGCGCCGCGAGCACTTCTTCCCGCTGCCGTACTTCCTCGGCCGCAACGGCATCCTCTTCGTGCGCAAGCACGCAAGCGTCGCGGACACGCTGCGGTACGCGTTCTGGAGCAACGCGGCGATGCTCGGCCGCTGGGTGCGCGCAGCCGCGTCGCGGCTGCTGCCGTTCCTGCCGCAGCGCGACGGCCAAGGCCACCGCTACTGGGACTGGGAAGTCTCCTACGCGCGCGGCGTCCTCGACGGCCTGCGCGACCGCCCACCCGAGCCCGCGCTACTCGACCGCG
>CADEER010000057.1:0-21227 GCA_902826395.1 uncultured bacterium
CTGGAGGCTGGATCGGGCGATCATCTCCCCCCTCGAGCCTCAGCCTTCATTTCGATCATTTGATAGCGCTCTCCCCGAGCACTATGTTCGCCCACAACCACAATGACCGACGCCCTCGATCGCTGTCTGGAGCCAGCTCGCATCAACGGGCTCGAGTTGCGCAACCGCCTGATCAAGGCGGCGACCTTCGAAGGCAAGACTCCCAACGGGGTGCCGGGCGAAGCGCTGTCGCGCCTGCACGTGCGCATCGGCGAGGGCGGCGTCGGGATGACGACCCTCGCGTACTGCGCGGCCGAGGCGGACGGCCGGCTGCACTCCGACATGATGTACATGGACGAGCACATCCGGCCGCAGCTCGAAGCGCTGATCGGCGACATCAAGGCGACCGGCGCGCGGGTCAGCGGTCAGCTCGGCCACTGCGGCAACTTCACCAAGAACCGCGAGTTCCGCGGGCGCCGTCCGCTCGGGCCGTCGCCGGCCATCAACAGCTTCGGGGTGGCTGCCGGGATGCCTTTCGCCGGCGCGTTGACCAAACCGCAGATCCGGGACCGAGTCGGTGTGTTCGCCAACGCGGCTCGCTTCATGCGCTCGGCCGGCTTCGACGCCATCGAGATCCACTTCGGACACGGCTACGGGATCAGCCAGTTCATCAGCCCGCGCACCAATCGCCGCACCGACGAGTACGGCGGCAGCCTGCACAACCGGATGCGCTTCGCGCTCGAGGTGCTGGACGCAGTGCGCGCGACAGTGGGCGCCGACTTCCCGCTGCTCGGCAAGATCAGCATGAGCGACGGTGTGCGCGGCGGCGTTTCGTACGCCGACAGCGTCGAGATCGCCGCGCTACTGGAGCAGGGTGGGTTGGACGTCATCATTTGCAGCGGCGGCACCAGCAGCATGAATCCGATGTTGCTGTTCCGCGGTGCCAGCCTGCTCGAGGGCATGCTCGAACAGGAGAAGAGCGCGATCATGCGCTTCGGCCTGCGCCTGGTCGGCCCCAAGCTGTTTCGCGACTACCCGTATGAGGAGCTCTATTTCCTCGAACAGGCGAAGCGCATCCGCGAACGCGTGTCGTGCGGCGTTTGTTACATCGGCGGCGTCTGCACGGCGGAGAGTCTGCGCACCGCGATGAGCGAGGGCTTCGATTTCGTCGAGATCGGCCGCGCCCTGCTGTTCGATCCCGATCTCCCCAAGCATCTCGCCGCGGATCGCGACTACGTCAACGGCTGCACGCACTGCAACCGCTGCGCGACACTCATCGACGCTCCGGGCGGCATCGAATGCGTGCTGCGCCCCGACAACTTCGCCGTAGCCGATTAGCCAATAAATCGCGCGCAGCGCGCACCATCCTCAGCCTAGCAGCCCGTTGAGAAACAGGCGCGAGAGCGAAAACGAGGATTTCGGCGCCAGGGCAAGGCGCGAAACCGGAAGCAAAGTCGGGACTTTTGTTGAGGATTTCGCAACGCAGCCATGGCGCCGAAAGACCGTTTGCAGCCCGCGTCCTGTTTCTCAACGGGCTGCTAAGCCCGAGCCTCAGCCTAAGCCTACGAGCGAAGCGAGTCAGACGAAGAACGGCCCCGTCACCTCGTAGGTCACGCCCAGGCTGTTGACGAGATTGCCGTCGCTGCCGCGCTGCGAGCTGAAGTACAAGCGGCGTCCGCTCGGATCGAAAGCGGGACCGGTAATCTCCGAGCGCTGGTGTCCGACGACTTGCACGAGCGGCACCACCTCGCCGGTCGGCGCCAGCGCGACGATCTGCATGTCGTCGCCGTCTTCCGCGACCAGCACGTCGCCCTGCGCCGACACCGTGACATTGTCGACACCGCGCAACACCGGTGTCGTGAAGCGATCGTCGTCGTACAGCACCTCCAACATCTGAGTCGCGATGTCGAAGGCCCATATGCGGTTGTCGCCCTTGGTGGAGAAGTAGACGACGCCGTCCGCGTACCAGATGCCTTCACCGCCGCGGAACGGCGTGCTGTCGGGCACCTGCAGGCGCACCGGCGTCGCGCCCTGCCATGTCGGATCGGGGATCGGCAGCCACTCGACGAGCCCGACCCCCGCAGGGTCGAGCACCCGCATCGCTTCCAGAGACCCCGAGCGCAGATCGGGGGTGCCGTTTGAGTGCATGCTGTCCGCGGTGAAGCGATAGAAGCGGCCCTGGCCTTCGTCCTCTGTCAGGTAGAGCTGGCCGCTCAGTGGATCGACCGCAACCGCTTCGTGTTTGAAGACGCCCAGCGCATCGAACGGCGCCGCGCTCTCGACGCCGAACGGATCGCACTCCCAAACCCGCCCGCGATCGAGCTCTTCGCACGACAGCCACGTGCCCCACGGCGTCAGACCACCGGCGCAATTGATGTTCGTCCGGCCCTCGAGAATCGGATAGGCGTCGACGACGTTGCCGTCGCGATCGAAGCGCAGCGCGCCGGCCCCGCCGGGGACGAACTCGCAGTTCGATACGTAGATCCAACCGCCGTCGTCGGTGGCAAAGGTCGCGCCGCCGTCCGGAGCGCGGTGCCACACGTACTCGGAGCCGGCGACCGGCTTCTCACCGGTGCGCGCGACGACACGCGCCGTGAAGCCGGCGGGCACGCGGACGCCGTTGGCGTCGGGCTCGCCGAGCGGCCCGACGTTGGCGAGATTGCTGACTTGCAAAGAACCGCCGCCGCCGCAACCCGACCAACCGCCGCCGATTGCGAATAAGCCCAGCCCGGCAAACCCCGCCCGCAGCACATCGCGTCGTGTTGGATCACTCCAGCGTCGGTTCGATGTAATCGCTCGCATCACACTCTCCGCACTCGTGGCTCGGACCCTAGCGAGAGCGCGTCGCAGACGCCAAGCGCCCGCGCGGGGACAGTGATCAGAAAGAGGGATCGTAGCGAAGCGAAGATCCAACCGACCCTGACCCCCGACCCCTGGCCCCTGATCCCTTCGCTGAGTGCGTCCAGCCGTCAGAAGCGAACGAACGTCGGATAGCGCGTCACCGTGACGTAGCCCATGCGCTCGTAAACCGACTCTCCCATCACCGACGCCTGCAGCGCGGCGATGCGCGCCCCGAGATCGAAACCGGCATTGCCGGCGGCGCGTGTCGCGAGCTCCGCGAGGCCGCGGCCACGTGCATCGGGTACGGTACCCACCCAGTAGATGCCGGCAACGCCGTGCGTGGCGATGACCATGGCACCGGCTGCAGGCGTTCCGTCTTCAAGGCGGACGAGAAACGACGCGATGTGCGGCGCGCGCAGCAGGTCGAGCTTCAGCACCGCGGCGGCGACGTCGGTCGGCATGCCGTAGGTTGCATAGGACGCACCCATCACCCCGGCGAACGCCTCCGCGTCGGCTTCCGATTCGACGCGCTCCAATGTCACACCGGGTGGCGGCACGGCGTCGGCCAATCGCGCCTCGAGCACCATCGCCGGCGACTCCCCCCAGGGCGTGAGCTCGGCCGCCTGCGCCGCCTTGATGAGATCGGCATCGGCATGAGCGCGCAGCATCAGCGTGTAGCCGCGCTCGCGAGGCGCAAAGAACGCGCGCGCCCGCTCGAATACGTCGGCGGCAGCGAGTCCGCTCGCGGTAGGCAGCGCGCCGTTGAACAACACCGGCAGCGGATGCCCACCCGCCCAACAGCAAAGTCCACCTTCATCCTGCACGGCGCCGCCGGCGCGCCGCGACATCTCCCGGTACGCCTCGGCGAGATTCAGATCACAGAGCTCGATCCACCGTTCGGTTTTCATGCGCGGACCCTACGGTGCGCGGCGCAGCCAGAGCAACGCGCCTCGTCGCCACGATCGGGGAACGGATCGACCGGGCGTGCCGTATCGAGCTTGCGGCGCGGCGGAGTTGCGGTGTCGCCGGGCGGGGTGGGACTGTGCGGGAGTGAACCAGCGATGTGTCATCCGTCACGCTGGCGCCGCCGACTTGCCGTCATTGGTCGAGATCGAGCGCGCCGCGGCGGGGTTGTTCGAGAGCTACGGTGTGGCGGCGTCGGTGCTCGCCGATTCGACCAGCATCGATCAGTTCGGCGAGGCGTGCGACGAAGGATTGCTGTGGGTCGCGGAATGGGACGCCGAGCTGGTTGGGTTCGCGTTCGTCGAGATCATCGACGGCTGCGCCCACCTCGACGAGCTCGACGTCCACCCGCGGGTCGGCCGGCGCGGCATCGGCTCGATGCTGGTGCGAACCGTCTGCGAGTGGACCGCCGGTCGCGCGCTTCCGGCGGTCACGCTGACCACTTTTCGCGACATCCCGTGGAACGAGCCCTTCTACCGCCGTCTCGGCTTCGACGACCTTCCGGCGGATGAGATCGGTGCCGAGCTCGCCGAGCTGCTGCGCGACGAGGCTGCGCGCGGCTTGGATCCGGCGCGCCGCCTCGTGATGCGCTGGCGCCCCGATCGAGATGGACGCTGACTTCGCTCGCTGCGCTCGCGGCTGAGGCTGCGGCTCGGGCGGAGGCTCGAGATGGTTTCGTCAGTACACGCCGGGGATTGTCACTGGGACGCTGTGCAGGGTGTTTAGGGTGGTGACGTAGAGCGTCCTGGCGTCGGCGCCGCCGAAGCCGCAGTTGGTGGCCGGGGCGGGGATCGGGATGCTGCCCCACTGCGCGCCGTGCGCGTCGTACACGCGAACGCTGTTGCCCCACGAGGCGACGTAGACGTTGCCGTGGCTGTCGACGCACATGCCGTCGGGGATGGTGATGCCGGAGGCGATCGTGCGCTGGTTGCTCAGCGATCCGTCGCCGGCGACGTCCCAGGCGAGCAATGTGCCGGAGCTCGTGTCCGTCATGTAGAGAAGCGTCTCGTCCGGCGACAGGTCGACGCCGTTGGGGCCGGTGGTGAGCGGATCTCCGGTGAATTCCGCCGTCAGCGTGCCGTCGGGCTGGCGGCGGAAGAGGCCGTTGAAGGCCAGCTCCGGCGGGCCCGGCATGACGAAGCGCGGATCGGTGAAGTACATGGTGCCGTTGCTGTGCACGGCGATGTCGTTCGGCGCGTTGAAGGCGGCGCCGCCGAAGTTGTCGGCGACCGTTGTCACCGCGCCCATCGAGTCGGTGCGGGTGACGCTGCGGGTGGCGTGCTCGCAGGCGAGCAGGTCGCCGTTGATGTCGTTGGCGAGTCCGTTGGCTTCGTTCGACGGAGTGCGGAAGACGTCGATCATCGCCGGCGGCGTCAGCCGGTAGATGGTGTCGGCGTTGACGTCAGTGAACAACAGCACGCCTTCGGCCGGCCGCCAGCGCGGTCCCTCGAGAAACTGGAAGCCCCCGGCGACGGCCGTTGCAGCGCCGATGCCCTGCATCGGGTTGCACAGGCGGGTCACCTCGACGTCGTCGACGAAGGTGTGCGACACGATCGGGAACGGCTCGGTCACCGAGCTCCACGAGTCCAGCGCCAGGCCGCCGGCGGTGTTCTGCAGCACCGCGTGCGAGTCGAGCGCCGCGACGTTCCACGTCTCCGGCTCGGGGTCGCCCTCCTCCCAGATGCGGGCGCGCAGCCACGTCGACGTGGCGCTGGCCTGGCTGACCCGGAAGCGGACGCGATAGGGCACGCCGTCGCTCAGATCGAGGCCCATGTCGATGTCGATCGAAGTCTCGACGCCGTTCTCCTCGTACCAGACGCCGATCCCTTCGAAGCCGCGGAAGCCCTCGATGAAGACCGCGTAGCCCTGGCCCTGCGGCACCGTCTCGGCGAGGTAGCCGCCGTTGCTGCGAGCGTAGAAACCGACGCCCTGCGTCGCGAGATCCTCGAACTCGACCGTGAAGGTGATCTCGACGTCGGTCTCGGAGATCGGCGCGTACAGGCGACCGAGCGAGTAGGTCGCATCGGGCACCGGCTGGAAGCGGGCGCGGTTGCCCTGCAGATCGGCGATCGCGACACTGCCGGCGAGCGCCGTCCACGGCGCCGGCCAGGGCGAACCGTCGCTGCCGGTGAAATCCTCGGCGTACGCCACCTCGCCGCACGGCGGCGGCGGGCTGCCGGCGCACTCCGTTGGATAGGGTTGGGCCCAGGGCACTGCGGCGGGCAGCAGGCAGGCGGTGTCGAAGTCGCCGGCGCAGTGCGCGCACGTCACCAGGTCGGCGAGCGAAGCGACCGGCGCGGCGCAACTCGTGCCTGCGCCGGGCACGGTGATGTCGGCACAGCTCGCGCTCCAGCCGATCATCGCCGGCGCGATGTCGTCGGCGTTGCCGCTGCCCGGGACGCCGAGCACGTCGCCGTCGCAGAGACGATCGGCGCCGCCGCAGGCCTTGCAGACTTTGTCGACCATCTTCGCCTCGAGCGCGGCGATCTTCGCACCCGCCTTGCCGTCGCCGGGTACCGGGCACGGCGCCGTCGCCTTGCCCTTGTTGACGGCGTCCCAGCACTTGCGCAGCAGCTTGGCCTTCTTGCGGAACAGCTTCGCGGACTCGCGGCCGATGGTGCGCTGGCACTTGATCACCGCCTTGCCGTTGCCGCTCGGCACGTCGAGCGAGCCGAACGCCGTATCGACGAGCTGATCGGTGGCGACGCCGCCGATGCATTCGAGACAGCTCGCGATGTCGCCGCAGTCGCCGATCGCGCCGTCGCAGCCCTGGTCGAGCAGGTCGGGGCAGGTGCCGATGTCCCAGCCGATCGCCGCCAGGGATTCGTCGTCGCCGCCGGTGCCGCAGCTCTCGTCGGCACCGCCGCAGCGCGTGTCGATGGCCGCGGCGAGCTTGGCGGACGCGGTATCGAGCTTGGCGACGACCTCCGCGTCGCCGGCGCAATCGGTGGCCGGCGGCAGCGCGCCGTTGGTCACCTTGTCCTCGCAGCTCGCCACCGCCTTGAGCCGCGCGTCGGCGTACTTTACCGCCGCCTTGACGATCTCCGAGCGGCACTTGCCCGCGTCGGCCAACGACGAGGCCGGTATGAGCAGAACCGCCAGGGCGACCCCGGCCAGAAAGATGACATTGCGATCGTTGCGCATCTTCGCCTCCGTTGTCCCCCGGCGAGCCAAGCCGTCCGCCGCGACCGCACCGCCGCGGCATCATTAGAACGCGACGTCGGCTCTGACAACACGAATCTACCGCGGCTTGCTGCGCTCGCACGCAGAGGCTTCTACTGCGGGCCCCGTATGAGCTCGCCTCACCATCTCGCTACATCGGCGGCGCAAAGGTCGGCCGCTGCGGCGCCTTGCGAAGGGGTGTGTGTCGGGGGGCGTAGCTAGCTGAAATCAAAGAGTGGCCTCGGGGAGGGTCGAACTCCCACGCGGTTGCCCGCAACAGATTTTGAGTCTGCCGTGTCTGCCAGTTCCACCACGAGGCCGATCAAATGCAGGGGTCAGGGTCCGGGGGCCGGGGGCCAGGGAGATGACCTCTGCGTTGCGTGGAGATACTCGGCCGCCCGAAACAGGTCAACTCATGCACGCACCGAAAAGACGCGCGCAGCGCAACCTCCCCTGGCCCCTGACTCCTGGCCCCCGATCCCTGATCAGGGTTGCGGGCTGAGGAACGTATTGAGCGGCTGGTTCGCTTCGCTGGCGCGCACGGTCTGCGAGTGTCGCACTTTGGTTGCCGCCTGGCTGGCGAGGCGGCGCAGGGTTCGGTCGTCATCGCTCGCTGCGATTTTGTCGAGCATCTCGAGTGATTCCGGGGAGCCGAGGTCGCCGAGCGCGAAGATGGCGGTGCCGCGTGTCGCCGGATCGAGGTCCTGGCTGAGCAGTCCCATGATCGGCTTGGTGGCCTCCGGATCGCCGATCTTGCCGAGTGAAGCGAGAATGCGCCGCTTTACCGGCTCCGGGGTGTCGGCCATGAACAGTTGCTGAATCAGCACCGGCGTCGCCGCGGTGGCGCGGAGGTCGCCGCATGAATCGATCGCCTTGGCGCGCACGCGAAGATCCTGGTCGCCCAACGCCTGGAGGAGGAGATCGACGCCTTGCTCGTCTTCCAGGCTCGTCAGATCGCGCAAGCCCTGCAGCCGCTCTTCGGCGTCCTCGCTGGACATGCTGCGGGCGACACCTTCGATGTTGGTCGACTTGGTCGCCGATTCGTAGCGCTTGCGCGCGGCGTCGGTGACGCTGCCCTGGGCCCACGCGCCGGAGGCGACGAGGCCGGCGAGCGCGGTAGCGAGAGCGAGAACACGGCGCGACTGCATTGGCTCGACGCTAGCGGCGGTGCTGGGGGATAGCAAGGAGCGGAGAGTGGGGGATGGGGAGTGGCGCAAAGCCTCGCCTGTGCGCACGAACGGTCTCGCATCCCGGCAGCCTTACACAGGCAAAGGCGAGGCGCAGGCGAGGCGAGGAAGAATCGAGCGCGATCAGCTGCGCGGCGGGATGCGGATCATGATCCAGTCCGCCATCCGATGCAGCGTGTAGTCGGGCGAGTGGTCGCCCGCGATGTCGAGCACGATGCGCAGCAGGCCGATCTCACGGCTGACGCGTACCGCGTTGACGAGGCTGTCGTTGCCGGGGAATGCCTCTTCCGCGGACTCCGTGCCGGTCGGGCCGCGGACGTCCACGACGATGCGCGCCGGGTCGTCATACTGGGTGGCGACGACGCTGTCGGGGAATCGCGACAATTTGAGGAACACGCCGCGATAGCCGCCGCCGGAGGCGACGACCTCGAACTGTCGCAGATCGAGCGGGGCGCTCGGGTCGGTGAAGCTGGCTTCCTCGGCAGTCTGCCCCGCTTCTTCGAGCGGCAGGCGCTGCGAGCATGCGCTGCCACCGCATGCGAGACCGACGATGAAGAGCGAGATTGCGAATTTCCGACGCATTCACTCGTCAATACTCCGATCGGTTTCTGGAGTCGAGTCGCAGAAGATCGGGAATCGGGAACCAGGGAGCCGGGAACGCCCATTCTTTGGAGGCATCTGTTCCCGGGTCCCGGCTCTCGGTTCCCGACGAAGTTCGATTGGTTG
Source organism: uncultured bacterium (assembly GCA_902826395.1). GTDB lineage: Bacteria > Desulfobacterota > Binatia > HRBIN30 > CADEER01 > CADEER01. The sequence continues at coordinate 8,859 of CADEER010000057.1, forward strand.
ACTCGCTGGGCCGGCGCGGTTAGCTCTGCCGGTTGGTGTTGTGTGAGGTGGCATGCGGTCGATGCGACGCGGCGCCGCCCAGTAACTGAGGGGACTGAGGGCTGATGATAAAGAAGATCGTTTGGCTCGGTTGCGCCATTCTGATGAGCGCGTGTGCGTCGATGACGAAGTCGCCCGAACCGGCGGCCGAGCCTTCGCCGGTCGCGATGGCGCCGACCGTGAAGACGGTCGCACCCTCTACGCCGACGCCTCCGGTGGCTCCGTCGACACCCGCACCGCCCGCCGCGAGCAGCCCCGCCGCCGGCGCGACCGAGCAGGCGACGATCAAAGTCGTGACCAAGGAGTCGCAAAGCGAGCGCGCGGAAGCAAACAAGCTCAAGGTGCGGCCGGTCAAGAACGAGGGGACCGACGCTGCGCTCGCGGCCGGCAAGGCCGTGGGGCCGATCATCACTTTCGTCGGCGCGGCGCGCGCCGATGGCAATCCGACCAAGCCCACCGGCAAGACGGCGGACGGCACTCCGGTGTTCGTCAACCACGTCGGCTCCGGCTTCATCCTCATCGTCGAGGCGAAGGCGGGCTTCTCCAATCTCGAGCCGGGGCGCTCGATCTTCCGCTACGACCCCGAGGATCCCTCGAAGCGGCCCGATCTCGAGATTCAAGTCGATCGCGATCTGGGCGATGGAAGTGAAGTGGTGTGCGACGCGCGGCCGCCGACGTTCGGCGGCGTGCCCGGTATCAAGCCGGCCAACTTCGCCGAGACGAAGAAGGTCACGGCGGCGATCAACGATTTGTCCTGTCGCTTCGAGACATTCATCGAGTCGGAGGCGTCGTGCACGAACGCTCCGAACGGCGACTTCTCCTTCATCGACAAAGAGACCGATGTTCAGTTCTGCATGGTGGTTGCCCGCAAGTGGCGCTTTCCGGAGGGTGACACGACGGTGAGCGTGCGAGTGCGCGATCGCGACGGCAATCCCGGCCCGGTCTCGAAGTTCGTTCTGCGCCGCTTGCCGCGACCGACGCGCGCGCCGTTGGCCGAACCGACGATGACGCCGACGCCGGTCCGACGCCGTCCCTGAGCTGGGCGGAGTCGGAGCTTCGATACGCGCATGAAAACCGGGATGTGAGACTGCTCTCATGCGGTGGGCGGGCCGGATGGCGATCGGGGTGCTCTCGGCCGTCGTCTGCGCCTGCCAATCGACGGAGATGCCGAGCGCGGACGAGCCGCCGCCGCCCGCTGCGGCGGCGGTCACCGACTCGGAAGCCGACTGCGTGGTGATCGTCGATGCCGAGCCGGATTTCGGAGGCCCGCCGCTCACCGTGCATTTCGATACGGAGGTCGACTGCACCTCGTCGCCGGTGAAGTACGCCTGGGATTTCGGCGACGGGACGGCGGGTAGCTCGGCGGCTCACCCCTCCCATACGTACGAGCGAAAAGGACAGTACGTGGCGGTCGTGCGGGTGACGGCGCCGGACGGTGCCACCAGCGACGACGCCATCGACATCGCCGTCGACCCCGCTCTCGGCGAATGATGGCCGGAGCGGCGAGCCACGAGCGCGCCCGCGCTTTGCAACAATTGCATGTTCTGTGAGCATCTCTCTCTCCGATGATGGGGGCGGCGCAACGAATCTCGGCGGCGCTGGCGTTTGCGGCGCTCGCCGGCTTCAGCCCCGGCGTTGCTACGGCGCAGATCGCCGGCGATGCCAACTGCGATGGAGTCATTGCCCCCGACGAGCGCGAGCGCCTGGCAGAGCAGATCTTCGCAGGCAGTAGCTGCGCGCGCGCCGACGGCAACCGCGATGGTCTGGTCAATGCCGCCGACCTCCTCGCGCTGATCCACGGACCGCGGATCACGTTCGCCGGCATCACCAGTCCCGACGGCCGCCCGGGGCGTCCGCTCGGCGACCTGCCCGGCGGCGAGACGGTGTACTTTCAGAACAGCGGCCTCGGCTTCAACATCGTCATCGAGGCGGCGCCGGGCCCGAGCGGGGCGGCGGTCGGCGTGAACCTGATGGACCACGTGCCCGGCCAGCCGGCGCGCCGCGGCGACCTGCAGGTCATCGTCGGTCGCGATCTCGGTGATGGAACGCACGTCGTCTGCGATCAGACGCGAGGCGTACCCGCCGTCGACCCGGAGAGCTTTGCCTACGAGCAGCCGATCTCCGACGCCATCAACGATCTGGCGTGTCGCTTCGCGGTGGCGACGACGCCCTCATCGACCTGTACGCAAAACGACTTCGGCCAGACGGGTTTTCTCGTCGCCGGCAGTCGTGCCCAGTACTGTCTGCGGGTCGACGGTTTCGTCGGATTCCCGAACGGCGACACGCGCATCTCCGTGCAGGTGCGCGACAGTCAGGGAGCGCTGTCTCCGATCCGCCGCCTCGTCGTGCAGGTCGGCAGCGGCCCGCCGCCTCCGACCTTCACCGCGACGCCGTCGCCGACCGACACGCCGATCGCCACCGCCACACCCTCAAGGCCGCCGACGTCGACGCACACGGTCACGCGCACGCCGACTTCGCCGCCGACCTCGACGCCGACGCGCGTCGACACGCCGACGGTCCCCACCGCGACGCGAACCGCGACACCGACTCGCACCCGCACCAACACGACCGGGCCGTCGAGCACTCCGACGCAAACCCACACGCGCACGCCGACGGGGACGCGCAGCCCTTCGAGCACGCCGACCGTCACCCGCACGCGGACCCCGAGCAGCACTCCGACGAGAACACGCACACCGGCGCCGGGTACGGCGACTCACACGCCGTCGCGCACGCGGACCCCGACCAACACCCCGACTCGGACCCGCACGCCCGCGCCCGGTACTGCTACCAACACACCGACCAACACGCGTACGTTCACGCCGACGCGCACCTTCACGCGGACGCACACGGCCACTGTCGCGCCGGCGACGCCGACCCACACGCGCACGCGCACGCCCAGCGCCACTCCGTCGCCGACGTCGAATGTGCCGACGGGGCCGACGATCACCTACTTCGGCCTGGCGACGGCATCCGACGTCGAGGTGGCGCCCGTTGGCGAGATCGACGGTGTGCCTCTGTTTACACGCCCCTTTGGTTTTGGCTTCTCGATCATCGTCGAAGCGGCGCCCGGTATCAGCGGACGGCCGGTTTTGCTCTCGACCTACAGCCCGTTCGCGGCGCCGGATCTGCAGATTCAAGTGACCAATCCGCTCGGCGATGGCAGCGACGATGTGTGTGACAACGATCCGCCCATTCTGGGCGGCGTACCGGCGATCAACCCGCCGGTCTTCAACTCCGATCAGGAAGTCGTCGACGTCGTCAACGATTTCTCCTGCCGATTCGTCGACGGTCAGAATCGAACGGTCGGTCGCACCTGTTTTGGCGACCCCTGCCTGTTGCGGACGAACGGCCAGTTCGGCTGCGGCGCGACGGCGTCGACCGTACAGTTCTGCGGCCTGATCTCGCAGAACCTGACCTTCCGCGACGGCGATACGATGGTCAGCGTCCGCGCCCGCGACAGCGCCGGCAATTACGGCCCCGTGTCGCGCATCGTCGTGCGAATAGATTAGGGGCCAGGGGTCGGGGGCCAGGGGCCAGGGGCGGAAGAGATCCCGCGTTCGCGAGATCTCCGTATTGTCTGATGCACGCGGCGAAGCCGCGTACCACCCCTGAATCCCGACTCCTGACCCCTGGCCCCTGATTCAGTGAATCATCGGCAGGGCGGCGTGGCCCCGCTTTTCGAGCTGCTCTTCGACGCGCGTCGCCAGGGCTGCAAATGCTTTGGCGTGATCGCCGTCGGGCGCCGCGACGACGATCGGAACTCCGTCGTCGCTGGTCTCGCGGATGCGGCGCGCCAGCGGGATCTCGCCGAGAAAGGGGATGTCGCTCTTCGCCGCCATGCGCGCGCCGCCGCCGTGCCCGAAGATCTCCGAGCGATGACCGCAACTCGTGCACACGTGGTAGGACATGTTCTCGACGACTCCGAGCACCGGTGCCCCGACCTGGTTGAACATCTGGATACCGCGCTCGACGTCGAGCAGGGCAACGTCCTGGGGCGTGGTGACGATGACGCCGCCTGCCAGCGGCGCTTGCTGCGCGATGGTGAGCTGGGCGTCGCCGGTGCCGGGCGGCAGGTCGAGCACCAGGTAATCGAGCTCACCCCAGTCGACGTCGCGAAAGAACTGAGTCAGCAGCTTGTTGATCATCGGTCCGCGCCAGATCACCGGCTGTCCGCGACTGATGAAGAGCCCGAGCGAGATCGCCGCGAGCCCGTGGGCGTGCATCGGTTGGATGCGGTCGCCGTCGCTGCCGGCAGTGGATTCGACGATGCCGAGCAGCAGCGGCACGCTGGGGCCGTAGACGTCAGCGTCGAGCAGACCCACCGATCGCCCCTTCGCCTTCAGTGCGAGCGCCAGATTGACCGCTACAGTCGACTTGCCGACGCCGCCTTTGCCACTGGCGACCGCGATGATGTTGCGTACACCCGGAATGTCGGCCCGGCGCGGCGGCTCGCGATGGCGCGGCGGCGGCGGAGCCTCGACGACGACCTCGACGCGCGCGATGCCGGTGAGGGCCGCGACGCGCTTCTCTACATCGGCGCGGATGGTGGCGATCGCCTCTTCGCGCGCACCGCCCGGTGCCAGGGTGACCGTCACGACATCGGTTCCCACCTCGACGTCGCGCACCATGCCGAACGACACGATGTCACGCGAGTAGCCGGGATAATTGACGTTCTTGAGGTCGTTGAGGATTTCCTGCGGGCTGGCCATCGCCTTCGATCTCTATCGGCTAAGCCGCGCAGGCGCCAGCCGCCCGGCGTGCGCGGGCTCAGGGGAACGGGATACGACCGCTCGCTGCCGTCGCCGCGACCGACGGCGTCCCGGCGGTGCGGGAATAAAGCGATGCCACCGGGTCGCTGTAGACGAGGTGATAGCCGTGTCGGTCGAGAGCCGGGGCGACGACGTTGGCGGTAGCGGTGACGGCGAGCACGTAGTCGGGATTGTGGGCAGCGATCAGGCGATCGTCGCCGCGCCCGAAGAAGTCGAAATTTTCGTCGACTACCGGCGGCGAGTAGACGGTGGCAAAGCGGCCGTCCATCGACACCGCGATGCGCGGTGCAAGGTGCCACAGCGCGTAGGCTCCCCAGTCGAGCGGCAGCGCGAGGCGGCCGGAGATCTCGCGATCGCGCAAGTACCGGACGGCGCCGACCGGGTAGTCGTCGGCGACGTAGACGACGGCGCGGTCGGCGGCGAGTCGGTTCGCCGCCAGGGCGAGTTGAGCGATCGCCATCAGCAACACGGCAGAGGCGATGATCGTGCGCGCCGCGGCCGAGAGCGCCGGCAGGCGGCTGCGCGCGATCGCCGCGCCGAGCTGGTCGGCGAGTGGAGCTGCGGCGCAGATGGCGAACAGCGGCACGTGCCGCTGGCTGCGCAACGCCAGGATCGCCGTGATCGCTACGAGCGCGGCGCGCCACGGTGACTCACGCAACAGGCGTGCATACGGAACGGTCACCGCGGTCGCCGCGAGGATCGCCCAAAAAGGCCACTGGGTCGGATCGCCGAAGCGCACCGGCTGCCATTCGGTGAGTGGATGCGGCACCGTCAGCTCGCCCGCGATGTAGGTGAACAACGCCGGCCCGTACGGATTGAGACACGCCGCCGCGATGCCGACGGCGGGAAGCAGAAGTTGCCTCGCGCGATCGCCGCGCCCGCGCGGCGACGCGAGATCGCTCCACGGCGGTGCGACGGCCCACAAGCCGAGGATGCCGATGCCGACCACGAAGCCGCCGTGCAGGTTGCTCCATGCGCACAGCCAAACCGCGACCAGCGCCGCCTCCGCGCGTCCGCGGTTGGCGCCGTGCGAACCACCCCGACCGTCCAGCCAGGCGAGCATGGCGGCGACGAACAAGTAGGTGAAGATCTGCGGTCGCATCGAGAAGCCGCGCGACAGAGCGGCGAGGACGAGGACGAGGACAAACACCTGCACGGGCACGGAGGAAGATGTGCCGTCGCCCTGGCGGCGCATTGTCTGCCAGATCAACGCGGCCGTGAGAAAGCCGGTCACCAGCTTGAAGACCCACAGGCCGGCGCCGCCGGTCGAGTCGTAGATGACGGCGAACACAACCTGCGCCAGCCACTCGTGGTCGACCCACGGAGCGCCGGCAGCGGTGAACGACAAATCATCGTAGCGCGGAATCGCGCCTTCGTTGAGGATGCGCCGTCCGAGGAAGAGGTGCACCCAGAGGTCGTTGTCGGCTTCGTTGTCGGAGAGGAAGTGCAGCGCGGTGGTCGCTGCGAACAACAGCCAGACGAAACTCATGGACGCGGGCGTCCGCCCGCGTCCGGGGCGAGGGGCGAGGGTCGGGGGGCGCGATGCCCGTCGGCTGCTACGGATTCCACAGGTAGAGCAGTCGCGGTGTCTTCTGGAACGTGTCGATGTCGATCAGGGTCGCGCGCGGCGCGGCGGCCCCGGCTCGCGAGTAGATGCCGCGCACGTACTCTTCGGGTTGGCGGTAGACGACCACCGTTGCATCGTCGAGGCCGGCCTGTTTCTTGACGCGCTCGATCGTGTCGTCGAGGTATTCGATGCGGTCGATGAGTCCACCCGCCAGCGCCTGCCGCGCGGTGAAGATCCGTCCGTCGCGCAGTTTTTGGTCTGCTTCCGGCGTGAGATTCGGCCGGTTGGCGTGCACCAGCTCGACGAAGCGATCGTACATGTCGTCGACGATGCCTTGCAGAACCGCTCGCTCGGCGTCGGTCATGTCGGTGAGCGGCGATCCGATGTCCTTCATCTCGCCGGTCGTCACCGCTTGATTGCGCACGCCGATCTTCTGCATCAAGCCGGATACGCTGACGCTTTCGAGCACCACGCCGATGCTGCCGACGATCGATGTCGGATGGGCGACGATCTCGTCGGCGGCGAGCGCCGTGTAGTAGGCACCCGAGGCGCCGACATCGATGACTTCGGCGATCACCGGGGTCGAGGTTCCTTCCTTGAACTTGCGGACCTTCTCGTAGAGCACATCGCTCGCCGTCACCGTTCCGCCAGGACTGTTGATGCGCAGGATCACCGCTACGACTGCGTCGTCTTCGGCCGCCATGGCGAGCGCCGCCTCGACGCGCGACACCGTGCTCTCGTCCACCTGCAATCCGAACGGGGACTCACTCGCTTCGCTGGTGATCTCGCCCGTCAAGTCGATGATCGCGATACGCGCCGGCCCGCTGCCGGAGACGCGCTGCTCTTCGAGGGGCTGAACCGACGACGCGAACGGATTCACGCTGCCGTTGATGACGAAACAGCCGGAGAGCGAAAGTGAAGCGATCAAGGCGAGGGGGGCGACAGATCTGTGCATCGCACCCGTATAGCAGGGGAACGGATGGTCCTACAGCCTAGAAGCGCAGGGAAAACGCAGAGGGCGCCACCTGCTCGAACGGCTCAACGCGCTAGACGACGTGCGCGTCTTCGCTGTCGTCGTCGATTGCCGCGTGCTGCAGCATCTCGGCTGCCGAGGTGAGGAGCTGCCACGAGTTGCGGTAGGGGGCGAACTTGCCCGCGTAGGGCCGCCGCGAATCGGGGAGGTAGAACGTCTTGCCGCTGATCGCCTCCCACGGGATCACGAACGTCTGGCTCAGGTCGAGGTCGCTGTTGTCCATCAGCGGCACGCACGCGAAGAAGTCGGCGTAGCGGTCGCCGACCTTGCCGCGATGGTGAAAGTTGAAGTTCCACGCGTGGTACACGTACAGGTAGTGACGGCCGCCGACATGGACACGGCGCTTCGACGCACTCGGGAAGGCGACGCGAAGGGCTAGTCGTATTCGTCCTTCGACGAGGAAGTCGTATCGGGATTGAGGGGCCGACGGCTCGAAATCCAGCCCCAGGCGGGTCAGGTGGTCAGCGACCGCCGCCTTCGGGACCTCGTGGATCTCGACTCGATTCATACGCATCAGGACCTAATCGTGGCCTAGCCGCGACCACCTCACCGCCCCCCCCTAGGCCTGTTGACGTGATGGACGATTCTGTAGCGCGGTCGCCAGGAAATGCCAAGCAAAAAAATCTTTGCTGCAGGGGGGGCGAGTAAGGGGCCGGGAGAGTGGGCGGGTCGTGAACCGTGAACCGTGAACCGTGAACGGTGAACCGTGGGCTGGAATGGGCGCCAAACGGTTCACAGTTCACGGTTCACACATCCTCACGACTCCCGATCAGTCAGAGCCAGCGCGAGCGCCTCGGTTTTTCCGCTGCCGGCGCCGGCGGCGTCTTGTCCGGGTAGGGGCACAGATCGGCGATTGCGCAGCGTGGGCAGTCGGGCTTGCGGGCGTGGCAGACGCGGCGGCCGTGAAACTGCAGGAGGTGGCAGAACCGGATCTGCCGACCCTCCGGGATCTGGCGAACCAGGTCGAGCTCGATCTTGTCGGGATCCGTCTGCACGGTGAGACCGAGGCGCTGTGAGAGTCGGGCGACGTGGGTGTCGACGCCGATGCCTGGGATCCCCCAGGCGTTGCCGCGCAGAATGTTCGCGGTCTTGCGGCCGACGCCGGGGAGAGCGAGGAGCGCCGCCATGTCGGAAGGCACCTCGCCGCCGTGTCTTTCGACCAGCGCCGTGCAGCACGTCTTCAGCGCCCGCGCCTTCTGGCGAAAGAAACCCGAGGCGTGCACCGCTTGCTCGAGGCGCGCGAGATCGGCGCCGGCGAACGTCGTGGCGTCGGGAAACTCGGCGAACAGCGCCGGTGTAATCTCGTTGATCTTCGCGTCGGTCGACTGCGCCGCGAGGATCAGCGCAACGAGTAGTTGCAGCGGCGATGCGAAGTCGAGCGCCAGCTTTGCGTCCGGGTGCTCGCGATCGAGCACCTCGATCAACTCCGCGACCGGCAACGCCTGCCTAGTTCTGGACCCCATTGCTATTTACTGGTCCTCGCCCGGCGTTCCTCACCGCGTGAAGCGCGATGCGCGCTTCACATGTAGCTGCCACCGGTGACGAGGACGACGGTGCCGGTGACGTAGTCGGCGAGCGGCGAAGCGAGGAAGAGCACCGGGCCCGCCGCTTCTTGCGGCGTGCCGGCGCGGCCGAGCGGGATGGCGCGAATCGCCATCTCGCGCGCCTTTTCCGGGATGCCGAGCTCGACCGTCTGGCCGTCGACGCTCTCCTTGGCCGACTTGTCCTTGGCAGCGGTGAGGCGCGTCTCGACGAATCCGTACGCGACGGCGTTGACGGTGATGTTGTAGCGTCCCCACTCCTTGGCGAGCGTTTTGGTGACACCGACGATCCCCATCTTGCCGGCTGCGTAGTTCACCTGACCTGCGTTGCCGGCGACGCCCGAGGTCGACGACGTGTTGACGACCCGGCGCATGACCAGCTTCCCCTCTTCCGCTTCCTGCTTGGCCCAGTCGCGCCAGTACTGTGAAGCGGCGCGGAGGATGCGGAACGGAGCCGTCAGATGGCAGTCGATCATCGCGTACCACTGCTCGTCGCTCATCTTATGGATCACGCCGTCGTGGGTGTAGCCGGCGTTGTTGACGATGATGTGCAGCCCTTTGAACTTGTCCACCGCTGTCTTGATGAGTTTCTCGGGGAACTGCGGATCGGTGACCGAGCCGACGCAAGTCGTCGCTTCGCCGCCCGCCTGGCGCACGGCTTCCGCGGCCTCGGCGGCGACGTCGGCGTCGAGGTCGTTGACGACGACGCGTGCGCCGTGCTGGCCGAACAACTCGGCGATGGCGCGTCCGATGCCGCGTCCCGAGCCAGTGACGATGGCGACCTGTCCTTCGATGAGCTTCATGGCGATGCTTCCTTCCCGATGTGTCTGATGCCCGGTTGAGTACGCGCCTCGTTGCGACGACCAGAATGACGGCAGGGACGAAAGGACGTCGATGGGCGAGCCCGATGATTTGCCCCGCTGATCGGCGTTCGGTCAAGCGGTGCTGGGAAGGCCGGGGGGTATCTGGTACAGACCGGGACTGATTGAAGTCGGTGAGGCGCGTGCGCCTCACCGACGAACGAGACGGAGTCGGAACCCTGGAAAACGCGGGCGAAACGAGAACGAACGTGGCGGCTCGAGACACCGCTGCCAACGCGTCGCTGGCGGACTGGGTGCAACTCGTGCGGCCGGCGCAGTGGACGAAGAACCTGCTCCTCTTCGCGGCGCTGCTGTTCTCCGGGCACCTGTTCCACGGTCGCGACCTGATCGTCGTGTGTGCCGCGTTCGCGTGCTTCTGCATGGTGGCGAGCGGTGCGTACGTCATGAACGACGTGCGCGACTGCGAGCGCGATCGACGGCATCCCGAGAAGGCGCGGCGGCCGCTGCCGGCGGGGCGCATCCGTCCGGCGTCTGCCGTGCGTCTGTCGCTGGTGCTGATGTCGCTGGCGGTGGTGGGCTCGATGCTGCTCGGTTGGCCGTTCGCCTTGCTCACGATCGCCTATCTGGTGCTGCAGGTCGCCTACACGTTCTCGCTCAAGGACATGGTCATCCTCGACGTCATGGCGATCGCGTCCGGATTCGTCCTGCGCGCCGTTGCCGGCGGCGTCGTCATCGACGTTCCGATTTCGCCGTGGCTGATCATCTGCACCTTCCTGTTGGCGCTCTTCCTCGGCTTCTCAAAACGGCGGCACGAGGTCGTGTTGTTGAGCACCAGCGCCACCGACCATCGCACGTCGCTGCGCGAGTACAGCCCGTATTTTCTCGATCAGATGATCTCGGTGGTGACGGCGTCGACAGTCGTTGCCTACGCCTCCTATACGGCGTCACCCGAGGTGCATTCGCGGCTCGGCACCGACAAGCTGTATCTGACCATTCCGTTCGTGCTGTTCGGCATTTTCCGCTACCTGTACCTGGTCCATCAAAAGGAAGAAGGGGGAAATCCAACGCAGCTCCTGTTGAGCGATCGCCCGCTGCAAGTGGGTGTCGTCGCCTGGGTGTTGACGGCGGCGCTGCTGCTGTACTGGCGTTGAGCGAGCGACCATGGCGAACCGAGACGAGAACGAGGAGTTGCCGCCCGGCGTCTTCAACGGCCGGCGCGTCGATAAGCCCTGGGGGTACGAACTGATCTGGGGTCACACGCAGGACTACGTCGGCAAGATCCTGCACGTCGAGGCGGGCCACGCGCTCAGCCTCCAGTACCACGAGACGAAGGACGAGACGATGTATCTGCTGAGCGGTGAGCTCGAGATCGAGATCGGCGATCACGAGAGCGAGCTGCGCCTCCATGTTCTCCAACCGGGCCAGAGCGTTCACCTGCCACCCGGTCGGCGCCATCGCCTGACGGCGCGAACCACGTCGGACGTTCTCGAGGTATCGACGCCGCAGCTCGACGACGTCGTGCGCCTCGAAGACCGCTACGGTCGCGTCGGTACGAAAGACGCTTGAAGGCCAGATGGCCGAGCGCTTTCTGATCACTGGCGTCAACGGTTTCGTCGGCCGCCATCTCAGCCATCTCCTGCTCGAACGCGGTGCCGAGGTTCACGGCACTGCGTACGCTCCGGAGGACGATCCGCTGGCCGGCGCCGGATTGGAAGGCGTGCATCTGCACTCGGTCGATGTCCGCGACCAGGCCGATGTCGACCGAGCCGTCGAAGCTTCGCGCCCGGATGGCGTGTTTCATCTCGCCGGCCTGGCGTTCGTTCCCGACGCGCAGGCCAATCCCACCCTCGCCTTCGACATCAACGCGATCGGGACGATTCGCGTTCTCTCCGCGGTGCACCGGGTCGCGCCGCGCGCCCGGATGATCTCGGTGAGCTCCGCCGAGGTGTACGGTCTGGTCGCCGCCGATGATCTACCCGTCGACGAGACGACGGCGCTGCAGCCGCTCAGCCCGTACGCGGCGAGCAAGGCGGCCGCCGATCTGGCGGCGTTTGCCTGGGCGGAGGGAGTCGGTGTCGACGTAGTGCGTGTGCGTCCCTTCAACCACACCGGCGCCGGGCAGCGCACGGTCTTCGTCTGTCCTGACTTCGCGAGCCAGATCGCCCGCATCGAACGCGGCGACGCCGAACCGATCTTGCGCGTCGGCGACCTCGAGGCGGTGCGCGACTTCAGCGACGTGCGCGATGTCGTCGCCGCCTACGCCGCGCTCTACGACAAGGGCCGCACCGGCGAGGCGTACAACGTCTGCTCCGGCGTTGGGCGCCAGGTGCGGCAGATTCTCGACGAGCTGATCGCGCTCAGTGGCGTTGCGGTCGAGGTAGTCGTCGACGAATCCAAGGTGCGGCCGCGGCGCGTGCCGACCTTCGTCGGCTCGGCCGCGAAACTGCGCGAACACACCGGTTGGCGGCCGCGCCGCGAATGGTCCGAAACGCTGCGCGAAGTGCTGGACGACTGCCGGGAGAGAGTCAGGGGCGAGGGGTGATCCCTGGCCCCTGACCAATTGAACTAGAGCTTCGCTCTAGTTCAATTGGTACGTGAT
>CADEER010000057.1:21327-28548 GCA_902826395.1 uncultured bacterium
GCCTGGCCGCGGTCCTGGAAGAAGCCGAGGCTCTGGAAGTCGCCGCCGATCCATTGGAAGTCGGCGCCGAACAACAGCCAGTCATTCCATCGGTACGTGACCGATGGGTGCACCGCCCAAGTGCCGCGTGTGAATACGATCGTGGTGACGCGCGGCTGGATGGTGCCGTGCATCCAGTCGGACTGCAGCGTGATCTGCGCCTGCGCCTCTGCTTCCTTCTGTTGCACGTAGTCGTTGATCTCGTTGCCGCGCTGCGTCGCGACGCCGCCCGCGGCGCGACATTCATCGGCGCTCCTGATGTCGTTGCCGCTGGCGTTGTCGACGCTGCACTTGATGCCGCGCTTGAAGAGGCCCTGGGCACGGAAGTCCTGGTTGCCGGTGTGGTCGAGGTTCCAGAAGCCGACGATCGAAGAGGCGAGGATGAAGCTGTTGGAAGGATTGAGCGGCCGGAAGAAGAAGAAGCGGTCGTAGCCGATCTCGTAGCGCAGAACGTCGGTCTTAGGCAGGTCGCCCTGGCCGAGGATCGTCTCGGGCTGGCGCTCGATGTTGAGGTTGCGGTCGGGAATGAAGCCCGGCTCGTTCTCGAACATCTGCGCGTTCAGTCGAACGATACCGTCGAGCCATTCGGAGAAGAACGTGCCGGAGACGCCGTAAACCGAAGTCAGCTTGTGCTGTAGCGAGATGATGAAGAGGTTGGTCGCCTGGCCGTTGGAATCGACTACCTGGATGTCGCGGTTGCCGGTGTTGGGCGGCAAACCGATCTTCTGCGGCACCGGAATCTGCGGGAAGGTGGTGTAGAACCACGCCTGCAGAGTGAGGAAGCGGTCGTACACCGTCTGGAAGCGGAATCCGTAGCGGCTGTTGTCGAAACTCTTCTCCGGCACCTGGTCGAAGAAGATGAACTGGTAGGTCGACGGGAAGATCGGGTTGCCGCGCTGCGGGTCGGAGCCGGGCGGTGAGTACGGGCTGGCGGTCAGGATCGGTACTTCGCCGGTGGTGGTGTCGAGGTTGCCCGGTACCCAGTATCCCTCGACGAAGCCGCTCGAGAACGGGCCGAGGCTGCTGAAGACGTCGAAGCTGGTGCGCAGCGTCCACAGCGGGATGCGCGCCTCGTCGATGTCCTGAAAGAAGCCGGGCGCTCCAAGCAGGACGCTGAACGGATTGGTCTGGTCGAGCAGAGCGATCGTGTCGGACTCGCCCCAGGAGATGCTCTGCTTGCCGGCGCGGAGGAAGAACGGTCCCTTGGAGTAGCTGAGGTAGAACTCGTTGATGCGTCGCTGATGGCCGTAGGTGTCGCGCGGGTCTTTCAGATCGGCGCCGGGAAAGATCTCCTGAAGATCGTTGACGCGCACGGTGCCGTCGGGGTCGCGAGGCAGCCGCACCTTGGAACCCTCGAGGTACCAGCCGCTCTCGCGGATTCGGTCCGGCCGCTGGCTGGCGGGGACGTAGCGGTTGAAATCTTTGTTGATCAACCTGCGCTGATCGTCGAACTGATCCGGCCCGTAGTCGTAGATGCCGTCGTAGAAGCCCCAACCGGCGACGCGCATCCTGAGATCGTCGGGCTGCAGCCACTTGAGCCATCCCTGGCTCATCCAGTTCATGTAGGGAGTCAGCTTGACGTCGAGCTCCGGGTTGAAGAACCAGCGATTCTGGACGAGCTGGCCGTTGAAGGTCTCCGGGACCGTCTGCGACTCCTCGAGTTGGCCGGATACCGGGCTGAGAGTCTTCTCCGATCGCGAATCGCGCAGACGGACCGCGGCCTGCGAGTAGGCGCGCATGCGCAGCGCCCAGTTTTGATTCTCGTCGAGGTAGACGGCGAGCGACGACGATTCGATTGCCGCGACCAGTCCGATGGCCGCGGCGACGACTCTGAGGCACCCAAGCGCTGTCGTCCGACTCATTTCCCCCTCCTCGCCGTCGGCGCCCGGCGAGCCGGCTGCCTTGGCAAATTGCCCGGTCGTTGTTACGTCGCCTTCTCGCGACCTGTCAAGCGACTGGAGGCCAAAGGAAGTCTCTCGGCGAGCGATCGAGCGAGCGGCGCCCGCGTCGCCCGATCGTCGTGCTGGTCGCACCGGTGGAAGAGATGCGAATCTCGACCGCGCCATCGCGGTCGGTGCGCAGCAGCGCGATGCCGTGGCGCGCGTATCGGTCGATGACCGTCGGATGCGGCATCCCGTAGCGGTTGCGATGGCCGCATGACGCCACCGCGATACGCGGCTGCACGGCGGTCAGCCATGGTTCGGTGCTCGACGAACGGCTGCCGTGATGCGGCACTTTCAAAATATCGGCGCGCGGCGGACTGCCGGCGCGCAGCAGAGCCCGCTCACCGCCTTCTTCAATGTCGCCGGTGAGAAGTACCCCGACGCCGCCGTAGCGGATGGACAGCACCACCGATGAATCGTTCTCGGCGGTCGCGGCTCCCGGCGACGGGTGCAGGATTCGAACATCGGCGCCGCCGATGTTGCGCGCGAAGCCGCGCTGGACTTGCACGTGGCGCGTCGCGCTACGCTCCGCAGTCTCGAGCAGCTTCGCGAAGCTCGCCCCGTCACCGCGGCTGCCGTTGTGCCACAGTTCCGGAGCGGAGAATCGCTCGACGATGTACGGCAGGCCGCCGTAGTGATCGAAGTCGGGGTGCGTGAGGACGACGGTGTCGATCCGATCGATCTTGCGGCGCAATAGCAGCGGCGCGATGACACGCTGGCCGACGTCGAAACCCGGCGACAGGCCGCCGCCGTCGACGAGCATGACGTGACCGCCGGGGAACTCGACGAGCGCGCTGTCGCCCTGGCCAACGGAGATGAACGTGATGCGCAAGTCTTCGCCGTTGTGCTCGACACGCCACGAGGCGATCTGCAGCGCCGACAACAGCGCCACGGTTCCGGCGGCCGCCGCGCGCGGGCGAGGCGCGGGAACCAGCGGCAGTGCCAGGACCGCGTAGTACAGAGCCGTCTCGAACGCGTTGGGGGTGATCAAGTGGAGATCGGCGCCCGGCAGGTTGGCAAACCAGGCGGTGAGCCAGTCGCCCGCCGTCAGGAATGCACAGCAAACGGCTAGCAGGCAGGCCCCGATGCCCGGCAGCGCGGGAGTCAGCAGCACGCCGGCGAGTCCGCTGCCGACGGCGGCAAATCCGGTCAACGGTACGACGAAGAAGTTGCTGATCAATCCAACCAACGACAGTTGTTGGAAGTGATAGAGAGTCAGCGGCGCCGTCGCCAACAAAGCCAACGTCGTAACCCCCTGAGACAGAACCGCACCGCGCGCTACACCGAGCAGGCGGGGATGGGTGAGTCGCCAGAGACTGTGCTCGGCGGCCGCGTCGAGCAGATCGCGCAGAGGACGGCCACCGGCGACGATGGCGATCACGGCGGCGAACGAAAGCTGGAACGATGCCTCGAACAAGGCGCCGGGTGACGCGGCGCAGACGGCTGACGCGGCGCCGGCGACCGCCGTCGGCCAGTGCCGACGGCGGTCGAGCAGCATGGCCGCCAGGAACAACGCCGCCATGATGTTGGCCCGCAGCGTCGCCGCGCTGCTGCCCGCGATGGCGGCGTACACGATCACCGGCGGCAAGGACGCGACGGTGGCCATCTTGGGAACGTTGGCTGTGAGCAAGACGCGCTCGCTGCGCGCCAGCAGCCAGCGTGCCGCGAGAAACGCCGCGGCGGCGACCAGGCCGACGTGCAATCCCGAGATCGAGAGAATATGGCTCACCCCGGCGCGCGCGTAGCGCTCGCGAATCGGCTCCGGGATGGACGCGACGTCGCCCAGCAGCAGTGCCGTCGCGATCGGCTGCAGGTGTGGCGATGCCACGTGATCGAGCGCCGTCGCGGCGGCGTCGCGCAGCGCGTCGTTCCACGCCGGCGGCTCGGGACGCGGCAGACGGCGCCATGCCGCGTCGCTGGAGTCGTACCCGGTCAGATAGACGGCACGGCGCGCCAGGAACTGCTCGTAGTCGAACTCCCCGGGGTTCCCGAAGTTGCGCGGTGGGCGAAGGCGAACTCGAGCCTCCAGGCGGTCGCCGCGCCGCCAGTAGCGAGCACTCTGGCGGACGGTCAGGAGAACGCGTCCATGCGCGGCGATCCACGTGTCTCCGCTTTTCTTTGCGTCGACGTCGATGGTGAACCGCAAGCCGGCCGGCCTTTCGGCGGGAGGGTCGATGATCGTGCCGCGCAGCATCGCATCGGCCGGCGCGCCGCGTACCAACTCCGCGACGTGCCCCGGATCGAGTGCGGGTGTAAGCCGCTCATCGAGCTGCCAGTGGCCGATGGCCGCCGCCATCGCGGCCGTAGCGACGAGGCGCGCTGCCTGTCTGCGCGGCGATCGCACTGCGACGCCGATCGCCGCCGTCACCGCCGCCGCGGAGAAGGAACGGCCGGGGGTCCACGGCGCCGCCAATTGACCGATCAGGTATCCGCAACAGATCCACAGAATCGGTGTTGCAGGTGGACCAGACGGCATTGCCGTTTATAGTAGTAGACAAAAACGTAAGTCAAATTTGAGTTCTCGGATAGATATGTAATAACTATCTCTCACGGCCCCCTGCCGGATCGAGTCCGGGCTCAACGAACACCACAATGAGGAGAAGAAGAATGAACCAATCGAAGAACTGGAAGGCTGGCGTGCTGGGTGTGCTGGCGCTGTTGGCAGTAGCCGCGGCGCCGGTGCAGGGAGACACGCCGCCGATCAACATCAACACCGCCAGCGCCACCGAGCTGACGGTGATCAGCGGCATCGGTCCGGCGAAGGCGAAAGCGATCGTGGACCACCGCGAAGCAAACGGCCCGTTCGCCAGTGTCGACGACCTCAAGTCGGTCGCCGGCATCGGCGACAAGCTGCTCGATCAGGTGCGCTCGCAGGTCACCGTGGGCGAGCCGGCTGCCGCCGAGCAGCCGAAAGACAAGGCAGAGAAGAGCGAGTAACGAAATCCGCGGACCCGGCGGGGGCCGGTCTGATGGGGGAGTGGGGAGTCGAGAGTCGGGAGTCGGGAGTGGGATTCAGGCTCGGGAGGCGGCAGTAGGGAAATGAACCGTGAACCGTGAACCGTGAACGCGGTTGTAGGGTGAGTTGCGGTGGAGTGTTTCAACCGCTCGCCGTTCACGGCTCACGGCTCACGGCTCACGGTTCACGGTTCACGCTGCAAGGTGCACGTCGCACCGTTCCCCGTCACCCGCTCGCTCAACCCTTCGCCACGCGCGCTGGAACCGATGCGTTGAATTTGCGATGCTCGTCGCTCCACTTTTTGGAGAATCGCATGGCAATGACGCAGAGAGGGCGCTCGCGCGCCTCGCGGCGAGGGGCGCGGCAGAAGACGAAGCACCGCCGCCCGGCGCCTCGACGGGCGCGGCGCATCGACCCGGTAGAGGCCGAGATCATTCGCGGCGCCATGGAGACAGTCTGCTTCGAGATGGCGACGCACGTCAGCCTCACGGCGACGACACCGATTCTCAATCAATCCAACGAACGCAATGCGACGATCCTGGACGGCCGCGGCGCCTTGGCGGCGCTGAGTGTCGGAATACCGCAGTTCATGTTGAGCTCGACGCTGCCGGTGCGCTTCGCGCTCGAGTTCTTCGGTCCCGAAGGCCTCTACGAAGGCGATGTGCTGGTCGGCAACGACCCCTACCACGGTGGCGGTCACCTGCCCGACTACAACATCTTCGCGCCGGTGTTCGCCGGCGGGGAATTGGTGCTGATCGCCTCGATCCAGTGTCACCACGCCGACACGGGGGGTGGCATGCCGGGTGGGTACAACGTCGACGCCGGCGACATCTGGGCCGAGGGCGTCCGATTCCCGGCGGTGAAGATCTTCGAGCGCGGGGTGGAGCGCAAGGACATCACGTACTTCATGCGCGTCAACAATCGCACGCCGACGTTCCTCGGCGACCTGCGCGCGCAAGTCGGCGCGGCCCAGCTCGGAGTGCGGCGCCTGCAGGAGATCATCGAGCGGCACGGCGTCGAGGCCGTGCGCGGCGCCGCCGAGTACATGATCGACTACGCGGCGCGCCGCTTCCGCGAGGAGGTCGCGAAGTGGCGCGACGGAACGTACGTGTCGGACGTTTACGTCGACCAGGATCCGAAGGGCAACAAGGACATCCACATTCATTGCGCGGTGACGGTCGACGGCGATCGGCTGAAGGTCGACTTCACCGGCTCCGATGACCGCGACAACCTCGCCGCGTACTCGACCTACGGCAACACGCGCGGCTACGTCGTGGCGCAGATCGCCAGCATGATGGACCCGTCGATACCGAAGAACGAGGGATTCTTCGATTCGATCGAGCTTGTGGTGCCGCAGGGGTGTTGCCTCAATCCACCGCCCAACAAGTCGGTGGCGGCGGGAACCCATCATCCCGGAACCGAGGTCGGCGAAGCCATCGCGCTGGCCCTCGAGCAGGTCGTTCCAGAACGGTGCTGCCCGCAGATCTACAAGATGGGCATGCCGACGGTGATCTTCGGCAAGAACCCGGAGACGGGGCAATTGTTCATCGATCACTCGGTCGACACGTTCGGCGCCTACTGCGGCGCGGTGCACGGCCAGGACGGCTGGGGCGCGATGAACGTCAGCTTCGGCAATCTGATTCGCGCCACCGGCGAGATCAACGAGAGCATCTTCCCGGTCCGACACATGGGGCGCGATTACGCGACCGACAGCGGCGGTGCAGGAAAGTGGCGCGGCTGCCCGGGTACCCTGTACGAGAAGCAGATCCTCGCTCCATCGCAGATCTACACCTACGTCGTCGGCCGCAAGTACCCGATGCCGGGGATTGCCGGCGGCGGCAACGGCGCGCCCAACCAACTGCGCCTGCGCACCGGCGGCCCGCACGAGCATGAAGTAGAGACGACGGCTTTCTACGTCGACCACCAGCCCGGCGAGGGCTACGCGTATCGGTACGGCGGCGGCGGCGGGTGGGGCGATCCGATCGAGCGCGACCCATCCGCGGTTCGCGACGACGTGCTCGACGAGTACGTCTCGATCGCGGCTGCCGCCCGCGACTACGGTGTCGTTCTGACCGGTAGCCTAGAGGCGCTCGACCTCGAGGTCGACGACGCCGCCACCGCGAAGCGGCGCGGCGAGATGCGCGCGTCGCGCGGCTAGAAGTAATCGCGAATGTCCCAGGTTCGTCATTCGGGCGAAAGCCGGAATCTACAGACTTCGATGTCTCATGGACCCCGGCTTTCGAGACTGTCGATTTTCTCCCGTACACGTACTCGTACGCGTAC
>CADEER010000058.1 GCA_902826395.1 uncultured bacterium
AGGCTTGGGCTCGGGCTCAGGCTCGAGGCTGAGGGCGGTGGTCGCGCTGCGCGCGACATTCGTTTGATCCGTTCCCCTCCAGCCTTCAGCCTCAGCCCCGAGCCCGATGAGGCGCGCAACGCCGGGCCGTTCCGAGTCAGGCTTCGCGGGAGCGGGCCATGACGCGGCGGATCTGCACGGCTTCCTGATGAGCGCGCGAGACCTGGGCGCCGAACAGGACGATGCTCCAGGCGATGTAGATCCACGCCAGCAGGATGGGGATCTGCCAGAGGGTGCCGTAGACCGCGCTGTAGCGCACCATGCCGATCAGGAAGGTGACGTAGGCCCACTGCGCCATCAGCCAGAGCACGCCGGCGACGACGGCGCCGACGATCGCCGAACGACGCCGCACGCGTGTGTTGGGCAGGCCGGTGTAGAGCAGGGTGAAGCTGCCCCACAGCAGGGCGAACGGCACCAACTGCAGCAGCAACAGCGTCACGTTGCCGAGGTACCAGCGGTCGAGAATTTCGTAGAGAAAGGTACCGGGGCGTAGGAAGGCGGTGAAGGCAAAAGCGAGCAGCACCATCAGCGGCGCGATCAGTGCGACCTTCGCGAACGAGCGCATCTTGCGGCGCAGGGTGCGGCCGGGGATGCCGCCCCAGATCATGTTGAAGCAGAGCTCGGCGTTGGCCATGATCATGACCAACGCGAGGAAGGCGCCGAGAAGAGAGAAGACGGCGACGGCGCGGACGTTGGTCTGGTCGATGAAGGCGACGATCTCTTCTGCGATTTCCGGCGAGCCGGCGCCGATGGTGTTCATGACGAACGGCGTCAGCTCGCGGTGCAGATCGGCGACCGTCAGCGCCGAGAACACCACCGCCAGCAGCGGCACCAGGCCGAGCAGGGTGTAGTACGCGAGCGAACCGGCCCATTGAATACAGTTCTGCTTGAGATAGCGCAGGCCCGCGACCGGCAGCACGGCGATGACCATCGGCAGCCAGCGCTTGCCGAGCGCCCACGTCGAGATGGCGTCGAGCGACCAGCCGCGAGCATAGCCGCTCGGCTGTGCGCCGGCGCGCTCGGCCTTCGTGGCTCGCGCAGGTGTCCCTGCGCGCTCTCTCTGGACGGCCGTAGCCGGGCTCGAATCGACGTTGATATCGGCGCTCATGAGTCGTTGTGTCGAAGCGCTCCGCGTTGTCGGCGAAGCGTTGGTTCGTTTCTACATCCTAGTCTGCGGATTTGGGACGGCAAAGCCGAACCAGGGGGAGTGAGTACCCAAAATACTGTCTCGGGGTCGGTATCGCCTTCGGTATCGGTATCGAAAGCTCCGTCGATAGCGATACCGATTCCGATACCGACCCCGATTCTGCGTTCCGCCGTCGGCAATCAACTGCTCGTGAAACCCATGACGAAGGCTTCGAAATGAATCTGCGGATCGATGCGCGAGCTCTTCAAGGCAACGTCCAGCTCGTGCAGCTCGAGCAGGGCGCGCTCGAGCCGCGCCGCGCTGGTGCGCGATGCGTTCTGCAGTGCCAGGTAGAACACGTACGGATGAGCGCCAGCCATCATCTGGCGCTGCTCCTCTGGGATCTGCGGCAGCAGGCTGTCGCGAAAGCGGTCGTATTGAGTGCCCTGGGACCAGGCGCGGGCGAGGCTGGTCGACAGGATTTCGCGCGCCGCCAGCAGGATGCGAACTTCGCGCGTGATCATCGACAGCAGGCGCAGCGCCGGCTCGCCCTGGGCAAAGAGCCCGCGCAGCAGCGCGAGCGCCTTGACGGTGTTGCGCTGCGCCAGCGCGCCGGTGAAGTCGAACACCCACGACTCGGCGAGATCGCGCATGGTGTCGCGCACGTCCGCCTCCTCCATCGTCGCCGCGTCGCCGGCGTACAGACAGAGCTTTTCCAACTCGATCTGCAATGCCGCCGGATCGCCTCCGGCGCGCTGTGCGATGAGCCGACGCGCCCCCGCCGACGGGCGCACGCCGTGGCGCGCCGTGATGTCGTCGATCAGCGCCTCGACGGCGTTGCGAGTGAGAGCGCCGCTGCGCTCGCGCTCGAGGGTCAGCTCGGCGAACACGCCGCGCTTCTCCAGATCTTTGAACACCTTCTTACGGCGGTCGACGACCTGGGCGGTGAAGATCAGCACCGTGTCGCCGGCGGCGCCGGAGGCGAGGAACTCTTCCAGCAGCGATCCTTCGTCGCGCTGCGAGGCGACGTTCATCCCCGCGTCGAGTGCCTCGGCCTTCATCGCGTCGAGAGCGGCGGCTTCTCCATCGCCGATGTCGCGGCCGAGCAGACCCTTGGCCTTGGTCTTGTTCAGGGTGGGGAAGGAAACGCTCGCGAGCTCGTTCTGATCCCACCCCGCCAGCGCCGCGAGGAGCAGAAGCTTCTCGACGGCTTGTTTGCGACGGTCGGCGTTCCAGGCGCTGAACATCGCTTCGGCGACGTCGGTGCGCTTCTCGCTGGAGACGAGGAACGCCGGCTCGCGAATCCAGACCACTTTGCCGCTGCCGAACAGACCGACGGTCCGGCAGCTATCGAGGATCGCCGCCAGCGGTGCCGTTCGCCCGTCGTACATCTCGAGGTTTACGGCGCGCTTGTTCTCCGGAACCAGCAGGTCGATCAAGCTGCGGGCCAGACCCTCGGTCTGGAACGGCTCGCCGGCGAACAGATATACCGGGGCGCGCTTCTTTTCGGCGTCGCGCAGGATCTGAGCCGCGTTCGAGCTCTTCTTCGGAGGAGGGCCGGCCACTCCCGTCCTCTACAACGCGATGCCGTTCGTGCTCAAATCCGACCAAATAAGCCGCAGCGAGTCGGTTCGATAAGAAAAACTACTTGTACATCCAGGTGTAGGTAATGCTACGTACCGTCGGCTGGTCGGACTCATTAGAAATGCAGGGAGGGTAGGGGGTATGGCGATCTCGAGAGCGTGGGCGTTCGCGCTGGCAATCGTTTCGATCACGTTGGGTGCATCGACGGCAGGCGCGTCGTTCGTGGCCTTCGAGACCGGGCAGACCAGACCCCTGGCGTTGTCGCCGGACGGCACCCGCCTCTTCGCGATCAACACGCCGGACAACCGGCTGGAAATCTACGACGTCGACGGCGGCGCCTTGACCCACACCGAATCGGTGCCGGTCGGGATGGAGCCGATCGCCGTGGCGGCGCGCTCGAACACCGAGGTGTGGGTGGTCAATCACCTGTCGGACTCGGTCAGCATCGTCGATGTCGGCAGCTCGCCGGCGCGCGTCATCCGCACGCTGTTGGTCGGCGACGAGCCGCGCGACATCGTCGTCGCCAACGGCACCGTCGGAGAGCGCGTGATGATCACGACAGCGCGGCGCGGACAGAACGCAATCGCGCACAGCACCGATCCGGTCGACCCGCTGCTGATCAATCCCGGCGCCGCGCGGGCGATGGTGTGGATCTTCGATCCGGCCAACCTCGGCACCAATCTCGAGGGCAATCCGCTCAACGTCGTGGCGCTGTTCGGCGACACGCCGCGCGCACTCACGGTGAGCAACGACGGCAACAGCGTCTTCGCTTCGGTATTCCACTCCGGCAACCAGACCACGGCGATCTTCGAGGGATTGGTAGCCGGTGGCGGCGGTCTGCCGCCGCCGACCGACAACTTCGAGGGCATCGAAGGCCCCAACACCGGGCTGATTCTCAAGTTCAACCAATCGTCCGGCAACTGGGAGGACGAGCTCGGCCGCAATTGGGACAGCTCGGTGCCGTTCACGCTGCCCGACCTCGACGTCTTCGAGATCTCCACCACCGACGGCGCGCTGATGAACACCTTTGCCGGCGTCGGCACGATCAACTTCAACATGGTGACCAACCCCGTGTCCGGGAACGTGTACGTCTCGAACACCGACGCGGTGAACGAGGTTCGCTTCGAGGGACCGGGCATCCACGCCGCCAACTTCAAGCCGGTCGGTGAGCCGGCGACGGTGCGCGGCCACCTGCACGAGGCGCGCATCACCGTCCTCGACGGCAGCAACGTCGAGCCGCGCCATCTGAACAAGCATATCGACTACGACGTGCATCCGAGCCCGCCGGGCGTGAAGCAGCACAGCCTGGCGACGCCTCTCGGCATGGCGGTGACGGCGAACGGCTCGACGCTCTACGTCGCCGCCTTCGGTTCGTCGAAGGTCGGCGTCTTCAACACCGCGCAACTGGAGAACGACACCTTCGTGCCGTCGTCGGCGAGCCACATCGAAGTCGACGGCGGTGGCCCGAGCGGCCTCGTGCTCGACGAGGACAACGATCGCCTCTACGTCTTCACCCGCTTCGACAACGCGATCTCGGTCATCGACACCAACACCAACACGGAGATCGACCACTTCGCGGTCTACAACCCCGAGCCGGCCAACATCGTCGACGGCCGGCCGATTCTGTATGACGCGTTCAATACGTCCTCCAACGGCGAAGCGTCGTGCTCGTCCTGCCACGTCTTCGGCGACCTCGACAGCCTCGCCTGGGATCTCGGCAATCCGGACGAAGAAGAGGCGGTCAATCCCAACCCGTTCCGCGTAGGTAGCGCCAACGATTTCCACCCGAACAAGGGTCCGATGACGACGCAGAGCCTGCGCGGCATGGCCGACCACGGTCCGATGCACTGGCGCGGCGACCGCACCGGCGGCCCCGGCCCCGGCGCGCTCGACGAGGTGCAGGCGTTCCTGAAGTTCAACCCCGCCTTCGGCGGACTGATCGGCATCGGCGATCCGCCGAACGATCAGATTTCACCAACCGACATGCTGGCGTTCACCAACTTCATCCTCGACGTCGCGTATCCGCCGAACCCGATCCGCTCCCTGAACAATGCAAACACCAACGCCATGGGGCAGAGCATCCTGGCGGGCCGCAATCTGTACAACGGCCGCGTGACCGACGTCGTGCAGAACTGCAACGGCTGCCACGTCCTCAACGCCGGCAGCGGCTTCTTCGGCGGCGACGGCTTCTCTTCGATCGAGGGCGAGCCGCAGGAGTTCAAGATCCCGCACCTGCGCAACGCCTACCAGAAGCTCGGTATGTTCAGCCTGCCCGGCCCGCAGATCCGCGGCTTCGGCTTCCTGCACGACGGCAGCGTCGACACGATCTTCACCTTCCTCAGCTCCAACGTCTTCTCGATCAACGACACGGAGCAGCGAGACCTCGAGCGGTTCATGCACGCCTTCGACACCACTTTCGCACCGATTGTCGGCCAGCAGACGACGCTGACCAACACCAACGGCGCGACCGTCGGGGCTCGAATCACTCTGATGATCCAGCGCGCCAGCACCGCGTTCCCGCTGGTTGGCATGCCCGGCGTCACCGAGTGCGACCTGGTCGTCAAGGGTCGGATCGCCGGCGAGTCGCGCGGCGCCCTTTTCCGGCCGGTGATCGGCAATCCGTCCGCCGGTGTCTTCGAGACCGACGTACTGGCCGACTCCGATCTCACCGATGCACAGCTCCGGGCACTCGCGACTGCCGGGCAGGAGCTGACGTATACGTGCGCACCGCCGGGAACCGGCGAGCGCATGGCGCTCGACCGCGACGAAGACGGGTTCTACGACACCGACGAGACGCGCGCTGGTTCTGATCCGGCCGACCCCGGCAGCATCCCCGGTGCGCCGACGGCGTCGCCGACACCGACGCGGACGCCGACCAACACGTCGATCCCCGGCACGCCGACCCGTACGCCGACCAGCACTCCGACGCGGACGCCGACCTCCACGTTCACGCAGACGCGGACGCGGACACCGACCTTCACGCCGACGCGGACTCCAACTGCAACGCCGACGCGGACGCCGACCCTGACCCCGACCAACGGGCCGCCGACCTCGACTCCGGCCGCCGGCTGCAACTCGGGCATCGCAATCAACAGGTCGCTGCTGAAGATTTCCAGCAACGACAATCCCGCCGGCGACGAGAAGCTGACGGCGCGTGGAGAGTTCGTCCTCTCCAGCTTCACTCCGCCGATCAATCCAGCCGCCAACGGCTTCACGATCGACATCCTCGATGCCGGCGGTTCGACGCTGGTGTCGCGGTTCGTGCCGCCCGGCCTGACGCCGGGCGGATCGGCGCCGGGTTGGACGGCCAACAGCGGCGGCACCCGATGGATCTTCAAAGACCGCAACAACGCGCTCGGTCTCGGGATCTCCAAGGTGGTCGTGAAGTACAAGTCGAGCGGCTCGTTCAAGGTCGTCGTCAAAGGCAAGGACGGCAACTTCCAGGTCATGCAAGAAGATGTCGCGATGGTGTTCACTCTCGGCGGCGCCGCGCAGCAAGCGGCGGATCACTGCGCGAGCCGCGACTTCAATCCGAGCAGCGGCCCGGATCCGAGCTGCGAGCTGAGCGGCACCGGCAACAAGACCCTGAAGTGCAAGTAGAGAATGGCGGGGGGCCTCGCATGGCGAGGTCCCCCGCATAACTCTCCGACTGCCAAATCTGCTTTGCGCAAAGAGCGCACTACGAAACTCCGGTTGGCAGTGCGAACCGCGCACCCTGCGCGGCGCCAGTAGGAATCTGACTGGCACGGGAATCGCTCTCCTCGGTGGGCCAGAGGGAGAGACGATGTACGGATCCGTGTCGATGGTGCTCGAAGCCGCAATGCCGATGGCCCCGGTAGTGTTGCTGGTCGGCGGCGCGCTGTGTCTCTGGGTGATCGGCCTGGCCCTTCACGCCCGTCCGTCGACACGGCCAGTGCCCGCGTTCCGCCTGCCCGACCGACGACGCTGAGCTGGTACGACGCTACCCATCATCTGCAGAGGGTAGTCTCTTGGTTGATTTCTCTTGCCCATCATCGCGTCGGCGTAGGGCGGGCCTCGGCCCGCCACGGCTGATCTGCTCGCCGCCCTACGCCACCAAACTGAGACGCTCCTGGCGGAAGCGCGTCTCGACAACCGCTGCCAAAGCTCCGATACTCTGACGATCTCGATGGTCGAGGTCAGATGCCGCGTGCGTTGCCGTATTTGCCGTGCGAGGCTCTGTGCGGCTCGGTCGAATCAAGCGGCCGGTCGGCCGTGCGATTGCGCTGCCAGGTGCCGAGCACGAGCGTGGCCAGGGCGAGCAGGATCTCATCGGCGAACGGAATGAAGTCGGGAACGATCATGTCGATTACGAACAGCGCGGCCGTCACCAGGAATAGGGTCGGGAAGCGGAGGCGCGATGCGAAACGAATCACCAGAGCCATCAGCGGCGTCGACTTCATGCCGGCGATGATAGCCGGGGAGGTCGCGGATTACGACCGTGCGAACGGCCGATGCCGCCGCGGGAGGTCATCGTGAGATTCGGCAGACGGCAGCCGCGCTACACGCTCGGCGGCGGCGGTCTCGGCGGTCCGGCGTACGGTGGCCGTCCGGCGCGCCGCGGCGGACGGATTCGCTGGCTGCCCATCCTGCTCTTCGCCGCGTACGGACTGTTCTACTACTTCTCCAACCAGGAGGAGGTGCCGATCACCGGGCGATCGCAGCTCGTCGACATGAATCGCGAGCAGGAGATGGCCCTCGGGTTGCAGTCGTATCGAGAGATTCTCAGCCGCGAGCGCATCGTGCGCAGCGGCGAGGTCGTCGACGTGGTCAAGGAGATCGGCCGCCGCCTCGCCACAGCCGCGAGCACCGAGGACCCCGGTTTCGAGTGGGAGTTCAACGTCGTCGACTCCGACCAGCCCAACGCCTTCGCGCTGCCGGGCGGCAAAGTCGCGGTGTACACCGGCATCGTGCCGGTAGCGGAAAACGCCGACGGCCTCGCCGTCGTCATGGGCCACGAGATCGCGCATGCGATCGCGCGCCACGGCGCCGAACGCATGGCGCACCAGAAGCTGGTTCAGCTCGGTACCCTCGCCGCGGGAGTGGCGCTCAGCGACATGGACGTCCAGACGCAGCACATGGTCATGGGTGCCCTCGGTGTCGGCGCACAGTACGGGGTGGTGCTGCCCTTCTCGCGCGATCACGAATCGGAAGCCGATTACATGGGACTGATCTACGTCGCGCGCGCCTGCTTCGATCCGACCGAAGCGCCGCGGCTGTGGGAGCGCATGGGACGAGCGTCGCAAGGCGGACCCGCCGAGTTCATGTCGACACACCCCAGCAGCGAGACGAGGATCCGCCAGTTCGAACAGTGGATGCCGGAGGCGCTCGAGATCCGCGCCCAGCACTGCCCCGACTCCTGAGTCGCATCGTTCCAGCCGTTGGCGCGATCACGCGTCGACAGCGGCCTCAGTGAAGTCGGCGTACAGGTTCGCGCTGCCGCGAGGATCTCATCGAATATGAAGTCGTCGGCCCCTTGCGCCGACCGGTGACGCTTCCCGTCGAAATCGCCCGAGGCTGACGCGCTCAGTCAATAACGGATTGGCAGTCCCGCTCCGACGATTCATTCAGGACAGATGAGCTCGAGGCCGGGGAAGTACGTGCGATACCGCCGCGGGTCGCGCGTGAGTAGGGGGATCCCGGAAACCGCCGCATGCGCGCCGATGAAGAAATCCGGCAACACCCCTGTCTTGGTACCGCCCCTGTTGCGATACTGCTGGAAGACCTTCCCCGCCAGGAACAGAGCTTCGCGCGGAATGGGCTCCAACCGGAATCCACCGGTGCCCAGCATGGCCTCCAGTTCTTCGATGCGCAGGTAGGCGACCGACAGCTCGGCGTAGATGATGGCATCGATGAGAAGGGTGTACTGCAGCGCCGCTGTTTCGAGTCGCGCTTGCGACCAATCGGCCCAGTCAGGGTCGTCCTCGACGACATCGAGGATGACGTTCGTGTCGACGAGGAGCAATCAATCCCCGCGCGTGAGCGCCATGATCTCGTCGGTCGACATCCTGACCGATGCGGTGCCACGCAGTGCCGCGAAGCGGCTACGCTTTCGCGGCGAAGATTTACGGGGTCCAACCTTCGTCAGTACTGCCCGGCCATCCGCGGTAGGCTCGAATCGCACCGCCGTGCCGGGCTTGATTCCCAGATGATCCCGCACCTTCTTCGGGATCGTCACCTGCCCCTTGCTGGTTACCAGAGTGTCCATCGGCGCACCTCGAAGTATTACTCTGTGATTGAAGGTATTACTTCTGCCGTTGTGTCGCAAGTTCATGCGGCTCGCTCAGACACGACCAGTCGACGCAGCAAGAAGGCGCCGAGAGTGGAGACTCATCGAAACTCAGCGGCATCGCTGCGCGGCGTCGAGGCATCGATTCCAAGCGCGGCGCGCAGCGCGCGATGGGCGATGCTCGGCGAGTGGCGCTCCTCCAGGAAGGTATAGGCCTCGTCGCGCAGGCGGATGCGCAGCGTCTCGTCCCGGACGAGGCGTTCGACGCGCTCGGCGAAGGCGTCCGGATCGTCGGCGATGAGCGCTTCCACGCCATCGGTCAGCGAGAGTCCGGACGCACCGTCGGACGTCGTGACGATCGGCAGCCCGGCGCGGAAGCCTTCGAGGACCTTGATGCGGACACCCGAACCGCCGAGAACCGGCGCCAGCATCGCGAGTGATCTGCGATACAACGGCTCGAGATCGGCGAGGAACCCCACTGTTTCGACGCCGGCGACCTTCCAGGCATCGGGCACCACGAGCCTGCCGCGCGCGTCGGCCGCGAGATCCACTCCGGCGATCTCCATCGTCGCCTCGGGGATGCGGGCGCGGATCCTCGGCCATACGCGCTGGCAGAACCAATCGAGTCCGGCGACGTTCGGACGCCAACGCAGGCTGCCTACATAGCAGAAGTGCGGCGCGCCCGGATGCGGACGAATCCTTCGCTCGACTTCCATCGCCACCGGCACAACGAGCGGTCGGACGCCCATGGTCCGCTCGAACCGGTCGGCATCGGACTCGGAGATGGCGACGACCGCATCGACCGCCCGCAGCATGCTCTCCTCGTAACGCGCCGCCGCTCGCCACTCGACGCGAACGAGTTGCCTGCGCAGACCGCTGCAGGTCTCGGCGAACTGCTCATAGAAGTCGCTCTCGACGTTGTGCTGCTCGAGCACCACTCGCGAGCGACGGCTCTCAGCGCGGATGTCGGAGAGGTAGCGCGTCATGCCGAGGTGATCGACATAGACGACATCGCACGAGGATTGGCGCAGCTCCTGGCGGATGGCCCTTCGCAGTGCCGGCGAGTCCCACTTGGCCGCCAGGTAGGGAACGCCGAGCAACCGCAAGGCGAGGACGCGCGGCACGCGACTCGGGTACATCCAGAGATGGATCGGGTGGAGGACGGGGCGGCGCACGTCGAGCTTGGGAATGGCCGCGGCGAGTGCATCACACTGCGCTTCGCCGACCGACCGCTCGCTCACGCTCAGCAGGGTGATGCGCTCGACCTCGGGGAGCGCGGCGACCATGCGCAGTTGAGACAACGTCCGCACCGGACCACCGCTGGTGGCCGGCATCGGAAATTCGGTCGTCAGAAAGAGGACTCGCAAGTGTGCCGTCCGAAGGCTCGGCTGTTAGCGGAACCGCAGCAGCTCCCTCATCAGCAGGAACACGAACTGCGAGTTGGTCACCAGGTAGCGTCTCCACAAACGGCGCGGCTCGTGCGCGAGACGGAACAGCCACTCCAGTCCCAGCCTTTGCAATGTCTCGGGAGCACGCGGTTGGGCGCCTGCCAACACGTCGAGAGCTCCGCCGACACCGATCGCGACGGTGGCTCCCAACTCGAGCCAGTGCGTCTCGAGGAAGTACTCTTGTCGCGGCACGCCCATGCCCACGACGAGGATCTGGGCCCCGCTGCGCGCCACGTCGCGCGCGCGCTCGGCTGCTTCCTCCGTCGAGAAGTATCCATCCGCCGTGCCGCACACCTCGAGATCGGGCCAGCGATCTCCGATCCGACGCGCCGCGGCGTCGACCACGCCCGGTTTGGCTCCCAATAGATAGACGCCGAACCGCTCGCTCTCGGCGCGGGCGAGCAGCGCCTCCAGGAGATCGATACCGGCCACGCGCCCGGGCAGAGCTTTCGCGATCCAACGCGATGCGAAGACGATGGGTTGCCCGTCGGCGACGACCAGGGTCGCGCGATCGACGAAGCTCTGCAGGCGCGGGTCCGAGCGCATCATCATCAAGACCGCGACGTTCACGGTCGCGATCCAACCGCGCTGACCCGAGCGAATCATCGCGCCGACGGCGTCCACGGCCTCGGTGATCGCGATGGGATCAAAGACGCCATTTAGAATGCGAACGCGTTTCATTGGCGCCACTCGGCGGAGAGCAACATGGCATCGACGAAGAACTTCGCCGCCCAGCTCGGCAAGACGAATGGCGCGTAGCCGCCCCATAATGGCTGAGATCCCTTGATAGCCCCGCGCACGTCGAGGTCGGCGGTGTCCACATCATGGAAGCGCATCACGTAACCAAGTGCGCGCACGGCGCCGGATTGGAATCGCTCATCGCCGAACTGCTTGTACAGTCTCGACCAGACTGCGGCCAATTGGCAGTTTCCCGCCAGGCAGGCGTAGGCGGCGGCAGACTGTCCGCCGCTGTCGATCCGTCCGGGAACGAAGCCGTCAGGTCGCACATGTCGCAGCGCGGCCTCGGCGCCGCGGCGTGCGGCATCGACGTAGCGCCCTTCGCCGAGGAGCAGCCCGGCGGCCAGCAATCCCTCGAGAGCGTAGGCGATCGTATGGGTGAACGGCGCGACGCCGGGTCTAAAGGCGCAGTGCTCGAACCACCCCGCTGGGTTCTGTTGCTCGAGGGCCCAATCGAGGTTGGCGCGCGCGACGCCGGTGTAGTCCGGATTCGGACTGAGCGCGCTCAGTTCCAGGAGCTGCCACGCGGTCCTGGTGTTGTAGACGTGTGGGACGCCGAGAAAGGTGTTCCGCGTCCACTTGCCGCTCTGATCCGCGACGGCGACCAGCCAATGTCCCGCCCGCCGCGCGGCGGCGAGGAGATCCTCGGCTTGGGTTTCCCGAAAGCCGCGGACGAATCCCTCGAGCACCGCGCCGGTGTCGAACACGATGCCGCTCTCTCCATACTTGGGGTTCGCGATCGAGCCGTCGGCGTTCTGAACGCTGATGAGCCAGTTGCAGATGGCCACGGCGCGCGCCCTGGCGTCGGTATCCCCGAGTCTCTCGGCGACATCGAAGAGGGTCGCACTGATGTATCCGGAGGTCTCGCGATAGGGCGGCCTCCACCCTCCCGGCAGTCCATACCCATAGCTGACCCCGCCGCCCTGCCCCATGTCGTGGGCTCGCTTCAGCCAATCGATCGCAGCGTGGAGATGCCGGGACGGATTGCCAATCGCTCGCTCGCGCCGAAGGGCGTCCGCGGCTGCGATCCGCAGGAAGGGATAGACGTGCCTCACGCGGCCTCGCGTCGGAGGAGTGTCTCGACGATCTGCGAGATCTCGGCAACGCGTTGATCCCAGGTGTTCTCGCGCGCGACCGCGAGCCGCGCTTCGATCGCCTCCGCGGAGGAGCCGGCCAGCGCCTGTCCGACCTTCTGGACGAATTCATCCCGGCTCTGCGCCAGCCACACGACGCTCTCGAAGGGGCGAAGCTCGGGCAGCGCCGTCGCGACGACGGGCCTACCTGCCGCGAGATATTCGTGGAGCTTCGCGGGATAGGCGGCCACGACGTGTCCGCTCAGGATGTAGGGCATGAGTGCGACGTCGAACACGCTCAGGTACGCGGGCACGGCTGAGTGTTCCTTCCGCC
Source organism: uncultured bacterium (assembly GCA_902826395.1). Lineage (GTDB taxonomy): Bacteria > Desulfobacterota > Binatia > HRBIN30 > CADEER01 > CADEER01. Next base: position 12,590 of record CADEER010000058.1, read on the forward strand.
CCAAAAAGAAAACATTGGGCTGGCGCCGCAAGGCGTCGAGGTCGGCGCTCGCAGCCAACCGATCCGGCCCCACCAGCACTAGAGAGCAGTTGGGATAGGCTTCGCAGATGCGCCGTAGAAGAGGCACGTCGATGTGATGGGTCAGCCAGCCGACGAAGCCGATGATCGGGCGCGGCACCGAAGCGATGTCCGCTGGAATCGTGAGCTCTCCGGTCACAGCGCGATGGAACAGCTCGAAGTCGACCGCGTTGGGTACGAGATGGATTTTCGGATTGAGACTCTGTCGTCGCATCCACTGCGCGCGCGAGGTGGTGAACACGACGTCGGCACGGCGAGTGAGATCGTCGTCTAGACGTTGGAGGAAGTGGCGCACCCGGTGATTCTCCGCGATCTCGGCGAACTCGTCGAAGTTGAAGTAGCAGGCGACCTTCTCGCCGAACTTGCCGAGCAGAGGGACCTGGTAGGGGTCGGTCAACCAGAGGATGGGATCGGTGACCGCGAGAGCGTGCAGGACTCGGCGCACGTGGCGGACGAGGACGGCGGCGTTGAACCTCACCACCAGCGGCATCGTCGCCCGCAATGCCCATTGCGGCAGGTGCCGCCGACCGTGGGGAAGCATCGGCGGGCTCGGGATCACCATCAGGTTCTGATGCAGCTCCGGCGTGACGGGACGGTAGAGAACCGGCCAGTTTCGTCTCATCTCCGCGACCACCCCGTGCTCGGGGTCGCGTCCGGGTTCGAAGTAGAGGACGCGGTTGCACACCGCGAGCCGCGACATGATGGCCTGCGTCTCCTTCCAGAGCGCGTCCCACCGTCGCGGGGCAATGCAGATGATGGTCTGGTCGCGCATGGTCGCCGGACCGCTCGGCGCGGAGCAGCCGGTGAGACGTAGCACGGAGGGCGGAAACGCGTCGACGGTCGTTCGCGCTTCGGATGCGGCCCCCGCCGCATCTTGATAGAGGCGCGTCGACCGATGCTCCCCATACTCGCGTACATCCTTGGGTGCTTCCTGGCCGGCTTGTACTTAGGTGACCGGCGAGCCCGCCACCTTCCCTGGATCCTGTTGGCGATCGGTTCGCTGCTGTGTGCCTCGTATCTCGCGGGATACCAGGTGGGCCTGTCCGGGTTCTCGCTCTTCTCTCTCTCGAGCGGCGCGCCTTCTCCCACGAGCAGTACCGCGCCGTTGAAGGAACCGATTCCCGGACTGAGCTCGCTCTTGCAGTTCGCCGACGCGACCGTCGCGACCGCGTTTACGACGATCAGAGCGCTCGACGATGCTCCCGTGGCGCGCGGTGTCGGCTTCGCACTGTACCTGCTCGGAGCGGCGGCGCTCATCGCGCAGCCTCGCTGCGGTCTGTATCTGATCGTCTTCTGCGCCCTGGTCGGCGATGCCGCGCTGCTTCCCTGGTATCCGTTCACGAAAGGGTTCTCGAGCCCGGAGTCGCTGCTCTTCATCGATGACCGGCTGATCATCAGCCCGCTGGAGCTCTACGTCGCACTCACCGCCGTGGCTTGGCTCGCACGGGAGGTCGGGCAGGGCGCGCGGCGCTGGCGCACGGGCAGACTGTTCACGCCCGCCGTGGTGTTCGCAGCCGCGCTGCTGGTCGGTCTCGCCTATGGCCTCGGCACGGGGGGAGACCTGCGCATCGCCCTTTGGGAGGCGCGCGCCGTCTTCTATCTCGTGCCGCTCCTGCTGCTGACGAGCCATCTGGTCGAGACGCCTGCACAGGTGAAGAAGCTGCTGTGGGCGGCGCTGGCGGCGGTGTGGATCAAAGGCATCGTCGGATCGCTCTACTTCCTTGTCGTGCTGCGCGGCGACCTGAACGGAGTGGAGCGCATCGCCGAGCACGGCGCCGCGGTCCACCTGAACGTGCTTCTCGTCGCCGGCGTCGGCGTTCTGCTCTACGAGACTGCGCGGCCGAAGAAGATTCTCCTCCCGCTGATGGTTCCCTTCGTCCTGCTCGGCTACATCGCGATGCAACGGCGCGCCGCCTATTTCGCTCTCGCCGTCGCCTTCGTCCTCATGCTCGCCGTCCTGTACAAACAGAGGCGCCGGTTGTTCTGGAAGGTCGCGCCGGCGTTCCTGCTCCTCGGTGGCGGATACGTCGCCGCCGCGTGGAACAGTCAGAACACGCTGGCGATCCCGGGCCACGCGATCAAGTCGATCATCGTCGAGCGGCAGGCGAGCGAGGATCAGAGCTCGAACGACTATCGGATACTGGAGAACCAGAACATCGAGGCCACGATCAGCGGGCATCCACTCATGGGAGTCGGCTTTGGCCAGAAGTATCTGATGGCGGTTCCGTTGCCGGACCTCACTCTCTTTTTCGAGTGGTGGGAGTACATCACGCACAACTCGATCCTGTGGATCTGGATGAAAGCGGGGCTCGTCGGATATCTGTCGATGGTCGTGCTGATCGGCCTCGCGATCGCGTGCGGCGCTCGCGCCGTCGACCGCATGCCACCGAGTGAGCTCGGCCTGGTGATGCTCGTGGCGACGCTCTATCTCGTGATGCACTTCATCTATGCATGCGTCGACATGTCCTGGGATGCCGCGAGCATCGTGTTCGTCGGCACGTTGATGGGAGTCGTGAACTGCGCGGAATCGATCGCGCCGTCGGTCGTCAGCGGGGAGGGCGAAGGCGCGCGACGTCACGGATGAAGCGAAGGTCGTCGCGTCGGATCGCCCCCAGCAGAAAGGCGCTCGCCAGGTACACTGTCACCGAAGCGCCGATGCGCAGCGCGATATATTGGTCGCGCAAGACCAACGCCGCGGCGGCCATGGCCATGGCGGCGATTGCGCTTCGCGCGGCGGCTTTCGGGAGCCTGCGCCACAGGCGCTCCCGGTCGAACGGAACGAGACGCAGGGCGGCGGCGAACATGACCAACTCGGCCGCCACGGTCGCCACCGCAACGCCGAGGCCGCCATTGCTGAACGAGGATTGAAACAGCGGAATCAGCGCGACGTTCCCCACTACCGCGACGACGACCGAGACCAGCTTTGCGACGATCCATGGGGTGAGCTTGCCGGCAGCGATGATGGCAGCACCGAAGACGATGTCGGCGAACACGAACGGCAGATAGGCGGAGAGAACTTTCAGGTTGCCCGCCGCGGGGCCGAACACCTCCGCGCCGTAGATCAGCGCGACGGCGACATCGGCAAACAGAAACGTTCCCGTCGCGCAGAGGAAACCCAGGACGATCGTGGCTCGAAGTCCATCCTCGAGGAGCTCTCCGCGTTTCGCCGATCCCTGCAGGCGCGACAGGGCAGGATAAAGCGCTGTCGCCAGGATATTGGCCGGAATGAGAAGCGTGCCGACCAGCTTCCACGCGGCTCCATGCCAGCCGATCACGCTCGGCGGCACGAGCACCGAGAGCAGGATCGCGTCGAGAGTCGACTGTGAGTTGATGACCGCAGTCTGGAGTAGAAACGGCGCGCCACCCGACAGGATGGAGATGGCGATGGGCAGGCTCGGTCGCGGGCGGGCGATGCCGACGCGTCGGATCGCGAACCAGCAGACGGCCAATGCCGCAACCGCACCGAGAATCTGCATGACGAGAACATCGGCGAGACCGCCACCGGCTAGTACAGCGACAGAGATGGCGAGTGCTACGAGAATCGCGGAGACGACGCGCAGCACGGCTTCGACCTCCATGCGCTCGAGACCGCGCAGGGCGACGCTGACACCATCGCGGATCGACGTGAGGAAGAAGAAGGGGACGGTCAACGAGATGGCAGCGCGCGTCGCCTCGGGATAGGCGAGTACCGCGCCCAGGCCGGCAAGCAGGAAGAAGATGACGACGGTGGCTGCCAGCCGGACCAGGAATCCGCTGCCGAGAAGCGTGCGTGCATCACTCGCATCCTGCGCGATCCTCCTGACGACGTAGTACTCCTGTCCGAAGTCGGCGAGGACGAACGCCGATTGCGCGAGGGTCGCGGCGAGGAAGAAAACTCCGTAGTCGGCAGCACCGAGGTGCCAGGCGAGCAGGGCGGTGAGCGCGAACGAGACCGCAGTGGTTACGAGCTGGCCGGCGACCAGGAAGAGGGCGTTCCGGGCAACGCCAGCGCTTTCTCGGAGAGGGGCGCGCGTCGTGGGTTGCCCGCGGGTCACGCGATGGACGGCGGGCGAGAGCCGGCAACTACACCGACGGCTCAGTCGGTGCGGCGCAGTCGCCAGCCGAGGAGCGCTCCACCGAGAAGCACGAGGACGGCCAACGCCTGGCCCGTTCCGCTCAATGCCGGTACCGGCGAGGCCTGGATACAGATCCCATCGTCGTTGCACACTGCGCCAGCCGCCGCGCAGGCCTGGTTACAACAGACGCCGTCGGCGCAGAAACCCGACAGACACTCGGCAGGCGAAACGCATGCCTCGCCGAGATCCAGGGGGTAGGGTCCGGCGAAGGCTTGCCAGGAGAATTGGGAATAGCTCAACAGGCCCGAATGGCTGAGGATCATGCCGTTGAAAAGCACGAGAACAGCCACCTGAAGGAGACCCTTCCAGGTGTGGACGCCACGTTTCACGGCTTCCGTTCGCATGCATTCTCCCGGAGCCGCCCGTTTAGTTTGGTGCGAGCTCGCCAAAGTCACGTATCCCAATCAGCGGATCCCGGTCAACGCGATTCCCGGAGTCGAGCGGGAAAAATGGTCGCGCCAGCACGCGCGAGCAGGCGCAGCCGGGCTGAGGCTCGAAACTCAGGTCGTTCGCCAGCAGGGCCGCCGGTACCGAGGTGAAGACGGCTCTGCCCTCGGACAGATGACCGCGCGCGACGTCGTCCCCTTCGCCTCGGCGGACGAAGAACAGGTTGACCGTTTCGACGTCCGGCCGGCGGGCCTCGACCCAGCGCAGGTATTCGAGAACCGGCACGTCGTTCCACGCTCCGATGAAAACCGCGTCGGGGGGCAAAACGGCGCAGATCGCCTCGCCCTGCACGCGCGCCGACCAGTCGTCGCTGATGTCCGCGTCGGCGAAGTTGACGACCAGATTCGTGGCAGCCATCGCCAGCATCAGAGCTGCTGCCGTCGTCGCGGCCGAGGCCCGCGACGCTCGCCGCAGCAAGGGGACGTCGGCAAGGGCGCCGACACCGATCGCGGTCCACAGCGCCCAGACCAGGTAGGTCGGCAGCAGCATGACCTCCTTGTCGGGCACGTCGTAGGTCAGCATGAAGGCGAGATGGCCGAAAAACAGGAGGAGTAGCCCGACATGCACGTCTCGGCGTCGGTCGAAGTCCGCGACCAGACCGGCGACGCCGATCAGACACCCGATGCCGAGGAAGTTGCTCCACAGGCGATGCGCGTAGCCGAGGAGCTCGCTCGGGAGTTGCGCCACCGGCACTGCGAAGTACTGCGAGGCGAACATGCGGCCAGAGACCGCGGCCCAGAACCCACTCCAGGTCTTCACGTCGATGCCGTAGTCGCGCGCGTAGTTCATCGGCGAGTCGGCGCGCAGAGGCAGATACAGGTAGATCGAGGCACCGAGGAGTGCGCCGGTGAGCGCCGCCAGCCACCAGCGTCCGCGCCGCCAGGGCTGACCGCGGCCGCTCGCCAGCAGCCAGGCATATCCGGGCGCGAGAACGCAGAGCGAGAGGTGATTGCCGAGCCCGACGCCGAAGAGCAGCGCAAAGGTGGAGACGCGCACGAGATCGAGCTCGTCGCGCCAGCGCAGGGCGAGCCAGAGGAGCACCGCGACGATGAGCGCGTGCAGGGAGTAGAGCTCGGCGGCAACTGCCGTCACCCAGAAGTAGTAGCTGAACGCGAGATACCAGGCGGTGCCGAGCGCCAGCAGTCGCTGCTCGACGAGCTGTCGAACCGCAAGGAAGACGAACGCGGCTGCGGCTGCCGCGGAGCATGCCGAGAGCAGGTTCACGCGATAGCCGACGTCGCCGACGGGAAGCCAGGTGAACACGTGGCCGATCAGGAGAAACAGGGGCGAGCCCGGAGAGTGCACGACGCCGAGCAGATAGGCTCCCGTAGTGAGCTCGGCGCTGTCGAGACCGTAGACCGTCGGAGCCATGGTGCGCAGGTAGACGACGAGCGGCACCAGCGCGGCCAGGATGGCCGCCGCGCCATCTGCCCCGCGTTTCGTTTGAGGCTCGGGGCTCATGGTGTACACAGCGGCAGCATCAGGTGCCGAGCCCGATGAATCGCTCCATCGTCAGAGAGGGCCTTCCGAGCCTCGTTGCCGCCGCGTTCGTGTTGGCGATCTACACCCTCTCGCTCTGGCGCATGCCCCTGGGTGTTTTCTGGTCTCCCGACGAGGGCGGCAAGTTCTTCCAGCTCGCCAGCATCGAATGGGACGGTCGGCTCGCGTACTCGCCTCCGTACGCCGGTCGCCGCATCGATCCCGAGCTGCGCTTCTACCCCGGTTCGACGCGCTTCGGCGGCGACTTCCCCTACCCGTCGTTCGATGCTCGAGGCCAGGTCCGCTTCCACTGGCCAATCTGGTTTCCGCTGTTGAGTCGCGTTCTCTTCGAAGCCCTTGGCATCACCGGCATCTACGTCGTGCCGCTGCTCTGCGGTTGGCTGATCGCGCTCACCAGCGGCTGGATCGCGGCAGGCTTCGATCGCCGCCTCGCGGCGCCGGCGATTCTGCTCGTCGGGCTTGCGACGCCGGTCTGGTTCTACAGCTTGACGTTCTGGGAGCATACGCTCGCCACGCTCCTGGCGATGGCCTCCCTCGTCGTGGCGCTGGGCGAGCGCCGCGTCTCGGCATCGTTCGCCATGCTCGCCCTTTTGACCGCGGCGACCTTGCTGCGTCTCGAGATGATCGCCTTCACCGCCTCTCTGCTGGGCGCCTGCGGATTGGCCGCATGGCGGACCCGTTCGGTCGGTGCGACACCACTCCGTCAAGGCGCTGCCTCCCGGCGCTGGTGGCTTGCCATTGCTGCCGCCGCTTTGCTCGCCGTCGTCGTGTCGATGTCCCTCGCGGAGCGCAGCGGGCGGCGGATCATCAACATGCCGGACAGGATTGCCGTAGCGATGAGCCACCCGTCGGAGCTGCCCCGCACTGTGGCAGGAGTGCTCGTCGACCGCGTCGCGCACGAGGGCCCGAAGATGCCACCCGGCTGGACCGCGGTCGCCACGCTGGCGCTCCTCGCCTGCTTTGTCGCTCCCTTCACGCCGCGTCGCTTCGAAGGGGTAGTTCTGCTGCCGGCTCTGGCGTTCGTCCTCTGGTACAGCGTCGACCTGGTGCGCCTCGACCAATCGTATCGCTCGTTGCACGGCGTCTTCGCCATCGCCCCGATGCTGGCTCTGTGGATCTTTGCCGTGCCCGCAGCGAGACAGTGGTCCGCTCGGCAGCGCATCCTCGTCGACTGCACCGGTTTCTATCTGATCGCCGGCGGCGCTGCGTTGATCGTCGGTCACGTCGATTCCGGCGGCCGACTCGTCACCGGTCTCGAATGGGGCCAGCGCTACCTGTTGACGCTCTATCCCATGCTCTCGATCCTCGCGGTGGTCGCCGTGCAGGATCTCTGCCGCTCGTCGCGGACGGTGGGAATGAAGTGCGTCGTCGCGGCTCTCGCCGCCGCCATGATCGTCGTCGCGGTCAAACTGGAGATGCGCGGCATCGGCATGCTGCGCTCCAACCACCAGCGCTTCGCCGCCTTGCAGCACGCCTTGCAGACGGAAGAGCCGTTGCTCACCGACATCTGGTGGCTGCCGACGGCCCTGGCGCCGATGTTCGTCAGCCTCGACGCGTACCGGGTGCGAGGGCCAGCCGACGTCGCCAACTGGATCGCGCTCGCCCGCGCCAATGGGGCCACCGCCTTCACGTTCGTCAGCCATACGCCATTGAACGAGCTCGACTTCGCCAACGAAGGTCTGCACCGCGTACCGGAGCGCTCGCGCAGTTTCGGCGGCATTCACATCGCGCGTTTCGCAAGGAACGGAGCCGCCGCCGTCGTTGGGCCCGCGATGTCTCAATAGGCACCATCGCCGCGCAGGACGGCGCGCACCGTCTTCAACAGGACGACGACGTCCATCCAGAGCGACCAGTTGCGCACGTAGTACTCGTCGAGCCGTACGCGCTGGTCGAAAGAAAGATTGTTGCGGCCGCTCACCTGCCAGAGACCGGTGACACCCGGCGGCGCCTTGAGAATGGTCTCGGCCAGGTCGCCCATCCGCTCGGTCTCGCTCGGTAGGTAAGGGCGAGGGCCGACGAGGCTCATGTCGCGGCGGATCACGTTGATCAACTGCGGCAGCTCGTCGATGCTCGATCGCCGCAGGAAGCGGCCGATGCGGGTGACCCGCGGGTCGAGCGACTTGAGCTTGGCAAACTCCTTCCACTCCGCGCTCGCACCATGATCTCCGGCCAGGTGCGACTGCAGTCTCGCCTCGTTGTCGGCGTACATGGTGCGGAACTTGACGCAGCCGAAGCGCCGCCGTCCGCGGCCGAGGCGCTCCTGCACGAAGAAGATCGGTCCCGGCGATTCGATGCGGATGGCGATGGCCGTGGCGATGAGCACGGGGGCCAGCACCAAGCCGACCGCGGAGGCGACGCTCAAATCGAAGAGCCGTTTGATCAGGAGGTTCCACGGCTTGGCAAGGTTCCACCGCATGTGCAGCAGGAGCATGCCGTCGAGATCCTCGGCCTCGACGCCGACCGAGGCGAGGCCGAAGAGGTCGGGAACGAGACGAATGCTCTGCACTTGCCCCTCGCAGAGTGCGATCAGATGGAGCAACTGCTCGCGCGGCAATGCGGGGATCGCGACGACGACGTCCTCGATGTCGAGATCCGCGATCGCCTGCGGCACGGAATCGAGAGGGCCGCGTACCGGTAGCCCGTCCTGCACCGTGCCGATCCTCGTCGGGTCGTCGTCGACGAAGGCAACGGGGACATACCCGAGCTCGTAGCTCTGCCGGATCTTCTGCAGCACCAGCACGCCCGTCTCGCCGGCCCCCACGATCAGGAGGCGCTTGCGCCACAGGCCGAGGGCGGTGAGAAGACGCTTCGCCTGCACGCGCACGAGGGGGACGACGATGAGGGTCGACAACCAGACGCCGCCGATCACCAGACGTGATGTCGTCATCGCTCGCCTCTCGGCGAAAGAAAGGGCGACGGCGAAGAGCGCTGCCAGCGTGCACGCGTAGACGACACGCCGTGTCTCGTCCCAGAAGAGGGTCCGGCGGGTGTACAACTGCCCCACGGCGAAGGCGATCGTCCACGGCGCGAGACCGTAGAGCCGAACGACGAGTTGGGACAGAGAATCGACGGGGCCGAGGCCGGGTAGGATCTGTCGCAACGGTCCATCGCGCAGCCACCAGACGGCGGCAAGGCAGGCGAAGACGGCGAACCAGTCGGCGGCGACCAGCGCCAGGCCGGCGATCAGCGGGCGCAGGCCGAATCCGGGCACGGACTGACGCGACGATGTCACGCGTTGTGCCGGCGGATGAGCCATCGCATCGTGTGCCGGGATGTGCGCAGCCAACGTCCGAGTCGCTTGCACTCGAACATCAGGGCCACCTGTGGATGGCGGTTGAGGATCGAATACAATAGGGAAATGCCCGAGCGGAAGACGCCTACGACGAACACCGGATTCGGCACAGGAGACGAACACTCTGACAATTCGTCTTCGTTGGCAACAGCGCGTTGAGGGGGTACGGGAGATCACCCGCCTATGAAGATCGCGTTCATCAACCGGGCGACGGCGTTCACTTCGCCAGGCGGCGACACGCGACAGATGACGGAAACGGCCGCGGCGTTGAGGGACATCGGCGTCGAGGTCGACATCCTGCGCGCCGACGAGGTGATCGACTACCAGTCGTACGACCTGCTGCACGTCTTCAACATCATCCGCCCGGCGGACATCCTCTATCACGTGCGGCGATCCGGACGGCCGTATGTCGTCACCCTGAACTTCGTCGAGTACGGACGGGTTCCCGACGAAGGGCGGAGCAGGTGGAACGCTGCGCTCACGCGGCTCTTGTCGGAGAGCGCCTCCGAGTACGTGAAGACCCTTGCCCGCGCATGGAGGAATGGCGAGAGGATCGTCAGCCGCGAGTATCTCTACTGGGGTCAGGCGCGGTCGATCGCCTGCGTCGCTCGCCAGGCGCGCATGCTGTTGCCGAACTCGGAGAGTGAGTACGCGCGATTCACCGCGAAGTTCCCTGCGACGTCTGCGTATCGCGTCGTGCCCAACGGTATCCGCGCGGATCTCGGCGCCCGGCCCCATCCGCGAACTGATCCCTATCGAGGAGCCGTTCTCTGCATGGGGCGCATCGAGGGCCTCAAGAACCAACTGAATCTGATCCGGGCGCTGAACCACACCCCGTATCAACTGTTCATTCACGGCAAGCCGTCGCCGAACCACCGGGCGTATTTCGATCGGTGCCGGCGTGAGGCGGCGCCGAACGTGCACATCGGCGGCTGGCTCGACGACGAGGCGCTGTACAGCGCGTACGCCAGCGCCAAGGTCCATGTGCTGCCCAGCTACTTCGAGACGACGGGACTGTCGTCGCTCGAAGCCGCCGCCCTCGGATGCAACGTCGTCGTCTCGCCCAACGGAGACACGCGCGAGTACTTCCAGGACGACGCCTGGTACTGCGACCCGGACTCTCCCGCGTCGATTCGCGCGGCGGTCGACGCGGCCTACCAGGCGCCGCCGAACCCGCGCCTCGCCGCCCGCATCTTCGATCGCTACACGTGGAGTCGCGCCGCCGTCGAGACGCGAGCAGCGTACGAAGCGGTGCTGCGACAGGAGTCCTCGTGCAGCCGCTGACGCCCGACGGACTTCCGCTTCTCTCCATCGGCATCCTGGGAACGAGAGGGATCCCGAATCGGTACGGCGGCTTCGAGGAATGCGCGGAGCAGCTGGCGGTGCGACTGGTGCAGAAGGGGCACCGCGTTTCGGTCTACAACCCGCGCGCCCACGAATTCCGCGGCGAAACGTGGCGCGGCGTCAGGATCATCCGCCGCTGGGCGCCGGAGACGAGGCTCGCAACCGTCGGCCAGTTCGCCTACGACCTGGCGTGTTTCAACGATGCGCGCACGCGTGACTTCGATGTGCTGCTGCAGCTCGGATACACCAGCAGCAGCGTCTGGCACCGGCGCTGGCCGCAGGCCTGCCGCAACGTCGTCAACATGGACGGCGTGGAGTGGACGCGGGCGAAGTATCATCCCCTCGCCAGGCGGTTTCTCAAGCACGCCGAACGCCTGGCCGCGATGCATGCCGATGTGCTGGTCGCCGACTCGCCGGGCATCCGAAGCCATCTGGCGGACACCTACCAGCGTCAGGCGCACTACATTCCCTACGGCTCGGAAGTGATCGACAGCGGAGACGAGCGCGTGCCGTCGATGTACGACGTGTCGCCATGCGCCTACCACGTGGCTGTGGCGCGGTTGGAGCCAGAGAACCACATCGAGCTCATCATCCAGGGCTGTCTGGAGAGCGGTACGGACAAGCCGCTGCTGATGGTCGGCAGCACGGCCAACTCGTACGGTCGATCGGTGGTGGCGCGATACGGGCGGTATTCACAGATTCGCTTCGTCGGACCCATCTACGATCGCCCCCGACTCGACAGTCTGCGCTTCTTCTCGCATCTGTACTTCCACGGCCACTCGGCGGGAGGTACGAACCCGTCCCTCCTCGACGCGATGGGCTGTCGGACGCGGATCGTTGCCCACGACAATCCCTTCAACCGCGCGGTGCTCGAGGATGGCGGCGTCTATTTCCACGATCTCCCCAGTCTGATCGGGGCGATTCGCAACAGTGAATCGAAACTGGAACGCAGCGCCGCGATCGAACGCAACGCGGAGCGTATCCGGTCGGTGTTCAACTGGGACCTGGTGACCGAGCAATACGAAGCGGTCTTCCGCAACGCCATCGCCCGTGCACGAGACCAACGATAACCGCCCGCGCGCCGGCATGCGCGAGCTTCTCGTTGCCCTGATCGCCGGCCGCAGCGCCCTCGAGCTGTACACCGGCGTCGAGCTCGGTGCGTATCGGCTGAACGTGCCCTCGCTCTTCGGCCTGGCCCTGCTCGGCCTGGCTGCATGGATCGTGATCCAGAGAGGACGCACTCTGTCGTGGCATCCGCTGCTGACAGGGTGGGCTTTCTGGCTGATCCTCCTACTTCCCGCCGTCGCCGTCGGCTTCGAGCTGCACGGCCGACAAGGGTTCTTCGGAGTGCGGGAGTGGGTGCGCCTGCTGTCGATTCCCGCCGTCTTCCTCGTCGCGTACAACTTGCCGCCGCGGCAGGGGTGGCGGAGCGGGCCCGATCTTCTGCTGCTCGTACTGGCCGTCCCGCTCACGGCGGCGATCGCGCAGATCGTCTTGCGAACGGGGACGACGGAGTTCGGTGGCCACCGCGTGATGGGAACGTTGTTCCATCCGAACTCGCTGGCGCTGTTTCTCGTCTTCTTCGTCGGCCTCTCGTACTGGAAAGCGCGGCAGAGCGAGGGCTGGTTCTGGCTGATGCTGATCGCTGTCGAATTGGTGGTGTTCGTCGCCACGCTCAGCCTCGGCGGACTCCTGATGCTCGCGGGGCTCGGCGGCTGGATCTTCTTGCGCGAGAACACCCGCGGCCGCGTCCTGCTGGTGTGTCTTGTGGTCCTCCTCGCGGTGCTCGTCGGAATCAAAGGCGAGGCGAGGGCCAAGTTGCAGACGATGGAGTCGTTCACACCGGCGACAGCGAGCGATTCGATTCATCTCGAGGAGGGCGAGCGAGTCGACTCGCTCGGATGGCGGTACCACAACTGGTCCGGACTGGTGTCGGTCTGGCGATCGCGGCCGCTCCTCGGGTGGGGCTTGCATCAGAGCCAGTTCGTCAACCCGGTGAAGCGTGACGGGGAGGGATACGCACCGCACAACGACCTGCTCCGCTCGCTGGTGGAGACGGGGGCCCTCGGGCTGGTGGTGTATGGCGTCTTCGTCGGCTTCTGCGCCTACCAGATGCTGCGCATCGCTTGGCCGCATCACGCTGGTGTCTCGCTGGCGTGGATTCTGACCGGCGTGTTCTTCGTCAGCCAGGCCGGCAGCCTCGGCGACAACGTCATCGCCAACTCCGCGTTTCAGTTCTGCCTCTGGTCGGCCTGGGGCTTCGAGCTGAGACGGCGCTTCGAGCCGCCTGCCATCTGTCACTCCGCGTAGCCGAGTTGGCGCAGAGCCTCGAGCTCGGGGGCGGCGAGGGGCACGACGGTGCGCAGCCGTTGGTCCATGAAGCGCGCCCGCGTGGCGTTGTCGCGCATGTTCTGGCGAACCACGATGGGAACGTCGAGGCGATAGCGAAAGCGGTCGGCGAGCAGGCTCGATGCGCGCCCCGCGATGTCCTTCGCGCACGTCATGTCGGCACTCGACGGATCGACGCGGAGACGCGTCAGCGCGAGCCAGATCGCCGGATCGCCCCCGGTGAAGACCGCGCCGTCGCCGACTGCATGGGCCGGAAAGGTGCTGCGCACCGTGCAGTGTTCGCCATGTAGGGCAAGGGTCACGTTGCCGGCATCCTCCAGCTCGGTGAATGGCGGTGCCGAGCGCGCGGCGACGTGCTCGCTCGAACCGAGATCCACGGCCGCCGGTGTGTCGCCGTCGATGTCGACGCCGGCGGAGCGCAACACGGTTGGAAAGATATCGATGACCGATACTGGTACCGAGACGAGGCTTCCCGGTGTTGGCGCGCCGTGCATCGCCGAGGGGAACTTGACGATCAGCGGCACGTGCGCCTCGGCATCGTTGACGTTCCCGCCGTGGCGAAACCACCGCCCCTCCTCGCCGAGCGATTCGCCGTGGTCGGCTACGAGAATGATCGTCGCCGCGGCGTACCAGTCCAGCTCGCGCAACTCTGCGAACAGCCTGGCCAACACGGCATCGCCGGCGGCGATCTCGCCGTCGTAGCGGCCGACGTATTCGTCGACCGAGCGCAGCTCCGGCAGACGCTGGTAGGCGGGCATCGCTCCCGGTATCCGATCCGTGGCGGGCAGGGCGAAGCGATCCAAATAGGGCGACGGCGGCTTGTACGGCCCGTGTGGCTCCATGAGATGGACGAAGAGGAAGGCTCTAGGTCCGTTCGCCCGCAACCACGCGATCGCGCGCCCCATGGTCGTCACACCGGCGCGTTCGTAGTTCTCGTCGAGCTCGGGCGTCCGGACGTCGTCGTCGTAGACGTCGAATCCCTGATCGAAACCGCTGAAGTCGCGCATCATGACGAAGCTGCTGACGAAGCCGCCCGTCGCCCAGCCGGCCGTGCGCAAGTGCTCGGGTAGTGTCACCGCCGCCGGCGGCAGCAGGTAGTAGAGTTGCGTCACGCCGTGCCGGTGCGGGTAGAGGCCGGTCAGCATAGAGGCGATTGCCGGCGTGGTGAGCGAGCGGGTCGTGTAGGCGCGTTCGAAGCGCACGCCGTCCTCGGCCAGCGCGCACATCGCGGGGCTGGTCGGCCGCGAGTAGCCATAGCAACTCAGGTGATCGGCGCGCAGCGTGTCGACGACGATCAACACGATGGGCCCATCCTTCGCGCCCGTCGCCGAGCGCGAGCAGCCGGCCGCCAGCGCGAGCGCAATGGCGAGGACGGCGCACTGCTTCCAAGTCCGCATCAGCTCTTCGCGCTCTCCTATCATCAGGGTCATCGACGCCGGCCGGCTACGGCGGCTTTTGCGCGGCGCAGCGCGAGACTCAATGCGTGCCGTGGCACTGCCGCTTGGGACTCGAGTCCCCACGCGTCGCGGAGATAACCGGGGAACGCGAGCAGTGGGTGCGTCTCGCCGCGCCAGCAATTGAGCACGTAGGTCGGCAGCTCGCCGAGCAGCCGGTGTTCTCGGTTCTGCACTCGATGTTCGACGCGCTCGAGCATCGATACCGGTTGTCGACCCAGCTCCGCGACGACCGAGGCGGGAATGTCGACACCCAGTGCCTGCTGCAGGTAGCCGAGCATCCGTCGCATGCGGAGAACGAAGCGTCGCTGCGCGGCGTGAGCCATGAATCGCTGCCAATCGATCGGGCCGTCGCGCAGGATCAGCACGGCATCGGCCACCCAGCGAATCGGCGGCACCTCGCTCCACCTCGCCGCGTGTGTGCATACGTGGAGCAGTTGGTCCGCCGGCGAGAGTACGCGGAGTCGGGTCCCCTGAAATTCCGCCGCTTCGGTGGCGGCCCACAGGTCGTCGTCGGCTCCGCCGTCGGCCTCCGCGAAGACCCTCCAGTGCAGGTCGCACGTCACGCCCGTCGGATGATCGAAGGGCCCCGCGTGCTTCACGCGGCGAAATGCAGCCGTCGGGCGATGGCGCGGATGCCAGCCGAGGCTCACGGCCAGCTCACTTGCCCGCTCCACGTCCGACTCGCGTACGAGCAGATCCACGTCCGCCATCGGCCGCAGGCCTGGATCGCGGTAGAAGCGCGCGATCAAGGCCAGTCCCTTGAGGACGACGGCATCGATGTCGGCCTGCTGGAGCCCTTGCAGCAGGGGAAGAATGGTGTGGTAGAAGCGCTGGTTCTCGGTCCAGGTGAGGAGGTAGCGCTCCTTCAGGGCATCGATCCGTTCGTCGCGCACGCCAATGTGTGTGAGGTTCCGGTAGATGAGCGGAAGCAGCGACTGGGAGGCGGCGTCCATGGCTTCGACCGCGATCGAGGTGCGGATCTGGCGCCAGGCGGCGTGCCCCGCCTCGTCCGGGAGCAGTGCCGCCTGCAGACACAACTCCTGCTGCGCACTGGGCCGATCGCTTGGGATCATGGCCTGTGGCCGAGGGGGCGAGCGTGAGATTGCGTCAACTGGCCTCGGGCTCCGCGCACTCGCATATGCCGACTCGCGAGACCACATTGACGCGGCAGCGGCAAGGGCCATGAGCGCAGCCGCGGGCTCGACCCAACCTTGACGTGACAAAAGCAACCGCAGATGAGCGCAGATAATCGCTGATAGGGAAGGCTCGGGGACGCCGGCAACGCTAGTTCACCAACCTCATTCC
>CADEER010000059.1:0-8666 GCA_902826395.1 uncultured bacterium
CTGCTCACGGCTGACGATCCGCGGCATCTTGGTTTCCGTCATAGCGATCTCCTTTGCGCCCTCGAGCCTAACCGCTCGACTGCGGTCCACCACTGCCCGAATGACGAACGACGCACCGCCAACTCGACATGTCTCGCTAGTCAATCTTTCGACGACGGCACTCGTAGTCGATCATTCTACCGTCCGTATCCACGCCGGTGGCTCCGCTCCTCGCGCTCGTGCGCTGTCGATCGCAGCCTGAGGAAACCGAATCGCTCCAACCTTCCTCTGCAGCGATTCGTCCGCCGCGCCGATTCGGTAGAGTGCCATAGCCGCCCGTCCGCGAATGGTGTGGTCCTCGTCCGTAAGCAACTCGGATATCACGACAACAGCTTCGGGTTCTCTGGAGTGTGACAACACGTCGAGGCACACGTAACAAAGGTCGGATACCTGGCCCGACATCGGGCCGGGCTTGCCTGTACGGTTCGATTCGCTGCGAGACCTGAGCAGCGTGAGAAGGTCTGCGGACTGGATCGTGCCGCCGAACACGTGAAACGCATCGATTCCAGGGGCGGCCACCACGCCCTGACTCGTAACCAACAATGACAAGGCGGGCCCGCATCCCATCGCGCCGCGGCTCGACGCTGCCGCAATCTTCTGAAGCTCGGGGACGCGGTCCAGGATGCCGCGATCCTGCGATGACGCCGCCGTCGCGAGAGTGATCAGGAGTGCTGCGGTCCCAATGAGTACGAGCAATCGAGTCCTCATGTGCAATCGTGCGGTCCGGTCAGCCGCGCTGGCCGCGGACCTCGGCTGCTGCCTTCACCGCGA
Organism: uncultured bacterium; assembly: GCA_902826395.1. Taxonomy (GTDB): domain Bacteria; phylum Desulfobacterota; class Binatia; order HRBIN30; family CADEER01; genus CADEER01. The sequence goes on from CADEER010000059.1 coordinate 811, forward strand.
CCCCACGATCAGAAGATCGTTTGCAGGCGGAAGCCGATTACCGTTGCCGTATCGGCTCGGCGCACCGCGCCGTCGATTATCTGGATGTCGGGGGTGAACAGAAGCCACGGCGTCAGGGCGATGTTGTAGAAGAACTCGAAGCCGAACTCGTCTTCGAGGAAAGACAGGGCCCTGTTGGGGAGTTGCAGAGTCGGATTCCTGATCGAGCTGTAGTAGACGCCGATGCCGAAACGGTCGTGGGCGCGGCTCTCGAAGATGCCCTTGCCGCCGACGCCGAGGCTGTAGAAGTACTGCACCGGGATTGGGTTGCCCTCCGATGCACCGAAGCGGCCGAAGATGCCGATGCCGCGATCCGCCCTTTCATCGATCTCGTACAGATACTGATCGAAGTTGTAGTACACGCTCCACGTGTCGGATTTCGGCACCAGGCGGCGATTGCGGATGACGAACCCGAGCCGCTGGTCGATTGAGGTGTAGGTCTTGTTCGAGTAGAGCGCGCCGAGCAGTTGATGCCCGGTGCGTCCAAAGAAGTTGGTGCGCATCCGACCTTCGGCCGCGAACAGCGCCCCGTCGATGTCGTCGAAGCCGGCTTCGGTCGCACTGCCGGTCGCCGACAGGACGCCGAGGGTCACGATCGCCTGCTGCGGATCGGCAGTCGGCAAGAGTACGCCGACGACGCCGAGCGTCGAGTAGGGCACCACCAGCAGCGTCGGATTGGCGTTGAACGCGATGTTGAAGAACTGATCGTCGCCCTTGCCGTGCGCGAACTCGTTGAGATCGCCGGTCGAGATGGTCTGCTGCTTGCCGATGCTGACGCCACCGTACTTGGAGAGGAACTGCGTGAAGGCGAGCTTGGGCACGCCGAAGTTGTCGCCGGTGGCCACAGGGAAGAGTTGGTTTGTGTTCGCCGGTAGCAGCGCCCCGGTGCGGCCGTTCACCGACTCGTTCCAGTTGCCTTCCAGCTCGATGTCGAAGAAGCCGCCCGGCCACAGACCCGCCTTGCCGGTGTCGAGCTGAGCGGTGAAGTCGGCACGGCCGCCGTACTCCCAGCTACCACTGGTGCCGCCGTCGACGACCCCCTGGCCGATCTGCGTCAGATCGGCGGCGATGGTGACGCCTTTCGCCGCCGCGTCGTCGCGCATTCCACCCCAGTCGCCGGTCAACGTCGAACGCGTCCCGAGATCGCCCGCGTACGATGTCGCCGGCTGCTGGCCGGCGGCGCTGCCGGCAAACGCGAACATCGCTGCGATCAGCAACACACCCAGCGAGGTCTTATGCATTGCGCTCCTCCACACCTGCCCAACTCGCAGGCACTGCCCCGTCGCCGACGAAGTCGTCGAGCCCATTTGCGACGCCGCTTTCAGTAGCGTTTTTGCGAGCTCTCGACTATAGCTTCGGCCGGCGCGCAGCGGCGCGTGTCGCCCATCGCTGCGGAGCTCCGAGATGATCCAGCAAAGCATCGGCTATCGACTGTGGTCGTCTGCAAGGTTGGCGATCACGGCAACCTCGATCGCAGTCGCCGCCTTGCTCGTGCCCGCGTTGCTCGAGACCGCGACAGCCGAGGAAGAAGCTCACTCGGATCTAGCCAAGCAGACGCAGAATCCGGTCAGCAATCTCATCTCGGTACCTTTTCAGAACAACACCAACTTCGGCGTCGGACCGCGCGATCGGACGCAAAACGTGTTGAACATCCAACCGGTGATCCCGGTCCAGATCGCCGAGAACTGGCTCCTCATCAACCGCACCATCGTACCGCTGGTGTATCAGCCCGATCCGATCGCGAGCAGCGGCGGCGACTTCGGCCTCAGCGACATCAACCACACGACGTGGATCGCGCCGAAGGGCGGCAAAATCGTGTGGGGCGTCGGCCCGACGATCCAACTGCCGACGTCGGTGAACGACCGGGTCGGTCCGGGCAAGTTCGGTCTCGGACCTTCGGCCGTGGTTGTCGCCATGCCGGGAAAGTTCGTCGTCGGCGGTCTCGTAAACAACGTCTTCTCGCTCGCCGGCGATTCCGACACCCCGTACATCAATGCCATGACGCTGCAGCCGTTCCTCAACTACAACCTGCCCGACGGCTGGTTCCTGGTCAGCGCGCCGATCATCAACGCCGATTGGCAAGCTGACAGCGACGAGCGCTGGTTGGTGCCGCTCGGCGGGGGATTCGGCAAAGTGTTTCAACTCGGCGCGCAGGCGTTCAACGCCGGTGTGCAGGGTTACTGGAACGCGGAACGGCCGACCGGCGGCCCGGAGACGACGCTGCGCGTCGTCGTTCAGTTGCTGTTTCCGAAGTAATCACCCTGCTGCCCTGGCGAGGGCGGCGCAGATTCATCCGCAGACGCCGACGGCACCCGCGCGATAGAACGCAAGAGAAGTGAACACGTCAGAGGTACAAACGAGGGCTGCCGTCTGCGGGCCGGCGCGGCAGTCGGTGGGTACACACCGGCCGAGGATGGGAGGAACCAGCATGTCAAACCGTTTGCGTATCGCTTTGGCGGCGATGACGCTCGCTGCCGCCGTCAGCGGCCCGATTGCGACCGCGCACGCCGCCAGTCGCGCCGAGCTCGAGCGCAACTCGATTCGAGCGCTCGACAACCTGTACGCGAAGAACCCGGCGGCGCGGCAGCTCGGCCGCAAGGCCGTGGCGATTCTCGTCTTTCCGACCATCGTCAAGGCCGGCTTCATGTTCGCCGGGCAGATCGGCGAAGGAGCGCTGTTGCGAGGCGGCAAGGCGACGGGCTTTTACAACTCGATGGCAGCGTCCTACGGTTTTCAAGCCGGAGCACAAAAGTTCGGCTACGCCCTGTTCTTCATGAGCAAAGACGCGCTCGCGTATCTCGACAAGAGCAACGGCTGGGAGCTCGGCTCCGGCCCGAGCCTGGTCGTGGTCGACGAAGGCATGGCGAAATCGCTGAGCACCACGACGCTCACGCAGGATGTCTACGCATTCGTCTTCGACCAGAAGGGCCTGATGGGCGGCATCGGCATCCAGGGCAGCAAGATCACCAGGATCGAAAAATGAGAGGGAGACGAGCCATGTCGATGTTTCGCTTCACGATCGCAACCGTTCTGCTCCTCGCCCTCTCCACTCCGGCGGCGAGCGCCGAGTCCGAAGCCGTCGAGGGGGCAGCGGCCGACGCCCAGCTCGATGTCCTGGTCGGAGCGATCCGATCGGATCGCAAGGCGTTCGTCGCCTTGAATCTGCCGCTCACCGACGAAGAGGCGGCTCGTTTCTGGCCGCTCTACGAACGCTATCAAAAGGAAGCGGCCGCCGTCGGCGACCGCCAAGTGGCGATCATCGAGGACTACATCGCAAGCTTCAGCGGACTTTCCGATGAGAAGGCCAGGCAGATCCTCGACGGCTATCTCGCCACCGAGGCGGAGCGCCTCGAGGTGCGGCGTTCCTACGTGGGCCAATTCGCCGATGTACTGCCGGGGCGCAAGCTGGCGGCGTTCTACCAGCTAGAGAACAAGATCGACGCGGTGTTGCGCTACGAACTGGCGGCGACCATCCCGGTGATCGAAGCGGACGGCGGAGCACCGGCGGGGCAGTGATTTCCCTTGCGGCGAGGTGGCGAGACGCGGCCACCTCGCGCTCTTGTCCGGCCAGTTAAACGGGACTATGGCATCGGACATCGGCCTTCCCGTCAGGCCAGCGGCAATACGTCATCGGACCAACGTCTCAGCTCGGGAGATCGAACGATGAAGCACGCAACCGGCCGCCTCCGTGCGGTGTCGAACGCCGCGCAGCTCTGCGGCAGGCGATCCAAGGTCATATGGGCGGCGCTCGCTCTCACCGCGCTGTGCGCCAGCGGAGCCGCCGCGCAAGACGCGGCGACTCCGCCTACCTTCAAGGCGGAGGAGATCGATCAGCTCGTGGCGCCGATCGCGTTGTATCCGGACTCGCTGATCGCCCAGATCCTGATGGCGTCCACCTACCCGCTCGAGGTCGTCGAAGCGGCGCGCTGGTCGAAGGATAATCCCAACGTCAAGGACAAGGCGCTCGAAGACGCGATGCAGAAACAGACCTGGGATCCGAGCGTGAAGTCGCTGACGGCGTTTCCGCAGGTCCTGACGATGATGAACGAGGACCTGGCGTGGACGCAGAAGCTCGGTGACGCCTTCCTCGCTCAACAGAGCGACGTGCTGGACGGCGTGCAACGCTTGCGCGCCAGGGCGAAGGAAGAGGGAAACCTGGAGACGACCAAGGAGCAGAAGGTCATCGTCGAGCAGGCTCCCGCTCCACCCGCGAATGTCGAGCAAAACGTCAACGTCGAAGCGGCGCCGGCACCCCAGACGGTCATCAAGATCGAGCCGGCGGACCCGCAGGTCGTCTACGTGCCGACCTATAACCCAACCGTCGTGTACGGCACCTGGCCGTATCCTTCTTATCCGCCGTACTCCTACTATCCGCCCGGCTACGTCGCAGCGACGTCGATCATGTCGTTCGGCGTCGGCATGGCCGTGGGCGCGGCGCTGTGGGGCGACTGCAATTGGGGCGGATACGGTGGCCACAACGACGTCGACATCGACGTGAACAACTACAACAACTTCAACCGCACCGACATCAAGAATGGCAACTGGGAGCACAACTCCGACCATCGCAAGGGCGTGCAGTACCGCGACAACAAGACGCAACAGAAGTACGGGCGCGGCCAGAGCGACGCGGCGAAATCGCGCGAGCAGTTCCGCGGGCGCGCCGAGAGCGGTCGTCAGGATCTGAAAGGCGCCGGCGGTGACAAAGCGCGACGCGACGTCGAACGCGCCAACAAAGCCGGCGCCGGCAACACCAAGCGCGACGCGCAGCAACGCGCCGGCTCCGGTCAACACCGCGATACCACCGCAAGCCGCGATGCCGCCCGGCAGCGGTCGACCTCAGAGCGCGCCGGCTCGCAGCGCCGAGATACGGGTCAGCAGCGCGCCAGCACCGCGAACCGCGACGCAGCCAGACAGCAATCGGCCAATCGCAAGGCACAGCAGCAGCGGCAGCCGCAGCAGCGCACGCGACAAGCTTCGAGCGATCGCAACGCCGGTGCCTTCAAGGGCATGGGCAGCGGCCAGAGCACGCGCCAATACAGCGATCGCGGACGCAGCAGCCGCATGGGCTCGTCGGGCGGCGGCGGGCGTGGAGCCGGCGGGCGTGGCGGCGGCGGCGGGCGCGGTGGCGGTGGCGGGCGCGGCGGCGGCGGACGCCGCTGACCGCTGTCACGCAAGCAACCGTGTCTCTCAAATGATCCGGCGTACGGAGATCGAAATGATCAAGCTCACGAGAAAGTCGGTAATCGCCGTTCTGTCGTTGGGTCTCGGGTCGGCTTTGGCCGCCGAGCAGGCAGCGATGCACTATCCCTCGCCGGCCGAAGCGGTGAGCGCGCTGATCGCCGCACTCGACAAAGACGATGACGACGCCGCGGTCCTGGCCGTGCTCGGCTCGGAAGCGCAAGACCTGGTCGAGTCGGGGGACGACGTCGCCGATCGCGCCGCTGCCGAGCGCTTCGTGGCGCGCTACCGGGAAGCGCATGTGATCGTGCCGGACGGTGAGACCAGGGCGGAGCTGCAGGTGGGCGACGATGAATGGCCGTTCCCGATCCCGCTGGTGAAGGACGAGTCCGGTTGGAAGTTCGACACGGCGGCGGGCGAACAGGAGATCATCGATCGACGGATCGGCCAGAACGAGCTCTCGACCATCCAGGTCTGCCTGGCGATCAACGACGCGCAGCGCGAATACTATCTGCTCAATCCGGACGGCGGGGGCCTGCTGCATTACGCTCGCCGCATTTTGAGCGAACCGGGCAAGCGCAACGGTTTGTACTGGCCGACCGACGAAGGCGAAGAACCGAGCCCGCTCGGCCCGCTGGTAGCCCGCGCTCGCGACGAGGGATACGAAGGCGACCAGACGAAACGTCACCGGCCCTACCACGGTTACTTCTACCGGTTGCTCACCAGGCAGGGCCCCGATGCGCCGGGCGGCGCGTACGATTACGAAGCCAAGGGCGAGCTGATCGGCGGTTTCGCCGTGCTCGCCGAGCCCGCCGACTACGGCTCGTCCGGCATCATGACCTTCATGGTCAGCCACGACGGCATCGTCTTCCAGAAGGATCTCGGCCAGGAGACCAAGGCCGAGGCGGCGAAGATCACCGAGTTCAATCCCGACTCGTCGTGGGAGCGAGTCGACGCCGACCCTTCCGGCGACGCGGCTGCCGAAGGTGATTCCGGCTCCTGAGGCGCCGGCGGCCGCCATCGGTCCGATCTCGGTCAACCACGTCGGCGAAGGTTAGTCCCGTCAGGCACGCAATTGAGCGCCACCGCTTCGCGGCGGCAGAAAGGTTGACGCGTGATGTTGGCAAAGTTGTTGGCTGAGCTGATCGGTACGTTCTGGCTCGTTCTCGGAGGTTGCGGCAGTGCCGTGCTCGCCGCTGCATTTCCGGACGTCGGCATCGGCCTGCTCGGCGTTTCGCTGGCCTTCGGTCTGACGGTGGTGAGCGGCGCCTACGCGCTCGGCCCAATCTCCGGCGGTCACTTCAACCCGGCCGTGTCGGTCGGGCTATGGGCTGGCGGTCGCTTCCCGTCGGCGCAGCTGCCGTCCTACATCGGCGCCCAGGTTGTAGGCGCGGTGCTCGGCGCGGCGGTGCTCTTCGTCATCGCCAGCGGCAAGGCGGACTTCACGCTGGCCGGGGGTTTTGCGTCGAACGGCTTCGATGCACACTCGCCCGGCGGCTACACGATGATGGCCGCCTTCGTGACCGAAGTTGTGATGACGTTCATGTTCCTGATCGTCATCCTCGGCGCGACCCACCAGCGCGCGCCTGTCGGTTTCGCCGGAATGGCGATCGGGTTGGCGCTGACCCTGATCCACTTGATCAGCATCCCAGTGACGAATACGTCGGTGAACCCGGCGCGCAGCACCGGCCCGGCGTTGTTCGTCGGCGGCTGGGCGGTCGCCCAGCTCTGGCTGTTCTGGGTGGCTCCACTGCTCGGCGCCGCCGCGGCGGGATTCGTCTACCGAGCGCTGCTCGAAGGCGACATCGAAAAGGAACCGGTGGTCGGCCGCCGCACCTGAGTCTTAGCCACAGATGAACGCAGATAGGTGACTGCTGAATCCCGATCTCGCAGCCTCAAAGACAGCGCGATCGAACTCGGGATCTTTCAACGGACGAAAAGAAGTCCGCTCGAGAGACTCAACCATCCGTGTTCATCTGTGTTCATCTGTGGCTTCTTCCCAACTTCGACGCCGCACGCCTTCGAGGCAGTTACGCTCTCTGTGTCTCCGTGCCTCGGTGGTGAGAGGTTTTTAGCTCGACGCCCCTCAGGTCGCCGGCCTGGCGCCACTCGGCGAGGAGGCGGAAGTACTCCGCCGAGCCGCCGCCGTAGAAGCCGTTCTGGGCGCTGCGCTCGCTCGGCTTGCCTTCGTTGTTGTAGTAGCCGGGCGTGCAGTTCTCGAAGAATTCGCGCGCCAGATTGGCCTTGTCGATGCACCGCTCGATCCACTCGGCTTCTCCGGCCGCCGAAACCTCGGCGGTGCCGGCGCCGCGCGACGACGCCGACTCGACGATGTAGGCGAGGTGCACGGCCTGCTCGTCGAGCAGGTGCGGATAGCTGGCGGTGAATCCGGCCTGGATGTTGTTCATGATGAAGCAGTTGGGGAAGCCGTGCACCAGCATGCCGTGCAGAGTGCGCACGCCGTCCGCCCAGCGCGCAGCCAGGCTCTCTCCGCCGCGGCCGACGACATCGAAGCCGGCCCGGCGCGAGTAATCGGTGCCTACCTCGAAGCCCGTTGCGTAGATCAGGCAGTCGAGCTCGTACTCGCGACCGTCGACGACGACACCGCGCTCGGTGATGCGCTCGACGCCCTTGCCGCG
>CADEER010000059.1:8766-23686 GCA_902826395.1 uncultured bacterium
TTGCCGATCAACGCCGTCCAGCCGTCGTTGACCATGTCCTCTTCCTGCGGGACGCCGGAGACCAGGTTGTTGAAGTTCTCCATGCGGCGGCGCTGCCAACCGGGCTGCAGTGACTTCTGCCACTCGGGATCGGTCGGCGGGTTGTCCTTCACGTCGATCGACGACGGCGTGCGCTGGAAGACGTAGAGGTGCTCGGCCCACTCGCCGAGGTGCGGCACCACCTGCACCGCCGTGGCACCGGTGCCGATCAGGCCGACGCGGACACCGCGCAGACCGGTGAGACCGCCTTCGGAGCTGCCGCCGGTGTAGTCGTAATCCCAGCGGCTGGCGTGGAAGGAGTGGCCGCGGAAGTCTTCGATGCCGGGAATACCCGGCAGCTTCGGGCGATTGAGCGGCCCGGTCGCCAGACACACCCAGCGAGCCCGCATCCGATCGCCGCGATTGGTGGCGATGATCCATCGCTCGGCGTCCTCGTCCCAAGAGAGGCTCTCGGCTCGGGTCTGGAAGCAGACGTCGCGGTAGAGATCGAACTTCCGCGCGATCGCCTGACTATGGGCGCGGATCTCGTCGCCGAACGAGTACTTCTCCTTCGGCACGTAGCCGACCTCCTCGAGCAGCGGCAGGTAGGTATACGACTCGATGTCGCAGGCGATGCCGGGGTAGCGATTCCAGTACCAGGTGCCGCCGAAGTCGCCGGCCGGATCGATGATACGGATGCTCTCGATACCCGCCTGGCGCAGCCGCGCTCCCGCCAGCAGCCCGCCGAAGCCGCCGCCGACGATCGCAACCTCCACGTCGTCGAACAACGGCGCGCGGGTGAAGCCCGACGCGACATACGGGTCGTCGAGGTAATGGGCGAACCGCCCTTTGACCTCGACGTACTGCTCGTTCCCATCGGCGCGCAGCCGCCGGTCGCGCTCCTGGCGGTATCGCTCGCGCAGCGCATCGGGGTCGAAGGCGATATCTCGCCCTGCGGAATTGGTTGATTCGCCAGCCATGCGTGTCTCTCTCCCCTTCGCGGTCAACGGCCGCATCGGACCGTCGGACGCTATCACCGGCGCCCGGGCCGGCAAACAACGCCCCCCAAAAACGCACTTGTAATCTGCCTACTCGTCTGGCGGGATCAGACGGAGACGGCAGACGTCGGAGGGAGACACGATGCGATCAACTCGGATGGTGATCGTTTGGCTCGGAGCCGTTCTCTGCTCCTGGGCAGCCAGCGCAGAGGCAGTGCGGCTGGCCGTCGATTCCGCGACCGTCGCCGCATCGGGCGACACGGCATCGCTGTGCGTTTCTCTCGATTCGGAAGGGCTCGAGGTAGCGGGTACGCAGAACCGCATCTACTGGAATCCGAGCTGCATCACGCCGCTCGACGAGGAGTGCCGGACCAGCCCAACGCACAGCAAGACCGCCTACACGCTCTTGCACGACGAGGCCGATCCGCCGTGGATCGCGACGCTGGTCATCAGTCTGCAGGAGTCGGGTCCAATCCCCGACGGCGAGCTCTACTGCTGCAACTTCGTCGCTCATCTCGATGCACCCGGCGACTGCTGCGGGGTACAGCTCACCGACGCGATATCGGCGAGCCCGGACGCCGAGCGTTTGACGACGGACATCGGCGACTCCGGCACGATCTGCCTCGATCCCGACGCGACGCCGCGCCCGCCGATCATCCCCGATACGCGAACTCCCACCTGGACGCCGTCCCCCGCGCCGTGGGATCCCACCGCGACCCCGACCGCGACCACCGTTCCGACCGAAGCGGCACCGACGACGACGCCGCTTCAGAGCGGCAACGCGCAGGCGGTTCCCGGTGACGAGAACGACGACTCGTGTCAGGTGACGCGCGGCGACGACGCATCCGGGCTGGCCGCGCTGCTCTTGCTCCCCGCCGTACTCGTCTGGCGCCGGCGCCGCGCAAGCTGAGTCATCGCGGCGACAGCGCGTTCAATCACCGCTGCACACTCCCCAGGTGCCGGTCGGCAACCCGTCGACCAGCATGGCCGTATTGAAGCAGATCGAATCGATCGGCGGGCGGGGACGATGCGCTCGCTGTCGCGCACCACGCAACTGTCAACGATCCTTGCGATGAAAAGGAGAGGGCTTCTTGCCTTGCTCCGGCTGCGGTTTGCCCCGCTCTGGCGACCGGGCTAGATTCCGCCGCCGATCATGACCTCCCGCGAGCGCCGCCCGGCTGCGATGGCCGCTGGTTCCCCGACCTCGGCTGCTGAGCTGGCGCCGGCGCTTCTGGTCGGCGCCGTCTTCTTCGCCTCGGCGGCCTCGGTCTACCTGCAGGTCTCGGTGATGAAGCTGGCCTCGGTCCTGTTCGGCGGCCTCTTCCTCTACGTGATCATCGGAGTCGCGTTGGTCGGCTACGGGGCGGCAGGCTCGATCCTGGCGGTACGCGGAGCGCCGAGCCCACAGCAAGCGCCAGTGTTGGTCGGCCGCGGTCTGATCTGGCTCGCCGCGCTGTCCCTGCCGCCGCTGCTGATCATCAACGCGCTCGACGTGTCGCCGGCGCAGTTCTTCTCGTTCGCTGGCCTGCCGATGATCCTGGGTTTGTACGCTCTACTGGGCGCTCCGTTCCTGTTCGCCGGCCTCGCGGTGTCCGCTGCCTTCGCTGGCGTGCCGAAGGACGCCAACCGCCTCTACTTCGCCGACCTGCTCGGCGCCGGCCTCGGCAGCGCCCTGGCTCTCGCGAGCGTCGAAGTGCTGGGCGGATTCGCGCTGCTCGGCGCTGCCGGCGCCATTGCCGCATTCGCCGCCGCCCTCGCGCTGCGACAGGCACAGCGTCCGATCTGGCCGGCGCTGGTCGCGGGATCGATCAATCTCGCCTTTGTGTTCATCAACGTCTTCATCCAACCGATCGACGTCCGCATCCCGTCCGGCCAACACGGCGCGGTCATCTCGAAGTCGGCAAAGCCGGGCGGTCTCGACATCGACTTCTCGCGCTGGAGCCGCTTCGGGCGCGTCGACGTGACCGAGCCTTACGCCACCCATCCCCCGACCTTCGGTGGCGACATCAGTCCGGTCTTCGGCGACCTGCGCATCGAGCAGCGGATGCTGATGCTGAACGGCGCGGCCCCGGCGTTTCTCTTCCGGGTGCCGGGCAAACCGGAAGATCTCGACTTCCTCGCCGGCACGTCGCAGTCCCCCGCCTATCTGATCCGCTCGCAGCCGCGCGTGTTGGTAATCGGCGTCGGCGGCGCAACCGACGTCGTCATCGCACTCAGCCAGGGCGCGTCGAAGGTCGTCGCGGTAGAGCTGAATCCGGTGAACGTCCAGGCGACGCGCGACGTCTTCGGCTCGTACGTCGGCAACGTTCTCACCGACCCGCGCGTCGAGGTCGTCGTATCCGAAGGCCGCAATTTCGCCGCACGGGATTCTCGGTTCTACGACATCGTGCAGCTCAGCGGCGTCGACACCGGCATCGAGCTGGGTGCATTGGGCCTCAATACGGCGCCCGAGAGCTACGTCTACACCGTCGAGGCGATCGGCGATCTGATGGATCGACTGGCGCCGGGCGGCCTCCTCTCGATTACGCGCGATCTGCGCTTCGGCTGGGCGGCGCGATTCGCCAACGTCGCACGGGCCGCGCTGAGCGAGCGCGGGCTCGATCCGACCTCGCGCATCATGGTGATCGGCGGCTCTCTCTGGGCGACGACGCTGGTGCGACCGGACGGCTTCAGCGCCGAAGACGTCGCGGTGCTCGAAGACTTCGCGCGGCGCTACCAGTTCAACGTGCTCTACAACCCGCTCGCCCCGACCGACGACCTGGCGCGCTCGGCGCCGGACGCCGACCTGCGACCGTCGACCGACGATTGGCCGTTCTTCTTCCTGAGCTTTCGCTGGTCGCAAATTCTTCGCGAGGGCAGGCTGCCGCTGATCAATCCGTTCTCCTTCTTCGTCGTCAACCTGATCGGGCTGACGATTGCCGCGTTGGCGCTGATCGTCTGGCCTCTCTGGAAGCTGCGCGACGCGTGGCGGACGACCGATCGCAAGATGTCGATCGCAACCTACTTCGCCTTGCTCGGCACCGGCTTCATGTTGATCGAGCTGGCGCTGATGCAGCGCTTCACGATCTATCTCGGCGATCCGGTTCTCGCGGTCGCCACCGTGCTGGCAGCACTCCTGGTCAGCTCAGGCGTCGGCAGCTGGCTCGCCGGCCGCTGGAGCGAACAAGGCCGCGACGTCGTACTGTTGGCGGTGATCTGGATCGAGGTGGCGCTTCTCGCTTTCGCGACACCTCTGGTGCCCGCCGTGCTCGCCGAAACCCTCGCGGCACCGCAAACACAACGCCTCGCGCTGTGCATCGCTCTGGTGACGCTGGTCGGCATTCCGCTCGGGATGCCGTTCCCGAACGGGTTGCGCCGCGTCGCCGATCGCTCGCGCGAGTTCGTGCCGTGGGGCTGGGGCATCAACGGCATGTTCGGCGTCGTTGCGTCACTGGCCAGCTACATCATGGGGATGATCACCGGCTACACGGCGATGTTCTACACGGCAGGCTTGCTGTACCTCGCCGTCCTCCTCTGCTCGCGCCGCTTCTGAGCGCGTTTCGCTCCGGCGGCGCCGGGTGCGCGCCCACGCGCATCGCCCCGGTGTTCAGCGCAAATCGTAGTCGGCCAAACGCGGGCGCTGCATCTCTTCGACGAAACGGTCGAACGTCCACGGCCATGCGGTCGGCAGACCGCCGGCATCGAGATACCAACTCCGGCAGCCCGTAGCCCAGATCGTGGACTTGGCCGCCTCGGCGCGATCCGCGTCGAAGCGTTGCATCGCGGCGCGCGATACGCCGATCTCGCTGCAGTTTCCCGCGCGCACCTGCTCGACGAGCTGAAGGATGTAGCCGACCTGCATCTCAGCCACGTCGATCAGTGAGAAGTTGCCGACCGGCCCATTGGGGCCGTTGAGCATGAAGAAGTTCGGGAAGTCCGGCACCGCGATCGCCAAATAGGCGGAGGGGCCGCCGTTCCACACGTCGTCGAGCTCGACGCCGTCGCGGCCGACGACGCGCATCGGTCGCACGAAGCGGTCGACGCGAAACCCGGTGGCGAGCACCAGCACGTCGAGCTCGCGCAACGCGCCGTCGGCAGTGCGCACGCCGGATGGCTCGACGCGCTCGATCCGCTCGGTGATCAGCGCCGCATTCGGGCGCTGGATCGCCTGGTAGAAATCCGGCGACATCACCAGCCGCTTGCACGCGGCCCGGTAGGTGGGTCGCAGTTTCTCGCGAAGCACGGGATCCGTGACGCTGCCCTCGAGATTGGCCACGCAGGCATCGTGAATCGCCTGCAGCAGTGGCGATTCGATGTCGACCAGAACGTTGGCAAAGCCCTGGATGAAGGCTTGCGACACGGCGGCGCGGATCTCCTCCATCGCGGCCGGGTTGCGCGCGAACTCGCGCTTCTCCGCGTCGCTGTACGCGGGGTTGTTGACCGGCATGATCCACTGCGCGGTGCGTTGGAAGAGCGTCAGGCTCGCCACTCGGTCGACCAAGGCCGAGACGATCTGGATCGCCGAGGAGCCGGTGCCGACGACGCCGACGCGCGCGCCGTCGAGCGGCACGCCATGGTCCCAGCGCGCGCTGTGAAAGACGGCGCCGCCGAACGAATCCAGGCCCTCGATCTCGGGGATGGCGGGATGGTGCAGTACGCCGGTGGCGGCGATCACGAAGTCCGCCGTATCGCTGGTGCCGCGCGCGGTTTGGATGCGCCAGCGGCCATCCTCGAACGCGCAGCGCGTGACCTCTTCGCCGAATCGGATCGCCGTGCCGATCCCATGGCGGCGCGCCACGTCTTCGAAATACGCTTGGATCTCGGCGCCGGGAGAGAACTGTCGGCTCCAGCTCGGATTCGGCGCGAACGAGTAGCTGTAGAGGTGGGACGGCACGTCGCAGGCGATCCCCGGGTAGGTATTCTCGCGCCACGTGCCGCCGAGGCGATCGGCCTTCTCGTACACCGTGAAATCGTCGAAGCCTGCTTCGCGCAGCTTGATGGCAGCGAGGATGCCCGCCATGCCGGCACCGATGACGATGAAGCGCGGCTGGTCGCTTCGTTCTCCGTGCGCCATGCGGGGCAATCAGGCGGCGCGGCGCAGAACGCGGGCGCCGCTTTCCTCGTCGACGAGAACCGCGTCCGCCATACCGGCGAAGATGCCCGTGCCGACGACACCCGGCACGCAGCAGAGTTGGCGATCGAGCGCCGCCGGATCGGCGATGGCGCGCACGCTGCAATCGAAGATGTAGTTGCCGTTGTCGGTAACGACTTTGTTGCCGTTCTCCTCGCGCAGGGCGCCGTCGAGGCCCATCGCCGCGAAGTGGCGGGTGCAGGTTGCAGCGCCGAAGGGAATGACTTCGACCGGAATCCGCCCGCGCTGCCCCAGCACATCGACCAACTTTTCCGGGCCGACGAGAATAACCAGCCGCCGCGAAGCGGCGGCGACGATCTTCTCTCGCACCAACGCGGCACCGTAGCCCTTGATTAGATTCAATTGCGGATCGACCTCGTCGGCGCCGTCGATCGTGACGTCGATCGAGGCGACGTCATCGAGCGCGCTGAGCGGGATCGAGCACTCGCGGGCCAGCTCGGCGGTCGCCTGCGAGGTCGGCACGCCGCGCACAGAGAGACCGGCGCGCACGCGTTCGCCGAGGGCGCGGACGAAGGCGTTTGCCGCGCGGCCGGTCCCGAGCCCGACGATGTCGCCGTCCTTGACGAAATCCAAGGCCAGCACGGCGGCACTCTTTTTCTCGTCCGTCACGCGGCTGTGCTTAGCCTGTTTCTCCGCAGCGGTCCAAGGTGCCCGCGGCGTTCAGGCGGCTGCGGACCACCCTTTGGATTCATCGGGGATCGCAGCGCCCCTGTCCGGCTATTCGGCAACTGCTCCTGTCGGGCTCGCGAGCCGGTAGAGGCCGAGCGCGTTGGGAAACGGCAATGCCGCCGTATTGCCGCCGATGCCGCTGCTGCTGGTGCTGCCGACGACCTCGACCTCGTGTCCGCCGGAGCGGAAGTAGAGCTGCGCCGGGCGGCCGCCCTCGAGATACATCGCTCGATCGATCTCCAGGGGCAGGCGCTGCAGGTTCTGGATCAGATCGTGCGTGCTGTACGGAGAGCGGACGTGGATCAGCAGAATCCGCCCGTTCCGGTCGGTGGCGATCAGCGCCGTGCTCCAGCGCGCCTCCTGCTGACTCCAGACGTTGTGTCCGTTGCACGAGATCATGCGAATGCTCTGGACGAACGAGTCGTAGCTTTCGCGCAGCGCTTCGAAATCCTGGCATGCGCGGTCGATGATCTGCACAGGGGGCACGCCATCGTGACGCCGATCGAAAGCGAGCACCGTGCGATCCCTCGTGAGGTGGCCGTTGTTGACGTGGCCGGGAGCCTTCATCAGCGAAACGCTGGTCGAGCCGTCCGCCTGGTACATCGCGGCGTTCGTGGCGGCAACGAGATCGGCGTGCTCAGCCCAATCGCGCGCCGTGCGCGGCACCTTGGCGGGCTCCGCCGAGGCGTTCAGGAGCCGCACCCCGAAGTAGCGCGGGTCGGCTCGCAACACCCTGGCTATCGAGTCGCCTTCCGTCGACTTCTGCGGCAACTCGATGGCGGCAAAATCGAGCCCGGGTTCGAGCAGCTCCCAACGCACGGGCGCGTCGTCGTTCTGGGCCTGATCGACCGGCAGCGACGTGGCCTGCAACCGGTGATCGCGAGCCAGGCTCATCGAGCAGGCCAGGAGCGCCAAAACGAGCCAGCGCTGCCGGCGGGGTCCGAACCGGGCAGCGAGCGAAATTGGGCGCCGCTCGCCCCTGACAATATGGCGCGACTGGTCGATCACGGATTGAGGTCCACGGGTGGGATCGCCGCATCATACACGCAGGGTCCGAATGGTTCCAAAGCACCGTATCCGAGGGACGGAGACCCGCGGTCATACTGGTAGCACCGGGGGGCCTGTGTTACTCTCGGCCGCTACTCTCTCTGGAGAACATCGGCGTGTTCGCGCGGCCCAAAAATCACCTATTTGCCGGCTTCGGCCTCTCAGCCGCGCTATTGCTGCAGGCCTGTTCGCTGGTCCGCCCGGCTTCCCCTGACTCGTCGCTCGACGGCTGGTCCGAGTTGGGCCCGGCGCAGGTCGAAGAGACTGGGCCGCTCCCCGAAGCGAAGGCGCTCGCCGCCTATCTGAGCGGCTACGTCGCACTGACCCAGGGCGATCAAAAAGACGCTTTGGCGTCCTTCGAGCGCGCCGTCGCTGCCGATCCGAACACGGCGCTGTTGCGCCGCCGATTGGCCGGCCTGTACGTCCGCGAAGGACGGCTGAAGGAGGCCCTGGAGCAGGCAAACGCCGCTCTCGCCCTCGAACCGGAGTCGACCGACAATCTCCTGCTGCAAGCCGACATTCTCTCCGCGAGCGACCGCTACGAGGAAGCCATCACGGCATATCGCGAGGCCCTGCGTCTCGAGCCCGAAAACCGCGAGGCGCGCCTGCTGCTCGGGATCCTCCAGGGCAAGATCGGCCAGACAGACGATGCCGTGGCGACGCTCGACGCGGTGGTGGACAGCGAGCCCGACGCGTTCCTCGCTCACTACTACCTCGGCCGAATACAGGCAGCGGCCGGCAAGTACGACGAGGCGGAGGCTTCCTACCAGCGGGCCCTGCAGCTCAACCCGAAAGCGGAGCCGGTGCTCGCGGATCTGGCGCTGCTCTACGAAGTCCGCCAGAAGCCCCAAGAGGCGATCCGCATCTACGAAGAGATCCTGAGCATCAATCCCCGCAAGGCAGAGATTCGCAGGCGCCTGGCGGGTCTCTACATGCGCGAGGAGAAGTTCGACGACGCGCTCGAGCAGTTTCGCGAGCTCGAGCGATTCGACGTCGATCCGCAGGATACCCGCACCAAGATCGGCCTGATCTATCTCGAAACCGGCGATCACCAACGCGCCGCGAACGAGTTCAGTCTGATTCTCGCGGCGAATCCGGATAATCACCGCGTTCGCTACTATCTCGCGTCCGCCTACCAACAGGCGGAGTCGTACGATCAGGCGATCGAGCAGTTCAACATGGTGCCGTCCGATCACGAATGGTTTGCCGACGCGCGGCGCGCCACGGCGCAGATCTACCAGGAGCAAGACAACCTGCCCGCCGCCGTCGAGTCTTTGAAAGAGGCCACCGAGCAAAAACCCGACGACGATCGCTTGCAGATGCTGTCGGCGATGGCGCTGCGCGAGAACGGCGAGGTCGACGACGCGATCGACATCCTCGAGCAACTCCTCGAGAAGGACCCGAAGAACGATCACTACCACTTCACGCTCGGCGCCCTGTACGACGAGGTGGGCGACAAAGACCGCTGCATGACCCACATGACGACGGCCATCGAGCTGAATCCCGAAAACTCGCAGGCGTTGAACTACCTCGGCTACACCTTTGCCGACCAGGGTATCCGTCTCGACGAGGCGGAGGCATTGATCCGCCGCGCGTTGGCGATCAATCCAGACGACGGCTACTACATCGACAGCCTCGGTTGGGTTTTCTACCAGCGCGGCGACTACGCGGCCGCTGCCGAGCATCTGGAGCGCGCCGTGCAACTATCGGCGGACGATCCGACCATCGCCGAGCACCTCGGCGATGCCTATCGTCAGCTCGGCCGCCAGAACGAGGCGATCCGCAAGTATCGAGACGCACTGAGCCGCTCCCAGGAAGAAGAGCAGTCGGACAGAATCCGCGGGAAGATCGAAGCGCTGCAAGGCGCCGTGCGGCGCGGAGAGTCCTGAATGAGGAGGGCTGCCACCGCGGCGCTCGCCGCGGTGCTGATGCAGGGCTGCTTCGCGAGCAAGCCCGCCCCCGCGCCAACTCCGGGCATGCCCAGCGTCGAGCAACTGCTCAGCGCACTGGAGCAGCGCCGGGCCGACCTCATAGGCGTGCGCGCCATGGCACGGCTGCGCTATCGTTCGCCAGAGCGCAGCGATAACGCGCGCAACGTGTTGGCGGTCGAGCGCCCCGACAGGATCCGGTTCGAGGTAGTGTCGATGTTGGGCGCGCTCCTCGTACTGACCAGCGACGACGGTCGATTCGCCGCCTATGTGCCGAGCGAGTCGACGGTCTATCGCGGCGCCGCTTCGGCACAGAATCTGGCGGCGTATCTGCCGATCGACGTGTCGGTCGAACGGATCGTCGACCTTCTACTCGCCACGCCGCAGATGGCAAAGGATCTTCCGGCGGCGGTCGACTGGGAGGAGGGCCTGGTCCGCATCACCCAGCACGACGCCAATGGAGCTCGCGCGACCTGCTTTACCTCCGACCTCACGCCTGCTCGCTACCGCGAGATCGATCCCCAGGGCCGCATCACGCTCGACGCGCGCTACGAAGACATGGACGCCAGCTCTCGAGTACCGCTGGCACGGCAGCTCACCGTCCACTTCCCACTCACCAGTGAGCTGTTGGAGATCTCGATGAAGGACCCTGAAATCAATCCCGATCTGCCGGCAGGCTTCTTCTCCGTGTCACCACCGGCCGACACGCGCGAGGTCGACCTCGACGGGAGCCGTCTCTGACGGGTTGCTCCGTTCCGCGTTCGCCCAGATGACATTCCGCACGTCCGACAGGATCATCGTCGCCAGGGCAGATGCGCGGTGCCGCAGCCGCACGATCGCCGCGGCCGCGCGTCTTGCATTGGCAGCGGCACTGCTGGCGGGATTTCCGGCATGTGAACAGCACGACACCGAAAGGCCGCAGGCGGCCGCACCCGTACTCCCGACTCGGGCCCCGGCCCCCGATCCGCTCGTCGTCGCAGTGGTCGGCGATCCGCTTACCTTCAATCCGATCATTGCCGACGGCCAGACCGGCCGAGCCGTCGGCGGCGCCGTCTTCGAGACTCTGGTCCGTCTCGATCCGACCACTGCCGAAGCGCAGCCCAACCTCGCAGCGAGCTGGAGGTACGACCCGTACAACTACGAGTACACCATCACCTTGCGCGAGGACGTCACGTGGCACGACGGCGAACGGCTGACAGCGCGCGACGTGGTGTTCACCATCGACGCGATCCACGCGATCCCCGACAGCCCATACGCACGCATCCTGCAGATCGACGGCACGCCGATCCGCGCCACCGCCGTCGACGCGAAAACCATCCGCATTACACTGCCGCGCCCGTATGCACCGTTCCTGCAGTCTCTGGTGATCCCAATCGTGCCGGCGCACAAGTTCGCCGACCTCGAAGGAGCCAAGAACCTCGCCGACTTCGCCGGACGCTGGTCCAACGACGTCGATCCGGCCGAGGTCGTCGGTACCGGACCCTTCCGCATAACAACCTACGAACCCAACAAGCAGGTCGTTCTCGACTACAACCCGACCTACTGGAAGCGAGACGCCGAGGGGCGCCCCCTTCCCTATCTCGACCGTTATATTCTGCGCATCGCCGCCAATCGCGAGCAGGCACGAGATTGGTTTCTCGCCGGCGACATCCACATCTTCAGCCCCCGTTTCGACGAAGTCGCCGCCTTGCGCAACGCGCCGACCGCCGCTGAGCTCGTAGTCGACGAGATCGGACCCGACACCGGCTCCCTATTCCTCACCTTCAATCGAAACCCGTTCCACTATCAGCAGGCCGGCAAGAAGGACCCGCGCCTCAGTTGGTTCACCGATCGCAGGTTCCTGCTCGCCATCGCGCACGCGATCGACAAGGAGAAGATCATCGATCGGGCGCTCGACGGTCTAGGCATTGCCGCACAGTCGTTGCTGCCGCCCGCCAACCCGTTTTGTGATGAACAGCTGAAGCCGCACGTCTATGACCCGGCACTCGCTCGGCAGATCCTGCACGAGGCAGGCTATCGCGATCGAAACGGGGACGGCGTACTCGAAGACAACACGGGCGCCCGAGTCGAGTTCTCCCTGACCACCAACCAGGGCAACGCGATTCGCGACCGCATCGCCAAGATCATCATCGAGGATCTGGCGGCGATCGGCATGCGAGTGACCCTACACACCCTTTCGTTTCCAGATCTCTTCGAACGCCTCGATGCGACTTACAACTGGGATGCAATGCTGATCGGCTTCACCGGCGGCATCGATCCGGCGAGCAGCGAAAATCTGCTGCGCTCGAGCGGCGAGCTGCACGTGTGGCACCCGCTGCAGCGGCGCCCGACGACACGGTGGGAAGCGGACATCGACGACCTGCTCGACCAGGGTACGCGTGAGCTCGACGTCGAGCGGAGACGCGACATCTATCACGAGATCCAGGACATCCTTCACGAGGAGCTGCCGATGATCCAGCTCGTCCGCCCCAACCTGTACGCCGCACATCGGCGCGACGTGGAAAACTTCCGCCCTTCACCTTGGGGCTTTCATCAGATCGAGGAGCTGCGTCTGCGCGTGCCGCCGCCAACCGAAAAGTCGCGCGCCAAGGGTTGAACGGTGTCACTTCGTGAGAACCGCGTCCCTCTGACGACGGCGGATTTCATTCGCCTTGGAAGTGTGCGAAGAAGGCGAGACGTGGAACCCTCGGACGGCGACGCGATCGTGATCAGGGCGGTGTGACAAGGAGGCGGATGTGGCGGTCTGGAAGCGCAACGGCGAGGGGAACGACGTCGCAGTCGGTCCGGACAGGGTCTCGACCAAAGATCCCCAGACCCAGTTTCTCGCCAGCACGTCGGCGCTGCGCACGTCACTCGGTGCCGACGCTGAAGTCACGGGCCGGTTGAGCTTCAGCGCTCCGACGCGCATCGACGGCAAGCTCAACGGCGACGTAAAGTGCAGTGACCTGCTCGTCATCGGGGAAACCGGCAAGGTCGACGGCAACGTCCGCGCCACCGAGCTGGTCGTTCTCGGTAGCATCAACGGCGACATCCGCGGAGCCCAGCGCGTCGAGATCGGCCCGCGCGGCCGTGTGATCGGCACCGTCGAGACGCACGCGATCGCAGTGCACGAAGGCGGCAAGCTCGAAGGCGCGTGTCGCGTCGGACCGCCGCGCGCCGGAGTTCACGTACTGGCAGACCGGCGTCCCGCCAACGAGCGGGAGATCGACGACTGATTCAGCCGGCGGTCTGGCCGCCGGCTAGCCAGCGACAACGAGCGCTGGCAGGGACTTGCCCCGACCTAGACCTCTGCGGCCGATGGCGCTTCGCCCGCGGCCGTGGCTTTACCGCCGCTCGAGTCTGCGGCCGCGCCTTCGACGACTCGTTGTTGGGTCTTCTCAGTGGTGATGCGAGCGGCCTTACCCGACAAGCCGCGCAAGTAGTACAGCTTCGCACGCCGCACGCGCCCGCGCGTCATCACCTCGATCTTCTCGATTCGCGGCGAGTGGAGCGGAAACGTCCTCTCGACGCCTACGCCGTAGGAGACCTTGCGCACCGTGAAGCTCGACCGGATGGCGCCCTGCTTGCGAGCGATCACGACCCCGGCGAAAACCTGGACTCGCTCCTTCTCCCCTTCGATCACTCGGACGTGCACGCGGACGCTATCGCCCGGTTTGAAGTCAGGGATATCGTCGCGCAGTTGTTCGCGTTCGATTGCCTCGATCGGGTTCATCAGGAGCTCCTGTTGCGCCGCCGGTGTGTTCGGCTCCGCGGCGGGATGATTCACGGGGAAACGCGGTTACTATCGTGCGCCGAGCAAGCGGTCAAGAATGACTGCCCCGGCAGCCCTCACCGACAGGTGGTTGTAGTCCGCGACCCCGACGATGGGCTCGAGACGCAGATCGGCCCGCGCCAGGATCTCAGGAGCCAGGCCCCAACCGGTTCCCAGAATCAGCAATTGCGGCCGCGACGCACCGCGCAACTCCTCGCGATAACTGGCGAAAGTTACCGCCTCGGCGGCGGGACGGGCCGACGTCACAACCAGCCGCGGACGCTGCCCGGTCTCGCGTTCGATCTCCAGGATCGCACCGTCCAGCTCCGGGGCGATCCGGACGATCGACAGGGCATCCTTCCGGGTGGTGTTGTAGGTCGAGCCGTAGCCGGTCTCCCAATGCTCGATGATCCGTCGAGCCAGGGCGCGCAGGGCCTCGACAGGTGTGACGACGAAGAATCGGCGGATTCCGTAGGTCCGCGCCGAACGCGCCAGATCGTGGATATCGATGTTGGTCACCGCCGTGGTCACGATGCGGCCGCCCTTGTCGAGCACCGGATGGTGCAGCAGCGCCAGATCGATGGCCGGTAGCGAATCCGCCCTTCGCCCTTCGGAAGTCATTTCGACCCGTCCTCCTCGGAGGACTCGTCCAGATTCTCGAGCCAATCGCGCTCCGCCGCGCTGAGGTCGGCACCGCGCAGCAGATCGGGCCGCCACCGCGCCGTGCGGCGCAGCGCCTCCCGACGGCGCCACATCGCGATTTTGCCGTGGTCGCCTGACAGCAGCACTTCCGGCACGGCGTGGCCGCGAAACTCCGGAGGGCGCGTGTATTGAGGGTACTCGAGCACCCCTTCGCTAAACGACTCGTCGACGGCAGACTGTGCGCAGCCGAGCACACCCGGCACCAATCGCGCCACCGCGTCGATCACTACCAACGCCGCGGGCTCACCGCCCGAGAGCACGTAATCGCCCACCGAAATCTCATCGTCGACGTAGTGTCGGACCCGTTCGTCGACTCCTTCATACCGCCCGCAGATCAAGGTGATAGCCGGCAGCGCCGCAAGCTCGGAGCACAGTTTGGCGTCGAACACGCGACCGCGTGGCGACAGGAGAATCCGGCGCGGCCGCCCTGCGCCGCTGCCGGTCGCCTCGATGGCACTCACCAGGGGTTCGGGTTTCATTACCATTCCCTGGCCGCCCCCGTAGGGCGTGTCGTCGGCGGTGCGATGCTTGTCCGTCGTATGAGCGCGCACGTCGTGAATGGTGAACGCCAGCGCTCCGCGCTGCACTCCTTTGGCAAGCATCGTCGACGCCAGCGGCGAATCGAAGAACTCAGGGAACAGAGATACGACGTGAAAGTGCATGCCCGTTCTCAGCG
>CADEER010000059.1:23786-28473 GCA_902826395.1 uncultured bacterium
CTGCCGGTCGGCAGGATCTGATCGACGACGCCGATCTCGTCTCCCCCTTCGGTGACGACGCGGCATCCGATGAGATCGCAGTGATAGATCTCGTCCTCGGCGAGCTGCGGCAATTGGTCCCGCGGCACCGAGAGAGCGCGCCCGATGAGAAGGTCGGCATCATTCGCCGTCTCGACGCCCTCGAAACGCAGCAGGATGTACTTCTGGTGCCGGCGCAGCGAGGCGATGCGCATCCACTCGAGTGCGTCGCGATCCGTGCTGAGCGCCACCTCTTGTTGCGGGTGCAGGGTCGAGGAGTCGGGGTTGTACGGAAAGAGGCGGATCTCGCCGCGGACGCCATGACGGCGGACGAGCCGCCCGAGCTCGACCATCTCCGAGCCGCCACCTCCGAGCAGCGGGCCATTGGTATCGTGAAGCTTGTCGACCATGGCCGCGCGGACTGCGCCCAGAGGCGCGTCGGGAAGCAGACTTGCTAGTTTTCCTCGACGATCTCGAGCACTACCTTGCGGTTGGTCCTCGAGGCGGCAGCGTTCAAGATCGTCCGGATCGACTTCGCCGTCCGTCCCTGCTTCCCGATGATCCGGCCGAGATCGTCCTTCGCCACCTTGAGCTCGAGGACGGACGCGGTGTCTCCCTGCGTCTCTTTGACCTCGACCGCATCCGGATGACTGACCAGTTGCCGGGCGAGATACTCGACCAGTTCCTTCATGCTCCCATCTCCGGGCGCGGGGTTATTCGGCTGGCTTTGCCTCGCTCGATGCAGCCGAAAGGTCGACGCCGCTTCGCTTGATCAGTTGAGAAACCGTGAGGCTGGGTTTGGCGCCTCGCTCGAGCCAGCGGACGAGCCGATCGGCCTCGAACTCGATGCGCTCCGGCTCGGTGCGCGGGTCGTAGAAGCCGACTTGCTCGATCTTGCGGCCGTCGCGAGCGTTGCGACGGTCAGCGACCACGATGCGGTAAAATGGACGCTTCTTGGCGCCGTGTCTTGCCAAACGAATGGTTGCAGCCATGGGGGGGTTCTACTCCTCTTGTTTTAGTTAGGCAATCAACCACGCAGGCCGCGCGGGAAGCCGGTTTTC
Source organism: uncultured bacterium (assembly GCA_902826395.1). Lineage (GTDB taxonomy): Bacteria > Desulfobacterota > Binatia > HRBIN30 > CADEER01 > CADEER01. The sequence continues at coordinate 24,866 of CADEER010000059.1, forward strand.
TGGAGTTTGGACACCTGTTTCATCATCTTCTTGGTCTGCTGGAACTGCTTCAGGAAGCGGTTCACATCGGCCACTGTCGTGCCACTGCCCTCGGCGATGCGACGGCGCCGGCTGCCGTTCAACACAGCGGCGTTGCGGCGCTCCTCGTTGGTCATCGAGTTGATGATCGCCTCGCTGCGCTTGAGCTCTTTCTCGGCGCCGCTCATGTCCATCCCTTTGGTGAGCTTCTTCATACCCGGGATCATGTTCATCAGGTCGCCTACCTGACCCATCTTCTGGACGGCGCGCAGCTGATCGCGAAAGTCCTCCAGCGTGAACTCGTTGCGCCGCAGCTTGCGTTCGAGCTCGATCGCCTGCTTTTCGTCGTAGACCTGCTCGGCCTTCTCGATCAGGCTCAGCATGTCGCCCATGCCGAGGATCCGGGTCGCCATGCGATCCGGGTGAAAAACATCGAGCGCGTCTAGCTTTTCGCCGACGCCGGCAAAAAGGATCGGGGCTCCGGTGACGGCGCGGATCGACAGCGCCGCGCCGCCGCGGGCGTCGCCGTCCAGCTTGGTGATCGCCACTCCGCCCAGGTCGAGCCGGCCGTGGAAGCCGCTGGCAACGTTGACGGCGTCCTGTCCGGTCATCGCATCGACGACCAGGATGGTGTGCCGCGGCTGCACTGCCGCCTTGATGCGCTCGAGCTCGGCCATCAGCTCGTCGTCGATGTGGAGGCGGCCCGCGGTGTCGATCAGCACCGTGTCGTAACCTCGGTTGGACGCCTCGCGCACGGCGTCTAAGGAGATCTGGACCGGGTCGCTGCCGGCCTGGGTCGGGTGGACCGGCACGCCGACTTGTTCGGCGAGAGTGGTGAGCTGCTCGATCGCCGCCGGGCGGTAGACGTCGGCCGGCACCAGGTACGGCTTGCGCCCGCGCACCGTCTTGAGATGTCTGGCGAGCTTTCCGGCGGTGGTCGTCTTGCCGGCACCGTTGAGACCGACCAACATCAGAACGACCGGAGGGGCCGCGGCGAGATCGATCTCCACCGCCTGGCCGCCCATCAGCTTCGTCAGCTCGCCGCGGACGATCTTGATGAAGTGCTGCTCCGGAGTGAGACTCGCCAGCACTTCCTTGCCGAGCGATTGTTCCCGCACGCGGTTCGTGAAGTCGCGCACCACATCGACGTTGACGTCGGCCTCGAGGAGCGCGAGGCGCACGTCGCGCACGGCATCATCGATATTGCCTTCCGTCAGCTTGCCGTGGCCGCGGAGACGCTTGATGGTTTGCTCGAGCTTGTCGCTCAGCGAGTCGAACATCCGGAACGCCGTATCCTATTGAAAGCGGGAGGGAAACTCGGGACGCTACAGCTCGAAAAAAGCGAAGTCAACGCGCCATGAGGGCGTTGGGTGAACGCCGAAAATTGGCCCATTGCCCAGAATCGTCCCAAGCAACCGGCGATTTCTTGACGACTACCCGTCACTCGACCACGCAAGGTCCAAGGGAAACGATCGATCGGCATCCGAGGTAGCCTTGGTACGGTCCTTGCGCTTGCTCCGTTGCACGGTTGCCTATGGCCATGATTCGAGAAGCGGACGCGCTCGCACGCAAGCAACGATTCCTCCTTTGCAGGTATGCGGTCATCCTGGTGACCGCGGCGGTCGGCTTTCTCGAGGCAGGCAAGGGGTCGCCGGTGCCGATCGCGGTGCTCGCCGGCCTGGCGATCCTCTCCAACATCTATTTGGGCAGCATCTCACCTTTCAGCTTCTTCGACGCGAACATGCAGGCCCCCATCTTGGTGATCGACACCGCGATGGTGTCGGCGGTGCTGCTCATCGCGCGCGCCAGCCAGGAGTTCTTCCTGTTCTTCTTCTTCATCCTGATCATGGCGGCAAAGATCGAGAACCTCGTTTTGCTCGGCTTCGGTGCCCTGGCAATCGGTCTCACGAGTCTCTTGTTCACCGACTTGGAGAACGGCGTCCTCAGCCCGCTGCTGATGCGCGTTCCGTTTCTGCTATCGACCGCCCTATTCTACGGCTACGTCGTCCTCCCCGAGCGCACCGGTCAGATGACCAAGCTGTCGGCGAGTGGTTTCCGCCCCGACGCGGTCATGCCGAACGGCATGCGCGCCTAGAAAAGCTTCACCTCGCTGACGAACGGCCGATGCTTGCACGGCCCGTGACACGTCGATAAATCTCCGTACTTTGGGCCGCCGGTTCGCGCGGCGACAAAGGGGAGACAACGTGTCGGGTCGCAACACTTCGCTCGGCTGGCTGCTCATCGCCGTCAGCGCCTCGAGCTTCACGATTCTCGGCGCCCGGGCGTGGCAGGGCGAGCTCGGTGCCAAGGCACTGGCCTTGCTGCTTGTGGCCGGTGCGGCTTTCTTTTTCGGACGGCGCAACCTGGGACCGGAAGCGCGCAAACCCGTCGACGGTGTGGCCAAGGGCCTTTTCACCGCCGTCGGCATCATGGCGCTGCTGCGCCACCGCATCCACGTCGACGGTATCGGCGATCTTCCGCTCTACGAGGCCATCGCCCGCTACATCAAAGACGTCGACCCGACGACTTTCGTGCTCTTCGGCGCACTGGCCATGGCGATCAAGTTCGTCGGCGTCATCGCCTCGGCGTTCGGTTGGCACCTTCTGTTGGTAGGTCAGGGAATCCGCTTTCCCTTCTGGTCTGGAATCATGACCGCCTTCCTCATCGGCCGCTTCATCGGCACCTTCCTGCCGAGCACGATCGGTCTCGACGGCTACACGCTCTTCGAAGCAGGGCGCTACTCGAACCAATGGCCGCGCTGCGTGACCGCCAAGGCGCTCGAGAAGTTCGTCGGCGTTACCGGCCTCTTCCTGTGCATGGTGGTGACACTGCCGTTCGGCTACGGCGTCATCGTCGACGTCGTCGAGAAGGCTGGACGACCCGACGCGGCTCCCCTCCTCGCGGCGGCGATCGCGTTGATCGCCGGCGGCGTCTGCACGATCGTCATCGCCGCACTGGTCTGGCCGGTGTTGCTGACCGGAACCATGCGGATGCTCGGCAAGGTAGTGCCGGGCGCCGTCCGCGCTCAGATCGACCGGCTCACCGAAGCGGTCGGCGCCTACAAGGGCCAGGTCGGCCTCTTGCTCGGCGTGCTGGTCAGCAAGTTCGTCACCCACTTCACCACCGCGGTCGTGTACTACTTCACCGCGCTGGCGATCGGGGTCACCGCGGCGCAGTTCTGGCCGATCACTTTCGGCTCGACCATCCAGATTCTCGCCACCGTGCTGTCGCCCACCATCGCCGGCGAAGGAGCGCGCGAGGCATTCCAGGCGCTGCTGCTCTCGAAGCAGCTCGGCGGCGCGGCACAAGCGGTGCTGTCGGGCGCGCTCGGTTTCATCGCGGCCGAAGCCGCCACGCTGTGGGGCGGCGCCTTTCTATGGACGCGCAAGCCGAGTTGGCGCCCCGCGTTCACCCTCGTCGACGGCCGGCAGGTCGACTACGCATGGATCGATGAAAGCGAGGATGCCGGCTTCGACGCCGAGAAGATCCGGCGCGCCGGGCTCGTCGGCTCGTAGACACTCGCCGCGCTGGTCAAGCGCCGACCGACGCGAGCACGTCTTCGGGAACGTCCATCTCCATGGTCAACAACC
>CADEER010000060.1:0-21251 GCA_902826395.1 uncultured bacterium
AAGCTGCGCGAAGAACGACTCTCCACCACAGAGGCACAGAGGACACAGAGATGACACAACCGGACCGTAGCAACTCATTCGCTCGCGCCGCCGCACCAAAGGACGGACGTTCAACGATTGAGTTTCCACTCGTGGCCCTGCACTGCGCGAGCAAACCCAGGGAGATCGGCCTTGACCGAAATCTCTGTGTCCTCTGTGCCTCTGTGGTGAAAAATGTCCTTTGAGTTGATTCGCTATGAAGTGGCGGATGGCGTTGCGACGGTCACGCTGAACCGGCCGGACAAGCTCAATGCGTACGTGCCGGCGATGGGCGACGAGATCGTCGCCGCGTTCGCGCAGGCGCGCGCCGACGACGGCGTGCGCTGCGTGATCCTCACCGGCAGCGGCAAGGCCTTCTGCGCCGGTGTCGATCTCGACTACGTCAAAGCCGCCTACGCCGGCGAGCTGCCGCCCGGCGGGCCGCGGCTGGGCGAAGAGGCCTTCGTCCGCCAATGGCCGCTCGACGTGCTCGACTTTCCCAAGCCGGTGATCGCCGCGGTCAACGGCGCCGCGGTGGGAGTCGGCATCACCATGATCCTCCCCTGCGACGTCCGCATCGTCGCCGCCGGCGCGGTGCTGCGCCTCAACTTCACCAAGCTCGGCATGCTGCCCGGTCTCGGCAGCACCTACCTGCTGCCGCAGCTCGTCGGCGCCGGCCACGCCCTCGACCTCATCCTCGGCGCTCGCACGATCGATTCCGAGACCGCCATACGCGTTGGCCTGGTGCAGGAATCGGTGCCGGCCGCTGATCTCATGCAGGTCGCGCGCGAGCGCGCTACGGCAATCGCCGCCTGCCGCCCGGAAGTCACCGCCGCCGCCAAGCGCCTGCTGCGCGAGGGCGTCCGCGATGCCGCCGACCGCGCCATGCAGCGCGAACGCGACGCCAGCGCGAAGCTGAGAAGGTGATCCGCCCAGGGGCAGGAGAATATCCTGCTCGCTTACTCCGGGAGTGTGGCGAATATCACTTGTCGCGATCGCGGATCGCAGCGATCAGTTCGTTCCGCAAACTTTCGTACTCCTCCGCGACGTGCAGCAGCCACTTCACCCGCTTCTCGTTTGGATCGAAGCGCGCGATCGCCTTCGACATGGCCGCCACCATGCGTGTCGCCTGGGCCTGCAAGACGAGGAAGCGCGTGTCGAAGTCTCCCTCGCGGGCGAGCATCTCGTCCTTGCCGATCTCTTCCGCGATGCTTCGGATGGCATCGCCGACCTTGCTACTGGTCGGCGGTTCGCCGGAAACATCCGGCGAAAGCGCCCGCAGCTTCTCGAGTTGAGCCGCTCGCCTCTTCGACGCGGCAGCGATCTCATCGACCAGTTTGCTCACCCGGTCCGACGGTGCGTCGAGAGTGACGGTCTTGAACAGCTCGAGCATTCGGAGCTGGGATTCGTCGCCCAGCGCGTCGGCGAGCATGCTGTACCCCATCCGCAGGTCCGCCACTGACTCGGATTCGCTCGGCGGCGCGGGCCGGTCGCGTTCGAACAGGCCGCAGCCGCCGACCCCTGACAGCGCCGCGGCGACCAATAGCACGACGGCCGGTCGCCGCTGCGCTCGGCCCGATCCGACGTACGCTGGGCGCTTGCTCGACGTGAAAGTCATGGATGAACCGGGCTAGTTCCCCGTGAACTTCGGCGGGCGCTTTTCGAAGAACGCCGCCATCGCTTCCTTCTGATCCGCAGTGTGGCTGGAGAGCTGCTCGGTGGCGAGGCCGAGCGCCAGGGTTGCGTTGACACTCTGTTGGATCGCCTGGTTGATCAGCATCTTGGTCCAGCGTACGGCGGGGCGCGCCTTGCCGGCAAGCAGTCGGGCGTAGCTCGTCGCTGCATCGAGAAGGTCGGCGGCGGGTACCACGTGATTGATGAGGCCGATCCGCTCCGCTTCCACCGCGTCGAGCAGCTTGCCCGACATCAAAAATTCCTTGGCGCGGTGTGGTCCGACCAGCAGCGGCCAGATCACCGCGCCACCGTCGCCGGCGACCAAGCCCATGTTGACGTGGGTGTCGCCGATGCGGGCCGTGTCGGCCATGTAGATGACGTCGCACATCAAGGCGATGGTGGCGCCGAGACCGGCAGCGACACCGTTCACCGCGGCGATCAGCGGCGCCTCGCATTGCACCATGGCCTGCACCAAGCTCTTGGTGCGGATGGTCGTCATCGGCCCGACTTCGTCGGGATAGAAACCCTTCACGTCGCCGCCGGCGCAGAATGCCGTACCGGCGCCGGTCAGCACTACGGCGGCGACATTGGGATCGTGCGACAATTGCGCGATCGCTTCTTCGAGTCCGGTGTGCAGCGGGTAATCGATCGCGTTGCGCTTGTCGGGCCGGTCGAGCGTGACGACGGCGACCGCGTCGGCAACCTCCACACGCAGGTTGCATGCGGCGAAGCGGGTATAGTCCATGGCCGGCCAGCGTACGGCGTACGGCGTACCGCGTCCAGCGTTCCGCGCTCTGTGAAGGTGTCTGCCGGGCCGGACCTTCCCCAACCCCTGCATGAGCTAAAGACGCAGACTCTCCTTCCGTCCCTGTCACTCCCTGGCGAAGAAGGACGTTAGGTCCCAAGATCAGAGATGCCCCCGTCGCGAGCCACTCTTCTCTGTGTCTCTGTGTCTCTGCTTCGAAAATTCCCCGAGCGTGACAGTGAGATGGATGGAAAGCTGAATTTTGGACCGGTTCGCTCGAGTCACCGAGGATCCATGCGGACCGGTCGCGTCATCTTATGGGGCGTAGCGCCATCTGGACTGTGGTGAAAGAGTCCCTTTAACCGAGCTGGCGCTGGATCCGCTTCACCGCTTCTTCGACGTTGGCGCGGCTGTTGAACGCGCTGAGGCGGAAGTAGCCTTCCCCGCTGGCGCCGAAGCCGCTGCCGGGGGTGCCGACCAGATGCGCCTTGCCCAGAAGTTGGTCGAAGAAGTCCCAACTGGTCGTCGAGCCCGGCGTCTTCAGCCAGACGTAGGGCGCGTTGACGCCGCCGTACACCTTGATGCCGACCTGCTCGAGGCCCTGGCGCAGCAGGGCCGCGTTGGCGAGGTAGAAATCGATGATCTCGCGCACCTGGCGCTTGCCGTCGGCTGAGTAGGCGGCGGCGGCGGCGCGCTGCACGATGTAGGGAACCCCGTTGAACTTGGTCGACTGGCGGCGGTTCCACAGCGGATGGATTGCCTGGCGCTCGCCGCCCGCTGTGGTGCCGGTGAGATCCTTCGGCACGACCGTGAAGGCACAGCGCGTGCCGGTGAAGCCGGCGGTCTTCGAGAAGGAGCGGAACTCGATCGCCACTTCGCGGGCGCCGTCGATCTCGTAGATCGAGTGCGGGATCGACGGATCGGTGATGTACGCCTCGTAGGCGGCGTCGAAGAGGATGACAGCGCCGTTCTGCCGCGCGTAGTCGACCCAGCGCTGCAACGTGTCGCGGGTTGCCACGGTGCCGGTCGGGTTGTTCGGATAGCAGAGATAGATCAGATCGACCTTGCGACTCGGCAGCGCCGGTGTGAAATCGTTTTCGGCCGTCGCCGGCAGGTACTCGAGCCCCGCGTAGCGGCCCGCATCGTCGGCGTCGCCGGTGTTGCCGGCCATGACGTTGGTGTCGACGTAGACGGGGTAGACCGGATCGGTCACGGCGATGACGTTGCCGCGCCCGAAGATGTCGAGGATGTTGCCGGTGTCGCACTTCGAGCCGTCGGAGACGAAGATCTCGTCGGCAGTCACCCCGGCGCCCCGCGCCGCGTAGTCGTTGGCGGCGATCGCCTCGCGCAGGAAGTCGTAGCCCTGCTCGGGGCCGTAGCCGCGGAACGTATCGCGGCTCGCCATCTCGTCTACCGCGGCGTGCAGAGCAGCGACGATCGCCGGCGGCAGCGGCTCGGTCACGTCGCCGATACCGAGGCGGATCACCGGCGCCTGCGGATTGGCGTCGCAGAACGCCTTCACCCTGCGGCCGATCTCGGGAAAGAGATACCCGGCCTTGAGCTTGAGATAATTGTCGTTGATCAGAGCCATGCGCTTCCTTCCGTGCCGCCGGTCGAACTCGCGCTTGTAGAAGAGCCCCTGCGGTGACGCAACCACCCTTCTACATCCGGAGGAATCCCCGCGAGGCAATCGCGCCCTGAAAGGCCCTGCCCTTCGAAATCGAAATCCAAATCGAAATCGGCGTACCATCAGACCGATTTCGATTTGGATTTCGATTTCGATTTAGAGCGGTTCCGAGCCGCTTCCGGAATCTGGACCGCTTACCGCTGCGCCGCGATCTTCGCAGCCCCGTCGATCTCACCGAGCTCCAGCGTCGCCGGCACCAGAAAGCATTCATCGCATCCCTCGGCGGCGATCGCGTCGAGGGAATCGGCGATCGCCTGCGGCGTGAAGCAGCGCATCGTGTCGGCGATGGCGCGCGCGATGCCGTCGTCGATGATCTTCAAGTAATCGTACACGTAGGTCTTGAGCCGCGTCTCGGCGCCGTCGACCAGCGAGTACCAGAAGCCGGTGGCGACGTAGGGACGATCGGCCCGACCTCGCGCCTGCCATGCCTCCCGGGCTCGCTCGGTCTGTTCGCGCACCGTCTTGACGCCGCCGTCCATGGTGAAGCCGTAGACGCCCTGCGCCCAGGCGCTGGCGCGCCGCATCGCTTTCGGGTTCATCGCACCCGCCCAGAGCGGCGGCCCGCCCGCCTGGATCGGCGTCGGACCGACGGGATCCGCGCCTTCGAACGGCGGCTCGCCGGCCCAAATGCGGCGCATCGCCGCAACGCCGTCGTCGAGGCGCTGCAGCCGCTTCTCAAACGGCGCACCGATGGCGCGGTAGTCGTGCTCGCGGCCGCCGACGCCGACGGTCACCGTGACGCGGCCGTTCGACAGCACGTCGAGCGTCGCCATCTCCTTGGCGACGCGCACCGGCGAGTGCATCGGCAACACGTACAGCGAGGGAACGATGCGCACCCGCTCGGTCAGAGCCGCCGCGGCGGCCAGTACGATGCGCATGTCCTGCGTGTACGAGGTGATCCGCTCGCCGCACGAAAGACTGGCGAACGGCCCCTGATCCGCCAACCGGCACCAATCGAGCGTCGTCGCGCGCGAGTAGTCGCGCTCCATGTACGGAAGACACAAGCTGACCTTCATCGAACCTCCCTGCCCCCAGCCCGCGCCGCGGGCAACCCAACCCATGAGCCCAAAGCGGCTTTCTAGCCCGCCGCGGCACCAACCCCAACCACCCATGACAGCGCCGCCCTGCTTGGGCTAAAGAGACCAGGCGATGACGACGGAGCCGACTGAGGCCACCCCGGTAAAGCCGCGGCTCATCGACTGGATCTTCACCGTCCCGTTCCTGTTCACCTTTGGCCTGCTGCTGGTCGTCTTCGACCCGCTGCAGCGCATCGCCCGTCTGTTCGGCCAGCGACCGCAGGAGGCGACGGTCGGGCTCCTGCAACTGCTGCTCATCCAGGCCTTCCGTCTCGCGGGCATGCGCCTCGAGGTCGAAAGATCGCCGGGCGTCGAGCCGGCCACTCCGTATGTCGTCATCTCGAACCATCAGAGCATGCTCGACATCCCCATCTTCGGCGGCCTGTTGTTCACCAACTACCCGAAGTACGTGTCGAAGAAATCGCTGGCGCGCGGCATCCCCAGCATCTCCTACAACCTCAAGCACGGCGGCAACGCACTCATCGACCGCGACGACCGGGATCAGGCACAGGCGGAGATCCGCGCCCTCGGCGAGCGCGCCCAACGCCGCGGCGTCACGGCCGTCATCTATCCCGAGGGGACGCGCTCGCGCGACGGCGCGCTCGGCGCGTTCAAACCGGCCGGCACGGTCACTCTGCTCGAGGCCGCCCCCGACCTGCCGGTGGTGCCGACGGCGATCGACGGCTCGTGGCAGCTACTGCGGTACAATCTGCTGCCGGTGCCGTTCGGCGTCCGCGTCCGCGTCCACTTCGGCGACCCGATCGCGCGCCATCCCGACGAGGACAAGTACGAGCTCATCGAGCGCGTGCGGCGATTGATCGAAGCCGACCTCGCCCGCTGGCGCGGCATCAAGGACTAATTCACCACAGAGACACAGAGGTCACAGAGATTGCGGACTCGATTCTCAAGATCGCATTGTCTCGCGCAAGAAGATTGATTGGAGTGACTCCTCGAACCAGGCGTCGCGAGCCGAGCCGCGACTGCCTGCAAGTCCGAGATCTCTGTGTCCTCTGTGCCTCTGTGGTGAATTAGTTTTTTTAAAGGCGGGTTGCGGCGGTGAGGTTGTCGCCGATGCTGACCGGGATCGCCGCGTTGGCGGCGACGAGGTCGATCTCCGGGACGCCGCCGAACACGGCAAATGCGTGGTTCAGCACCTTGTCGTGCCAGACGGTGTCGATGCTCCACGGGTCGAGGCCGTCGGCGCTCAGCGCCTTGCCGACGCCGCCGAGCCACAGGTTGACGATGCGGTTGGCGGCGCTGGCGATCGTCCCCGACTGATTGGGATCTTCGATGACGCTGTCTCGCTTCTCCGCCGGCGTGGCGCGCCGGTTCTCGATCAGCCAGGCGAGCGAGATCATGTCGTGCGCCACCACCGAGCGGCTGGCGATGATCAGCCCGGTGTCGGGCTCCTGGACGTGCCCTTCGTCGGGACCGAAGGTGGTGAGAACCTTGGTCGCGCTGCTCACCACCAGACGCTGCTTGCCGACCAGGGTCGGCGCGCTGTTGGACTCCGCGGTCTTTTCGGCGAAGGTGCGCGCATCGTGGTGGTACTCGAGCCGGGAGTCGTGCCGCCACCAGCCGACCGCCGCCTTCAGCCCGAGCGTGCTACCGGCGAGCAGGTGGCGCGAGCAGCGCGGCATCAACACCACGTGGTCGACCTCGCGGAGGATCTTCGGCAGCATCAGCGGTTGGCGCCAGTTGCCGCCTTGCAGCGGCGCTTCGTCGAAGAACGCGTCCCAGCCCTGCTCCTCGAAGCAGTGCACCTCGGCGCCGGCAGTCTCGGCGGCGGCGATCAATCCGTTGCGGTTCATCAGAGCGCGCGTGCTGCCGGACAGCGAATCGGGCGAGAAGCGGACGAACTGCACACCCGACATATCGGCGACGATGACCCGCCCGGCGCCGCGCTCGCGGAGCAGCACGACCATCTCGTGCAGAGCGAGCGGATCGGTGGTCGCGGGGTATAGGTTCCCCGAGTTGCACACCGGCTTGATCAGCACCGTGTCGCCGCGACTCAACCAGTCGAGATCGCCCGTCTCGAGCACCGCAGCCCGCAGCGCGGCAGCCGTGTCGCGCGGCGCGCTCCCGCGGCGAACGCCCGCCAGAGACACCTGCTCGCGCCGGCCCGACGGCGGCGGGACCGACAGGCCCGACGCCAGCGCCGGCTTCGGCCCGCTCCCGGCACCGCAGCCGAGCGCCGCCGCACCGGCGACGGCACCGACCGCCAAACGGTGGAACTGCCGTCGGTTCATTCGCACATCCGCCGCACTGAGGTCAGCCATGTGCAGCACCTAACCACAGCGACCCGGCCAACTCCAACAAGGGGATGCCGGCGGCTCGGCTGAACGCAAAAACGCCGCCGGTCACCTGAGTGAGCGGCGGCGTTTTCGGAACGTGTAACAGCTCTGATTAGAGCTTGGTCACGTTGATGGCCTGGAGGCCTTTCTTGCCGTCGGTGATTTCGAATTCCACTCGCTGCCCCTCGTCGAGACTGCGGAAACCATCGGCGTTGATCCCGGTGTGGTGTACGAAGACATCGTCACCGTCGTCGCGGCTGATGAACCCGTAACCCTTTTCGGGGTTGAACCACTTTACTGTTCCCTGCGGCATGACACTTCCCCTCCTTTCATTGAACTTGTCTTAGGGGAAGGCCTGCTCATGCAGAGCGCGGGCGCGCGCACGTGTTGACCAAACATAAGCTTGCGCCGCTCAGTACTCGGCCCCAACTACGTCTTCCCTTTCTGGACTGCCAGCGCTGCATAGCAGGACCGAAGCGCCGTGACAAGAGTCGATTTGTCACCATTAGGCTCAGCGTAAACTCCGCCCTGATCAACCGCCCGTTCAGCCAATCGCTCTAACCCGGACAATTCTTCCGGCTCGACGATGGACGAGCAGCATCGATCTCTTGCCGGCCAGATCCGCGCCGGGCTGCTCGTCGTGCTTTATCGAGCGCGACGGTCGTATTAGGATTCGCGGCCATGAGACCGAGCTGCTCACTGCTTTGCAGCCTTCTGGTATCCGGTCTGATCCCTGCGAGCGCCGTTGCCGACACCGCGTGGCCGCGTGTCGCGCCGCGCGATTTCACCTTCGCGGCGCTGATGCCGGTGCCGCCGACCGTCGAGGGCACACACACTTCGAGCTTCATCGGCGAGACCCATTCGACGACCTATTTCTCGAACACCGGCGACAACCGCTTCAGCGTCAGCGTAACCGCGCTGCCCCGCACCGCGTCCTGGCTGGCACCGCAGCGGGTCCTTTTCGCCAGGGTGAAGGCGCGGATTCTGGAAGAAGTGCACGGCACCGAAGAGAGTTTCGACGATACCGAGCGCGACGGAGTCGCGGGGCGCCTGTTGCGCTTCGACTCCAGGCCTCCCGACGAAGCGCCGCGGCGCGGTCGCGCCGAGATGTTCTACGTCGGCGACAAGCTGCTGGTCGCCATGGGCTCGCACTCGCGCGACGCCACCGCCGACGTGATGGAGCGCTTCTTCGCAGGCCTGCGCCTCGACCTGCAACGCTGTCGCGACACGGCGGCCGCCGACGCGGAAGACTCCTGTCGCGTCGATCTGGCCCTCGACGATTGACGCGCCTCGATCAGGCGCGCCGCTCCGCGAAGTAGGCGGTCAGGAATTCGAGTACCTGCGGCGGCGCCTTGGCGGGCGAGCCCGAGTCGAACGGCGGCTGCGGATCGTATTCGATCGCCAGTTGCACGCCCTGGGCATATTCCTCGCCCGCCTCTTCGGCGACCAGGTACAGCGCCATGTCGATGCCGGCCGAGACGCCCGCGGCGGTGATGATCTTGCCCTGTCGCACGAATCGCCGCTCGACCGGCGTAGCGCCGCGCTGCCGCAGGCGATCATACGACGCCCAGTGCGTCGTTGCCTCCAGACCGTCCAGCAACCCCGCCGCGGCGAGGATGATCGATCCCGTGCACACCGACGTCGTCCAGCGCGTGGAGGCGTGCACTCGCACCAGCCAGTCGAGAACCCGCTGGTCGGCTGCCGCGCCCTCGTCGCCGGGACCGCCCGGGACGAGCACGATGTCGGGCGCCGTCACCTCGTCGATGCGCCGCTCCGTTCGCACCGCCAGTGCCCGCGTGTCGGACACGACGAACCCGCCGTCGGCCGAGACGAATTGCACCGTCGCCCCGGGCAGCCGGCTCAAGACCTCGTAGGGCCCGATGCAATCGAGCGCCGTGAATCCATCGTACAGCAGTACCGCGATCTCCATGGCTCCTCCCAAAGCTGAAAGCTGAGCGGGCTCACGCCCGCGCTTGAAAGCGATTCCTGTAGTCGGCGGGCGCGACCCGGACGTTGCGCAGGAAAGCGCGGCGCATGGTCTCGGAGCTGCCGAAACCACAGGCGCCGGCGATCTCGTCGACCCCGGCGCGGCTCTCCTCCAAACGACGCCGCGCCAGCTCGACGCGCGCGCGCTCGACGAAGCGCGCCGGCGTGACGCCGACCTCGCGGCTGAACGAACGCGCGAAATTGCGCGCGCTCATGCCGGCGCGCGACGCCATCGACTCGACCGTGATGCGGTCGCCGAGATGGTCGAGCACCCAGCTCTGCACGTCGCGCAGCGGCTGGCGCTCGGCGTGCTGCGCCGCGAGCTGAACACTGAACTGCGACTGCCCGCCGGGCCGCTTCAAGAACATGACGAGCCACCGAGCCGCGCTGAGCGCCAGGTCGCGGCCGTGATCCTCCTCGACCAGGGCAAGCGCCAGATCCATGCCGGCGGTCACACCGGCCGACGTGTAGACATTGCCGTCGCGCACGTGGACGGGATCGGCATCGACGTCGATGCTCGGATAGAGACGCGCCAGCTCGTCGGCGAATGCCCAGTGCGTCGTCGCCCGCCGGCCGTCGAGCAGACCCGCCGCGGCCAGCACCGCCGCCCCGGTGCAGATCGACGCCACGCGGCGGCTGCGTGCGGCGATGCGGCCCACCCAATCGGCGATGGCGCGGTCCCGCATCGCTTCTCGCGAACCAATCCCGCCCGCGATCATCAGCGTGTCGAGCGCCGCGCCGCCGCCGTGCTCGTCGGCGAGCGAACGCATCGACCGATCCGCGACCAGACGAATCCCGCCCGAGGTCCGCACCGCTCCAGCCACCGGCGCCACCAGCTCGGTGCGGTAGCCGTCGCGGCGGCCCTCCGCCGCCAGCAGACGCGTCGCGACGTTGAACACTTCCAGCGGTCCCGTGACGTCCAACACCTGGACGTCCGGATAGATCAACATCACAACCCGGCGAGATCGCCCTCTGCCGTTCTTTGCCCTCGCCATGCCGGCGATCCTGACGCCGTTCGTCGATGGCCGCAATGACAAAGACCCCACGGATCCTGCCAATCTCCGAAGAGTCATTCCGGCGGAAGCCGGAATCCAGCGGACGTCGGTTTTCTCCCGTACACGTACTCGTACGCGTACCCGTACACGATCAATGCCCGAAGTCTGCGGAAACTCCGGGTACGAGTACGTGTACGTGTACGGTCACTAATCTTTTGTTTTCCGACAGGTCCCTTTCGCCGGGACGTGGGGGCTGGAGTGAGCGGCAACCCGGTGACGGACCGAAGATCGAGTTTCAATCCTCCGCCGATGCGCGGCGCGGCGGGCGCGGCCCCGGGTACTGAAAGTAGGTGCACTCGATGCGGCCGTTGTAGAGCTTGCGGCGTCGCGCCGCCCGCCGCCCGAAGACCTGCTCGAAGCGCGGGTGTGCGGTGAGTACATAGACGGACCAGGTGTCGAGCGCCTGCACCGACTTCGCCAACCGGCGGTACAGGTTCTCCGCTTCGCCGCGATCGCCCAGGCGCTCGCCGTACGGCGGGTTGGTGATGACGCAACCGTATTTTCGCTTCGAGGCCAGCGCGCCAACGTCGCCCTGCTGGAAGTGGATGTCGCCGCCCACCCCCGCGTTGGCGGCGTGGCGGCGGGCGCGGTCGAGAGCGCGCTCGTCGATGTCGGTGGCGATCAGCATATGATCCGGCGCCGCCCGTACGGCGTCAGCCGCTTCATCACGCGCCTGACGCCACGCCTCGGCGGCGAACTGCGGCCAAGCTTCGGCGGCGAAGCCGCGGCGCGCGCCGGGTGCGAGGTTGCGCCCAATCATCGCCGCTTCGACGGCGATGGTGCCGGAGCCGCAGAACGGATCGGCGAACGGACGCTGCGCATCCCAATACGAGAGCTGCACCAACGCCGCCGCCAGGGTCTCGCGCAACGGCGCCGTGCCGCCCTCCGTCCGGTAACCGCGCTTGTGCAGCGCGACGCCGCTGGTGTCGAGCGATACGGTGACGCGATCCTTGAGAATCGAAATGTCGACCTGGTACTCCGCGCCGCTCTCGGCGAGCCATTCACCGCCGTGCCGCGCCTTGAGATTCTCGACGATCGCCTTCTTGGCGATCGCCTGGCAGTCGCGCACGCTCATCAGAGTCGACCGCACGGCCTTGGCGCGCACGGGGAATGCGGCGTCTCGAGCAAGCCAATCCGACCAAGGCAGGTCGCGGATGCGATCGAACAGCTCGCCGAAGTCGACGGCGGTGAACTCCCCGATCTTCAGCAACACCCTATCGGCGCTGCGCAGCCAGAGATTGGCGCGACACACGGCGTCTTCCGCACCCGAGAACGAAACTCGGCCGTCTTCCACCGTCACCGCCTCGTAGCCGAGGCGGCTCAGCTCCCGAGCTACGACCGCTTCGAGGCCAAACGCCGTCGTGGCGACGAGATCCATCGACCTCCCATCGCCCACGCCGCGACGGTGCGCAACCCATCAGCCGTGGCGCGCGATCGCTTTGACCAGCTCCTCCTTGGTCATCTTGCTGCGACCGTCGATCTCGAGCTGCGAGGCGCGATTGCGCAGCTCGCGAACCGACCGATCGGCTAGCCGCCTGTTCGGGTTGCCGGTTCCCTGCGTGGTCTTGTTCGGAGTCCGCCCCTCGTGGCGGCGTTGCTTGTTCACGGTCCGCGCCGCGATCTCCTTGGCGCGGGCGACGCTGCGGCCGCGCTGTCGCTCGCTCGTCTTCACGTGCTCGTACTGTCTCTCGTCCTTCTCACTCCATGCCTTGGGCATCGCGAATCCTCCGTTCCGCCGGAATCGACAAACCCGGATAGCAAGACGCTCGCCACGCAAGCGGTGAAGGCGAGCAGCCGCCAAAGCGGCGTTCCGACCCGTAAACGGCCAGTACGATCTACACGCCGGCAAGCACGATCTGCCCGGCAACACGGCGTCTCATCGCATGGAAATCTACGGACAATGCGTGGCACGGCGCGTGCTTTTCTCGGAGAGAAACGGAGGTGACCAATGCGAACGATAACCGGAGTCTTCACCGATACGCAGAGCGCCGTGCAAGCCGCGCGCGCCCTGCAAGGCATGATCGGAGACGAGCACGTCAATCTCCTGGCTCCCACCGGCGTCGGCGACGACGTGTCGGAGGTTCCGACGAGCGAGGATATGCCGCCCGCGCTCGGCCCAATGGGCGGCGTTCTCGGCGGCGCGATCGGCATCGCAGTCTCGGCGGCAATACCCGGTATTGGCCAGGTAGCCGGTCTCGGACTGGCCGCGGCCGGCATCCTCGGCGCGCTCGGCGGGGTGGCGGGGTACAAGCTCGGCGACAGCGCCGACCGCGTCGCGTCGACCGGGCTGCCAGCGGACGAACTGTATTTCTACGAGGACGCGCTGCGCCAGAGCCGCTGCATCGTTCTCGCCTCGGTTCCCGAGAAAGAGGATGAAGATGCAGTGCGCGAGATCCTGGTGAAGCACGGCGCCGAGAGCATCGACGCCGCGCGCGCCGAATGGACTCTCGGCATGCGCGACGCCAGCGACGAAGAATTCGACCCGCGCACGGATCGAGCGTAACCCGGCTTTACTCCGACAAGACGGCGCAGCCGATTCGCTCACCCGCGCCACCGGCGGGGTCGGTGAAGTAATCATCCGCGCCGCCGTGAACGATCAGCGCGGCGCCGTCGCCGTCGAGCAGAGGATGCTCGCCGCCGCACAATCGGAGGTCGGGCGAGAATACGTCGACGTTCGCCTCCCCGGACGCCGCAACGGTGAAGTTGGGCAGGTCGCCCAAGTGAAACCCCTGCGGATTCTTGTAGCCGTGCTGCGCCCCGGTCGGATTGAAATGAGCTCCCGACGCGCCGAAATCAGGTTTGCACTTTGCCTTCTCGTGCAGGTGCATCGCGTGAGTGCCCGGCTTCAATCCCTTCAATCGAGCCGTGATCAACACACCGTGCGGTGTCTGCATGAGCTGAACGGCGCCGAGGCCATCGCCGGCGGGGCTGAGCAAGGGAGCGGTCACCTCACATCCTGCCTCTCCGAGCGACGTTTCGGGATTTGCCGCTCCACACATGGCCGCGGCGGCGGCCAAACCGATTGCCATTTGAAGTTTGTTCTTCATGCAGATCGCGACCGCAAAGCCCATACCAGCAGTTGTGACATACCCAGTTCCATAGCTCGCTCTCGCACGCAGGGAAACCTTTGCTGCGGCGCGCGCAGCAAGCGCGTGGCTCACAGTAAGAATTACAGGTCATGCCCGCTCCCCGACGGCTGCAGCGCCGAGTGCGGTGCCAAGGCGATCCTGGCACGGATTCTGCGGTTGGAGGTCTCGAACGCAGTTTTCAACCAACGCGCGCGACAGCGCCCGAAAGAGGAGAGAGAACGATGAAGGAGCAAAGCAAGCGGGCACCGCTCGCCGGACTGTCGATCGTAGCCATCGTCGGATCATTGAGTCTGGCTGCGAGCGCCTGGGCCGAGGCGACCTGGCGTCCCGATGCGTGGATCACCACGAAAACCAAGATCGCCATCGCCACCGATTCCGAAGTCGAGGCGAACGACGTCAACGTCGACACCGTGAACGGACGCGTCACTCTGCACGGCAAGGTGACCACCGCCGCCGAGAAGACGAAGGCGGAGAAGATCGCGCGCGGCATCGAAGGTACGACGGAAGTTCGCAATCTGCTCCAGGTCGTCGCTGCGGAAAAGATGACCAGGGTAGAGCGCAAGGATGAGGACATCCAGGCAGCCGTCGATGCCGCTCTCGACGCCGATCCCGAGCTGCGTTCGAGCTCAATCGATGTCCAGTCGGTGAACAACGGCGTGGTGTTGCTGGGCGGTTCCGCCGACACACTGCTCGCCCACCTCGAGGCGATCCGCACGGCATCCAGTGTCGACGGCGTGCGCCGCGTCGAGACTGAAGCCGAGACCGGTGACCGACTCTACGACGAGAAACTTTGGCACGATGCGGATACCGCGCGCGAAAAAAGCGTAATCGATAGGGCCGCGGACGCCACGCGCGAAACCGGCGACGCGATCGCCGACGCCGGCCGCGCCACCGGCGATGCCATCGCAGGCGCCGCCGGCACGGTGAGGGATTCAGCGAAGAACGCGGCGGACGATACGGCCGACGCGGCACGCGACGCGCGCGACTCCACCGTCGGCGCTGCCGAAAGCACCTCGGGTGCCATGAGCGACGCGTGGATCACGACGTCGACCAAGACCCGACTGATGGCCGATCCGGATACCCCTGCGCTGTCGATCAACGTCGACACGGAAGACGGAGTCGTTACGCTCTTCGGCACCGTGCCGTCCGAGCAGGCGCGCAGCGCGGCAATCGCTCACGCCAAAGCCGCGAGCAACAACGCCGTCGTGCGCGACGAGCTGACGATCGACCCCACCGCGGCCGGAGACGACACCGCCAAGCGGCCGGACGACGATCAACTCGAAGCGAGCGTGCGCCAGCAGCTAAGCGCCAAGGACAAGTTCGACAGCGCTGACATCGACGTCGACGTCGACGACGGTATCGCGCAATTGACCGGTACGGCCCCCACCCACGAGATCAAGATGGCAGCGGCCACGACCGCTCGCTCGATCGACGGAGTGCGCGCCGTGAAGAACGAGATCCGGGTGCAGCCCAAGGGCTGAGCGTCACCTCGGTGACGTCACCCGGCAAGCTTCTCAACCAGCGAGGGCGGCGCCGCACGCGCCGCCCTCGCCCTTACCCACGACACAAAGGAGTCAGCTCATGAACTGGGATCGTATCGAAGGCAATTGGAAGCAGTTTCGCGGCAAGGTGAAGGAGAAGTGGGGCAAGCTGACCGACGACGATCTCGATGTCGTCGCCGGCAAGAAGGACCAGTTGGTCGGCAAGATCCAGGAGCGGCACGGCATCGCGCGCGACAAGGCGGAGGCCGAGCTCGACCGCTGGGCCAGCTCCGTATAGCCAGCCCACGACACCGTGCGGTTCCCCGACGGGAGTCGCACCCGAGCACTCGGCGAAGCGACATCGAGGTGGTGGCTGAGCGGTGTGGAGAGATGTCGCAGAGTCGGGATCGTCTCGTTCCCCGGTGGTGTGGTGTGGAACTGTGGAAGGTCGAGGCGAGCAACGAGCAACACGCCACGGCGTGTTGATGAGAGGCGCGAGACGATTGTCTCGCGCCTCTCGCATTTTGACCCCCTGACTCGGCGTCCCGGTAGTTCTGCGAATCCCCTGTAAGGTTGCCAGGCTCCCGATCGCCCGAACGTCCCAATCCCGAAGTCGATTGAGCTCACCGGGTCTTGGCACGGTTGTCGCTTCATTAAGATGAGCAGGAGGTGATGAGACATGTTGGGATGGGCTTTGACATTCTTCGTAATCGCGCTGATCGCAGCGTTCTTCGGAATGGGTGGAATCGCCGCCATGTCGGCCGACATCGGCCAACTGTTGATCGGCCTCTTCCTGATTCTCCTGATCGTCGGAATCGTCGCTGGCGGCATCCGCCGCGCCGGCAGCGGCCGAGCCCCATGACGAACTGAATTGCGCCGCGGGAGACGAATTCTCCCTCGGCACGACGCCCCGGAGGACCCGATGCCCGCGGGTTCTCCAGCTCGCTACTCACGAGACCACCGGGGTAGCGAGCAAACCTGGGCAACCGCCGGTCTCTCTTCCCCGGCGGTTGCCCGCCCCCCCTCAAACAAAGCGCGGCCAGCGCATAGAAGTTGTTCTCTACCCTCGAGACCACCGGAGTAGAGACGGCTGGGCGGCCGCCGAGAGAAATCTCGGCGGCCGTTTCTTTATCCGCGCTTGAACAAGCGGCTGCGATGGCGGAAGGTACGGCGCTTCTCGATTTGTGGAGGGACGCCGTGATGATGCTCGACAACAAGGTTGCCGTGGTGACGGGTTCGGGCCGCGGCATCGGCAGGGGAATTGCCCTCGCCCTCGCGCGCGAGGGAGCGCGGCTGGTGATCAACGACGTCGGTTGCGCCGTCGACGGGCGCGGCGGCGAAGGTGATCCCGCGGCGCAGGTATGTCGCGAGATCGAAGAGCTCGGCGGCAAGGCCGTGCCCAACTACGACTCGGTGTCGGATTTCGCGGGCGCTGCCAACATCATCGATACGGCAGTGCGCTCGTTCGGCCGCATCGACATCCTCGTCAACAACGCCGGTATCGTGCGCGATCGCTCGATCGCCAAGATGAGCGAAGAAGACTTCGACGCCGTCCTCGCCGTACACCTCAAGGGTACGTTCAACTGCGGCCGCCATGCCCTGCCGATCATGAAGGAGCAGGGATTTGGCCGCGTGATCAACATCACGTCGAGCGCCGGGCTGCGCGGCAACTTCGGACAGAGCAACTACGGCGCCGCCAAGGCCGGCATCATGGGGCTGACCCTCGTGTGGGCGGTCGAGATGGAGGGCCGCGGCATTACCGTCAACGCCGTCGCGCCGGCCGGCATGACGCGCATGACCGGCACCATCCCCGGATGGGACCCGGACAACCCGCCGCCGGAGATGAATCCCGAGCTCAACGGCGCGTTGATCGCCTTCCTCGCATCCGACGCCGCCGCCGACGTCAACGGCCAGCTCTTCGGCCGCAAGGGCTTCGGCTACACCCTGTTCCAGCAGCCGCGCCCGGTGGCGCTGTTGTACAAGGACGGGCCGATGAACGCTGGCGAAATCGCCGCCAACTTCGACGCGGTGTTTCGCGAGTTCCTGCAGCCGATCGGCATTCCCGGCCTGCGCCGCAACAAGTAGGAGCGTGTTTCAGCGGACGGCGCCCGCTCGCGGCCGCCACCAACTGTCGACGACGGCGCGCCTGCCCCGCTCCGTGATCGGCAGCTCGCGCACTACTTCGGGCACGCGCGCGGCCCGCGGCTTGGCGAGGATCGCGAAGCCGGTGGGCTCGAGTACCGCCGCAACGCGGCTGCGCGCCTCGGCGTCGAGCGCGGCGAGCTCACTGCGCAGTCGGTCGAGGCACCACACCCGATACGGCTTCACCGGCTCCTTCCACTCGACGCCGAGCGCGAAGTAGGACGCCTGCTGCCGCTCGGCGAGGTACGCCGTTTCGTTGACCTCGAGGTAGCGCAGATACACCTGACTGACGGCGCCGAGCAGCGGCGCCAGATCGGTCTCGATCGAGGCCGGCAACGGACGCTCCGCGAAGCGCGACGGCGCTATGTTCCACATCCGCGCCACCCATTCGTAAACGCCCGGCGCGCGCTTGCGCATGATGCGCGCCGGAGTCGGATCGCAACCGAAATGGCGGAACATTGAAGCGAAGAATCCGAAATCGGCTTCGCAAGGACGCTCGCCCATGACGAACGGGCGCCGGCGAAAGATCGACTCCAGGGCATCGAGGGTGGAGAGATACGTCGCCTCGGTGGCGTTCCACGTGCGGCCGTCGACGCCATCGCGCCGCACGAACGTCCCGCGCTGCCGGACGCGCCAGTACAACTTGTGCGCGAACATCGGCAGCGGCAGCTCGGCGAGATGCTGGCCCAGCCAGCCGCTCATCAGTCGCGCCGTCTCCGGATACGACCAGCGATAGTGCATCGCCGGACGCCACAACCACTCGTCGGCATAGTCTTCGAGTAACAGGCTGACGAAGCGCGTCGCCGGGTCCGCGGGCGAGATGCGAGGCTCCGGCTGGCGCCGCTCGAAGTAGTCGATGATCAGCGTCGTGTCGACCAGCCACGTCCCGTCGGAGCATTCGACCTGCGGGATCTGCACGACGCCAGTGTGCCGCGCGCAATGGCGCATACTGGCGGGGCCGAACGGCCGCACGTCGTACGCGATGCCCTTGGCGCGCAGATACGCCTCGAGCTTGCCCGTGTAGTAGGACTCGTCGGCGCCGTGCACCAGATACGAGACGGCTTCTCCGCTCACGCGAGCCACTCGAGGCAGCCGGTCGACCGCAATGCATCGCGCAGCTCTCCGTCGTCGGCGCGCTCGGCGTACTTGCGGCGGATCTCGCGCAGCGACTTGGCGTGGTACTTCTGCGGACCGCCGACGCTCTGCCGCCACCGCCCCCCGGGCAGATCGACTTCCATCTCTTCCGCACCCGACTCGAGCGCCCGCGCGTTGGCCGCCGACCACTGCAGAAACGGCGCGACCTCTTCGGCGAGAAACGGCGCCAGGGTCGGCTGCAGTGCGTCCCACGTTTCGAAATCACCCTCGGCGCGCGGCTCGAGCATCCGCTCCACCCATGCGCAAACCCGCGGATGCCTCTCACGCAACAGTCGGCCGGGCGTCGGGTCGGTCCACGCGTTGTACACCTGCCCCCACAACCCAAAGTCGGCCAGCGCCGGGCGGCCACCGAAGAGAAAGCTGCGGCCGGCGAGATGTCGCTCCAAGAGCGCGGCTCCGTTGGCGAACGACGCCTCGATGATCGGCGCCGTCTGCTCGTTCGACCCGATCACCCAGCCGCGGCCGACCATGCGTTCGCGCACGACCGCCGCCACCTGACGGCGCTCGTCTTCCCCCGACGCCATCAGTGCCGCGATGCGTTCCGCCCCCGAAGCCTGATCCTCGTCGCGTGCCCAACGGTAGTGGAACATCCACTTGTTGCCCCACTCGTCGCCGAACTCCTCGATCAGCTCGGAGAGAAAGCGCAATCCGCCCGGTGGGTGGATCGTCGGCTCCGGCACGCGCCCCTCGACGGTCTCGATGATCGGCGTCGAATCCTGCAGCGCCTCGCCCTCGGGCGTCGCCACCGCCGGAATGATCGGCAGCCTGGCGTACTTCTGGTACTCGGCCATGCTGCTCGCATCGCGCACGATCCACCGATGCGGGATCCTTTTGTAGCGGAAGTAGGATCGCACCTTCACCGAATAGGGCGATACCTCGGCGCCGAAGATCTTGTATTCGTCCGACATCGCAGCCTCCCGCGTCGCAGCTTCAGCCGAGAACTTCGTCGGCAAGCGTTTTCAGATGATCGAGCGGGTTGCCGCCGCCGAGGAACTGCAGCGGCACGATCAGCCGGCTCACCCCGAGCTCCTCGTAGCGCGGGATCACGTCGGCCTTCTCCAGCGCCGGCACCCACATCGTGCTGATCTCGATGGACGAACGGTCGCGGCCTTCCGCGGCGCAGGCGGCATCGAGATCGCCGATCATCCCGGAGAGTTGATCGAAGGTGGCGCTCGGCGCGAACCAACCCTGCCCGTAGCGCGCGACGCGCTGGTACGCACGTCCCTTGTGCCCGCCGATGACCAACGGCAACGGATTCTGGATCGGCGTCGGATGGCTCTTGAAGCCGCTCCAGCTCAGATGCTCGCTCTGGTGCTCGACCACGTCGCCCGACCACACCTTGCGCATCGCCTCGACGTAGTCGTTGAAGCGCGGGCCGCGTTTCTCGAACGGTTTACCGAGCGCCGCGAACTCTTCCGCGAGCCAGCCGATGCCGAGACCGAGCATGAATCGCCCGCCCGACACGAAATCGAGGCTGGCCGCTTGCTTGGCGAGGTAGAGCGGATTGGCCTGCGGCAGGATGTTCACTCCGGTGCCGAGCCGCAGCGTCTTGGTCACCGCCGCCACCGCCGCCAGCGCAATCAGCGGATCGACGAAGTTGGTCTCCGGCGTCGCCCCCATCTTGCCGTCGAAGCTGTACGGATACTTCGATTGGTAGTCGACCGGCACGATGACGTGCTCGAAGGTCCACACCGATTCGAAGCCGAGGCTCTCGGCGGTAGTCGCAAGGCGGAGCATGTGGTCGATGCTGGAGACGCCGACGTTGATCGGCACGATCGCGATTTTCATGGCGGGATAGTCGCGAGACAGGGGATTGGTTGCAAGAGCGGGGACTGGTTGCTACTTTACTCAAAGACAGATGACATAAAGGACTGCAAGGACAGCAAGGACCGTCCCTTATGTCGTTGCAGTCCTTTATGTCCTTCATCCCCAAGCACGGCGGCTACAAAAATCTCGTGTCCTACCAAAAGGCCGAGATCGTCTACGACGCCACCGTTCACTTCTGTGATCGCTTCCTGGATCGCCGCGATCGCACGCGCGACCAGATGATCCAGGCCGCGCGCTCCGGCAAGCAAAACATCGTCGAAGGCAGCATGGCCTCCGGGACTTCCAAGGAGATGGAGATCAAGCTGACCAACGTCGCACGGGCCAGCCTGGAGGAATTGCTCGCCGACTATCGCGATTTTTTGCGAACCCGCGGCGGCGCCGAGTGGCCGCCCAACCACGCCATGGCCAAGCGGCTGCGCGAGCTCAACAAGGTCCGCAACGCCACCTACGAAACATTCCGCAAGGGCATCGAGCACCCCGACCCCGTCGTCGCCGCCAACGTCATCATCGGCCTCGTACGGGTCACCAGCTTCCTGCTCGACCGCCAGATCCGCGCCCTCGAGCGCGCCTCACGGAAACCGGCGGCCTCCGCGAAGCGATGACCCGCGCCCGCCTGCGACACCGCAATAGCTAGAGCCGCGGTCCCTGCAGTCCCCGATTCAGCAGCCATCCAGGCTGCGGCGCACCGCGGCAATCATCTCGCCGATCGCCACGACTCCGTCGCCGCTGGTGTCGGCGCTCGTACAAGCGTCGAGCGCGCTCTGGCGGAGCCCGATACGCACCACGACGATGAGCTCGTTGATCAACACGCGTCCGTCGCCGTTGCAGTCGCCGCCGCAGCTTCCATCCGGCGTCGGCGATGCTTCCGGCTCAGTCGGGGTCGGCGATGCGCTCGCCGTCGAGGTCGGCGGCGGAGTGTCTGTCGGCGTTTCGGTCGCCGCGGCCGTGGCTGTCGCGGTCGGTTCCGGCCCCAGATTCTCGTCGCCGAAGATGAAGTCGACGTCGGTGCGCGTCGACGTGCC
>CADEER010000060.1:21351-22428 GCA_902826395.1 uncultured bacterium
CCCCATGAAGCGAATCGCCACCGGCCTCTTGCTCTTCGCGCTGTTCATCGCCGCTCTCGCCTGGCTGTTCCGCGAGCGGATCGCCATGCGGCTGATGGAACGCACCGTGGCGCGGAACCTGGAGCGAACGCTGCTCGACGAGCTGCCCGACGGCCTGCACGTGGCGCTCTGCGGCGCCGGCTCGCCGCTGCCCGACCCCGAGAGGTCGGGGCCCTGCGTCGCGGTAACCGCCGGCGACCGATTGTTCATCGTCGACTCCGGCGCCGGCGCGTCGCGCGTATTGTCGCGCATGCGAATGCCGCAGGGCCGCATCGAGGCGCTGCTGCTCACCCACTTCCATTCCGATCACATCGACGGCATGGGCGAGCTGATGCTGCAGCGCTGGGTCAATGGCGCCCACGCGAACCCGCTGCCGATCCACGGCCCGCCGGGAGTCGAACGCGTCGTCGCCGGCTTCAACGAGGCCTACACGCAGGATGCCGGCTATCGCGTCGCGCACCACGGCGCCGACATCGTACCGCCGACCGGCGCCGGCGGCGCCGCCATGCCCTTCGCCATTCCACCCGACGGCACCCTCGCGACGCTATTCGAAGGCGGCGACCTCAAGGTGTCGGCGTTGGCCATCGATCACGCGCCCGTCGCACCCGCGGTCGCCTATCGCTTCGACTACAAGGGCAGATCGGTGGTGATCAGCGGCGACACGAAGAAGTCGGCGAATCTGCAGGGCCTGTCGCAAGGCGTCGACCTGCTGGTCCACGAAGCGCTGTCGCCGGCTCTGGTCGGGGTGATGACACGCGGCGCGGCGGCGGCCGGCAAGGCGAACATCGAGAAGATCACCGTCGACATCGTCGACTACCACACCTCGCCGGTCGAGGCGGCCGAGATCGCGCGCGCCGCCGGCGTCGGCTTCCTGCTCTTCTACCACATCGTGCCGCCGCTGCCGCTGGCGCCGCTGCGATCGGTCTTCCTCGACGGCGTCGACGCCGTCTACGACGGACCAGTCGCCATCGGCCGCGACGGCACCATCGTCCACATGCCCGCCGGCTCGCAGCAGACGGAGTTGGAGGAGCTGCTGTA
>CADEER010000060.1:22528-27758 GCA_902826395.1 uncultured bacterium
CGCCGCTCAGGCGGAAGCTCGGGACTCCCCACAAGCCGTGGTCGAACAGCTCGCGGCGGTTGGTCTCGAGCTCGGCGCGCCACGCGTCCTTCTCGCGATGCGCCTGCGCCGGCTCCCAGTCGAGTCCGGCGCGCTCGACGATCTGGCGCAGCCCGTCTTCGGTGCCGGCGTCGACACCCTCGGCGAACACCGACTCGAGAAACGCGGTGAGATATTCGCCGGCGCGCTTGTTGTCGCGCGCCCAGCGATAGAGGGAGAAGCCGCGCTCGACCGGCTCGCCGACGGGATCGCAGATGCGGCCGAACGGCACCCCGGCCGCCTCCGCCTCGCGCTTGGTGTCGAGCACGATGTAGATCCGCTTGGCGGGCGGCACCGGCAGCCCGCGCATGACCATCGGCAGCACCGGCTTGAGGACCACTTCGATCGGATAGCGATCGCCGAGCGCCAACACGCGGCGCATCGCGATCGCCGAGTACGGACTGCGCAGCGACATGTAGAAGTGCAGCTTCAACCCGACGTCGGTCGGCGAAGACGGCATCGCCACCAGCTCGCGCCGCGCCGTCAGCGGCGCGCCGCCGATGCGATCGCGGCCGAGCCCCGCGAGCCGCGCTTCCAGGTAGTGCAGGCGATCGACGCCCCAGTACCACTCGGGCTCGCAGTAGAACATGGCGCCGCTGTAGTGCCCGAGCTCGGCGCGGCGCGCCGTGCCGGCCGCGATCCGCTCGGCCGCCACCGCGGCATCGACCGGTGGCATCGCCGCCGCGTGCGTGCGCAGCCGTTCGCCGTCGCCGGCCCACAGCGCGTCGCCGACCGCGGCCGCGCGGGCGACGAACTGATCGCGATCGGCCGCCGCGAGAATGCGCTGCGCGAGCGCGACGTGCTCGGGGTCGGGCGGCTGTTCGCGATGAGAGAACGCCAGGCCGTATGCCGGCGCGATGTCGGCCGCGTCCTTGCGCGCAAACGCTGCAAGCCGCTCGCGCTCCGGCGCCGCGTCGTCGGGCGGCGGCCCGGCGAGATGCGGTACGAGGTCGATGTCGTAGCGCGCGGCGAAGTCCGGCAGCCGTTGCGCCGCGAGCTGGCCGTACGGGTCGTCGACTTGATGGAAGTAGTGGACCTCGAGCGGAGCGCGGCGCGCTCGGCGGCGCACCTCGGCGAGACCGCGGCGCGCGCGGCGCAACCCGCCGCTGGTGAGCAGGCCCGTGAGACTCCCCGTGACCATTCCCTTGGCGCTCATCGGCGCACCGTCACGCGAACAGCCGCTCGCAGCCCGTGCCCCGCAGCACCGCGTCGACCGCCGCGCGATCGCCGGCGGCGAGTGCGCCGTAATCGCGGCGCAGCCACGCCAGACACTTGCCCTGATACGGAAACGGCTTCTGCACCCACGCCCGGCCGTCGATCTCGCACTCGACGCGCTCGGCGCCGCTCTCCAGCGCCGCGGCGTTGGCGAGCAGGAACGGCACGTACACGCGGCCGGCTTCGGCGACGAGGGCGCGAAACGTCGGCGCTACCGCGTCGCGCGTCATCCATCCGTCTTCGGTGGGCTCGATACCGGACAGATCCTCGACGACATCGACCCACGCCGTCACCCGCGGCGCTTGCGCAAGCGCCAGCGCCGCCGGCGTCGGATCGAAGCCGGCGAGCTGCGTCAGTTGGCCGTACAGGCCGAAGTCGCTGACACCCGGCCGGGCGCCCATCACGAAGCGCGACTCGGAGAGCCGCGCGTCGAGCAACGTCAGCAAGCGCGAGTAGCTGTCCTCGATCAGCGATGCGGTGGTGTCGTTCGACCCGACCACCCACAAGCGATCGATTTGCCGGCGGGCAAACTTCTCGCCGGCCGCGACCGCAGCAGCCTCCGGCAGATCGGTGGCGAACCAGCGCGGCAAGATCGCCGACGCCTTGGCGATGTCGGCGGCGTGTGCCCACCGGTAGTGGAACATGCACTTGGTCAGCCACTCGTCGGCGTAGTCTTCGATCAGCGCGTCGAGAAACGCGACCGCCGCATCGGGCGGCACCACGGCGCGGCCGCTGTAAGACCGCTCGAGCTCGCGGATCAGCGGCGTCGTGTCGGTCTGCGCCTCGCCGTCGCGGATCAGTTGCGGCAGCAGCTCGACGCGCGGCTTCGGCAGGCGGGCCGCCTCGGGCGATCCCTGGTTGACCCAGGCGTAGGGGATGCGGCGGTAGCGCAGGATGGCGCGCAGCTTGCGGCTGTAGGGGGAGCCGACTGCGCCGACGATGGTGAGGGGGGGTGTCATGGGGATTCGTGGGGGCGGGAGGACATAAGGGACTGCAGGGACTGCAAGGACAACTACAGCCTGGCGATCTGGCCGCCGTCTACGTTGACTACCTGGGCGGTGATCCAGCTGGCGTTGTCGGAGAGTAGGAAGAGGCACATGGCTACCATGTCGGCCGGCTTGCCTACGCGGCGCAGCGGGAATTGTTTGACCATCTCTTCGGCGTAATCGCCGGCGGTGCTGCGCAGCGCGGCGGTTTCGGTCGGGCCGGGCGCGATCGCGTTGACGCGGATGCCGCGCGGGCCGAGCTCGCGCGCCAGCGAGTGGGTCAGGCCGTTGATCGCGTGCTTTGCCAATCCGTAGTAGCCGACGCCCATCCACGCCGCCGTCGACGACTGATTGACGATCGCACCGCCGCCGCGCTTCTGCATCGAGCGGTAGCAGGCGCGCGTGCAGAGCAGAGCGCCGTTGAGGTTCACGTTCATGAACCGCTGGTAGTAGTCCCACTCCACCTTGAGCATCGAATCCATCTTCATGGTGCCGAAGATGGCGGCGTTGTTGACCAGGAAATCGATGCCGCCGAACTCGGCCGCGGCGCGCTCGGCCATCGCCAGCGTCGACGCTTCAGAGCCGACATCCGTCTCGACGAACATCGCCCGACCGCCGGCCTCGCGAATCTCCTTGGCAACCCGCTCGCCGTTGGCGGCGGCGATCTCGGCGACGACGACCGCGGCGCCCTGCTCCGCCAATCCCTTGGCGTACGCCTCGCCGATGCCGCCCCCGGCGCCGGTGACGACAGCGACCTTATTCTCGATCCCGTCCAACTTCATTCAAGATCCCCAGTAAACTCCCGGATGACCCGGAGACACAGAGCATCCATCTGTGTCTCCGGGTCTCCGTGGTGAAAAATTACTCGCAGTCGATGACGAGGTCGTCACCGTCCTGGACGAACGGCGCCACCGGCGGGTTGGGCTGCGGGTCGCCCGGCAGTACCAGGCCGCAGTCCTCGCACTCGAAGTTGGACCACGCCGGATTGGGGTTGCTCGAATCGCTGGCGAGCATCGCATTCACCCACGTAACGACGTTCACGTCGGTGGTGATCTTCTGCTCAGTCGGCCGCGCGTTCGGGTCCTCGACGCCGTACACCTTGTCCGAGCCCCAGATGGTGTGCCGCGAGCCGGTGCCGATGTAGTAGCGGTAGTTGTCGGGTACGGCGGCCGACGTGTCGATCGCCTGCTCGCGCATGTCTTCGTTGAACTGACAACTGCCCTCCCACCAGCTCAGCGCGGCGATCGGATCGTTGTCGTTGAGCATGATGTTGTAGAAGCCGGTCTGGCCGCCGGATCCGCCGTCGTAGGCGGTGGTGTAGTGCGCCCAGTTGGTGTCCGGGAACTCGTCGGCCACGACTTCCGTGTAGCCGGGGATGCCAGTGCCGGAGTCGAGAACCTCCTGGATCGCCGGGATGTCGGCCGGCAGATTCGCCTCGAAGTTCCAGTTGGGGAACGAGCTCTCGAGGAAGTCCTGCGTGATGACGCCGTTGCCGGCGTCGGCGAAGACGTGGAAGTTCGCGTTCGGCCATACGTCGTGCAGCAGCGGCGCGTGGAACCACGCCCCGTACGCCCCGGCGCTGGATCCCGTGACGAACACTTCGTCGGGCGCCAGGAAGTGTTCGCGCGCCCACTTCTCCGCGACTTTGGCGTTGTGGTAGCCGCGGTGCTCGACGTGCAGAGGAGCGGGATCGCCCGGGCCGCTGACGTAGTCCTGTTCGGCGTCGCCGAAGTGGACGTCGCAGCCGCAGTACGAAACGACGACGACGTGCCAATTGCGGAACGGGTTGCGGTTGTCGGTCGCGTCGGCGAAGCCGCCGGTGCGGCCGTTCGGATTGTCGCCGCCCTCCGGATCGACGTTGGTGTCGCACGCCGGCACCGAGCAGGTCAGCTTCTCCCAGCAGGCTCCGCCGCCCTGGTAGTACATGACCAGTTTGTTGACCGTGCCGCGCTTGGCGAAGAAGTGATACGGCGAGCCGTTCATGCACACCGGCGTGTAGCCCCGCCCTTCGTACTGCACGGTGCCGGTCGGCGACAGCGTGATGTACTGCGAGGCGTCGAGGTTGCCGGCGCTGACGCTTTTCAGCGCCAGCTCGTCGATCAAAGCGTCGAGCTGCGCGCGCGCCGAGTTCGACACTGCCTCGATGTCCTCCTCGTCGCCTTCGACACAACCGTCGGCGAGCGTTGCGTCCGAGCGAGCCAGGAAGTCGGCACGCGCCGACTCGCGCTGCTCGTTGCGCGTCCCGGCGGCGGAACCTTGCTCTTGATCCAGATAGTAGCGGGCCTCGGCGTCGAGCGACGTCTCGCACATGTCAGCCGCCGCATCGAAGAAGCGCCCCGCGCAGTCGGTGCCGTTCGGCTGCCCGCCGACGGCGGCAGCCAGCACGTCGCGCGTCGCGGCGATGATCTCTTCGGCGTCTTCCGCCGAGAGGGCGAGGTCGTCGCAGGGTAGATCCTGCGAGGCGGCGGCGCTCTCGGCGGCGCTCAGAGCCGCGCCGAGATCGGCACCCGCCTGCGCCAGGTCCGCGGCGCTCGCGTCCTCGGCGAAGTACGCGCCGCAGTAGTCGGCGAGCGCGTCGAGCTTGTCGACGCCGCACTGGCTCGAGGCATTGACCGCGACCTCGTTCTCGTCGTCGTCGCTGCTGCTGCAGCCGGCGAACACCAACCCCGCCAGCAGAAGTACTCCCAAACGCCTTCCGATCATCGCCCCCTCCTCGGATGAGAATCGCGCCAAGCTAGAGGCTGCCCCACCACCGGTCAAATCGACGGATCGCATTGACCGGAGTGCCGTAAGGCGAGCCTTGGCCCGCCTCGCAGATCGGCGCGGCGGGCCAAGGCCCGCCCTACCCTTTGCCGTGAGCATCGCGCCCAATGATCTGGACCTCCCTCCCCGTCCATACGGGACTGTCGATTTTCTCCCGTACACGTACTCGTACGCGTACCCGTACACGA